>DATMBY010000225.1:0-17572 GCA_035558995.1 Solirubrobacterales bacterium
GGCGCCGGTGACGATCCACCCGCACGGGATCTTCTACGCCAACGAGATGGACGGGGCCTACAAGGGCAAGTGGACCGACCCTGGCGGCTTCGTGCAGCGGAACCGCACCTTCACCTACGTCTGGGAGGCCCAGGAAGGAACCGAAGGCACCTGGCTCTACCACGACCACGGGCCGATGGACCCGCTGCCGGTCTTCAAGGGCCTGTTCGGGCCGCTGGTGATCCGCAAGCCGGGCGAGGCGCGGCCCGACGCCGAGTTCTTCCTCGCCTTCCACACCTTCGACCCCTCGATCACCGGCCTGCGGGGGACCTACTACTGCGTCAACGGCAAGGCCTACGCCGGCAACACGCCGACCCTGGAAGCGCGGGTCGGGCAGCGGGTCGGCTTCCACGTCTACGGGATCGACAACTTCTTCCACACCTTCCACCTGCACGGCCACCGCTGGAGCGAACCGGACGGGCGGATCGTCGACAACAAGACCTTCGGCCCGGCCGACTCGTTCTCCTTCGAGCTGGTCGAGGACAACCCGGGGCGCTGGTTCTACCACTGCCACGTCTTCCAGCACCTGCACCAGGGGATGAACGGTTGGTACCTCGTCTCCTAGCCGTAGCGGTCGCCCTGGGCCTGGCCTTCCCCGGGACCGCGGCGGCGCTCAACACGCGCGTCTCGATCGCCAACTACGCCTGGTCGCAGCCCCAGGTGCACGTCGACCTCGGCGAGAAGGTGACCTGGGACTGGCTGGGACCTGACCTCGCCCACTCGGTGACCGGGATCTCGGCGAACGACCTGCAGTGGGATTCCGATCCAGGCACCGACGCCCCCGCCCACCGCGCCGGCGAAAGCTACACGCTCCAGTTCACCCAGCCCGGCGAGTACTTCTTCCAGTGCAAGCTGCACGCGGCGGTGCGGGGCGAGGTGATCGTCTCCGACGTTCGCGGCAATCCGGACTCCGACCCCGGTCCGCAGCCGCCGCTGAACCTCGACCTGAAGGCGCCGACGCTGGGGTCGCTGACGCTGGCGAAGCGCCAGACGAAAGGGCCGAACGGCCTTGGCTTCAGCGCTCAGGTCAGCGAGCGGGGCTCGCTCGACGCCGAGTACTACCGGTTCGACTCGAAGGGCAAGCGCGTCTACAACGGGTTCAAGAGCTGGGGAGCGTTCATCGGCATCAACCATCTCCGCCTCGGGGCGCGGTGGAAGCACTTCCGGGCGCGGCCGGGCCGCTACCTGGCGGTGCTGAGGGCGAGCGACGAAGCGGCGAACGAATCGAAGCCGCTGCGGGTGCGGTTCACGATCGCCGGCTAGAGGAGCGTCTGCGGCGGCGTTTGCCGGACGGTTCGCCGGCGGCGCGGAGGGTGCGTTCGCCGGCTTTCTCGGTCGACTCGCCCATCGTGATCTGGAACATCGCCTGCAGCGCGTCGGAGGCGAGCGGGCGCATGCGGTCGAGCGCCTCGCGCACCTTCGGCCAGTCCTCCTCGGGCCGGCCGGCCTTGTCGAAGGGCTCCCAGATCTCGCGGACGAAGAGCTCGACGAAGGTGCGCGAGACTTTCTCGGAGGCACGGCGCAGCCCCTCGGCGGTCTCGACCGCCGCCTGGGGGGAGACGCCGAGCTCGATCAGGGCGGCGCCGGCGCGCTGCAGGCGGGGGCTGATCACCTCGACCTTGCCGTCGGGCAGCTGGCGCAGGACGCCGAGCTTTTCGACCCGGCCGAGCAGGCGCGGGTCGAAGGTGTCGACCCCCCAGGCGGCCGCCAGCTCCTTTTCGTCGAAGATTTCCGGCGTCTCGTCCTCGAAGGGGGCGCGGACGGCGCGGGCGAAGTCGACCATCTCGCGCGAGGAGCCCTCGCTGCTCTCGAGCACGCGGCGGATCGCCTCGAGGTTGAGCCCCTCGGCCTGCATTTCGCGGGTCAGCTCGATGCGGGCGACGTGGTCCTCGTTGTAGTAGCCGGTGCGGCCGTGGACCTCGGGCGGCGGCAGGAGGCCGCGGGTCTGGTGGGCGCGGATGTTGCGGATCGTCATCCCCGTCCGCCGCGCCAGCTCCCCGATCGTCATCTTGCCCTGGGTACTCGAGCGTCCCTCTTTTGGTTTGCTCATCAGCCCATAGTAAGCAGCAGACGCTGCCCGTTCATCTTTTTCGCCGCGTCCGAGCAGAGGAATGCGATCGCGGCGGCGAGGTCCTCGGCGGGGGTGAAGGTGGGGAAGTCCTCGCCGGGGTTCTCCTCCCGCATGCGCGGGGTCAGGATCGCGTCGACGACGACGATGTTGGCAGTGGCGTCACTGCCTTCGAAGCCGTCGGCGAGGGCGAGGGTCCAGGCCTCGGCGGCCGCCTTGGCCGCGGCGTAGGCGGCGTTGGTCGCGGTCGGCGCCTGCGCCTGCTTTGAGGAGACGAGGACGAAGCGGCCGTGGGGGCTGGCGGCGAGCTGGTCGTGGAAGGCGCGGGTGGTGTGCTGGACGGTGCGGACGAGGAGGTCGTGCAGCAGCTCCCAGTCGGAGAGCGGCGCCTCCTGCAGCGGCTGCCCGCCGCGCCAGCCGCCGACCAGGTGCACGAGCCCATCGACGCGGCCGAAGCGCTCGACCAGCGCCGCGCGCCACTCGCGCGCGGCGTCCTCGTCGAGGAGGTCGACCGTGCGCCCGTCCCAGCGCTCGGACGGGAGGTCGAGGTCGGCGGCGATCGAGTCAAGCGTCTCCTGCGAGCGATCGGTCCCGGCGACGGTGGCCCCCGCCTCGGCGAGTTGCTGGGCGACGAGGGGACCGAGCCCACCCCCAACTCCGGCGATTGCGATCACACGGTTGTCAAGCACAGAGAGATCTTCTCAGGCCTTTGGCTCAGGATCCTGATGTGAATGTTTCTGTCTGAGGCGTTTGCAATGATCTTCGTATGGATCTCCGGCAACTAGACCCCCGCAGGCAAGGCGACATCAGCGAGGGGATCGCCGCCGCCTGGCTGATGCAGCAGGGGTACGGCGTATGGGTGCCTTTCGGCCATAGCCCCGATTGCGATCTGCTCGCGCAGCGCGATAACAAGCTCCTCCGCATCCAGGTGAAGACGTCAACCTGCTGGCAACGGGAGCGCTGGGTCGTCGCGACCTGCACGCGTGGAGGCAACCAGAGCTGGAACGGAGTGATCAAGAGGCTCGAGGAAACTCGCTTCGACTACCTCTTTGTGGTCGTCGGCGACTGGCGCTGCTGGTTCATTCCAGCGGAGGAGGTAAATGGGCGCAGCGGGATCAGCCTGGGCGGTCCGAAATACTCCGAGTTCGAGGTGAGGCCTTCCGGCCCGTGGCACAGGCCGGAAACGGCTACTGAGGTGGCAGTGGGGGAGGCAGGATTCGAACCTGCGTAGGCATTGCCAACGCGTTTACAGCGCGTCTCCTTTAGCCACTCGGACACTCCCCCGAGTTAAGGGGGAGAAGTCTAACCTTCCGACGCTTCTAGCCTGGCCTTCATCTGCTCGTTGAAGGCGTTGAGGGCGGAGAAGGGCCGCATGAAGACGGTCAGCTCGCGGACGCGGCCGTCGTCGTCGAGCTCGAGGAAGTCGATGCCCTCGAGCTCGCGGTCGCCGACGGCTGCCTTGAAGCGGAGGACGACGGTGTCTCCGTCGGCCAGCTCGTCGGTATAGGAGAAGTTCTCCAGGGTGGCGGCGACGTGGGAGATCACGGTGACGACGGTCTCGCGGCCTTCGAACCCGCGGAAGAGGACCGGGCTGTGGAGGACGACGTCCTCGTGCAGCGTCTCCGTCAGCAGGTCGATGTCCTTGCTCTCGGCGGCGCGGCGGAAGGGATGGGGCGCGGCCATGGCAACCACTGTACCCCCGGTGCGATACTCGCGCCCATGCCAAGCGATCGATTCTGGTCCCGGTTCTCGAACTCCCTCGGCGCCACCGGGCTGCGGCTGGTCGGCAAGCTGAACGCGCCGATCTACCGGCTGAGCGGCGGCCGCGTCGGCGGCAAGCTCGGCAAGGCGCCGATCCTGCTGCTGACCACCACCGGCCGCAAGTCCGGGCAGCCGCGGACGGCGCCGGTCCTCTACCTCGCCGACGGCGAGCGCTTCGTCGTCATCAACACCAACGCCGGCAACGACAAGACGCCGGCCTGGTCGCTCAACCTGCGGGCAAACCCGGAGGCCGAGGTCGAGATCGGCCGCAGGCGGGTCCCCGTCCGCTCGCGCCTGGCTGAGGGCGAGGAGCGGGCCGACCTCTGGCGCCGCAGCATGGAGCAGTACGAGGGCTGGGACTTCTACGAGTCGAAGTTGGACCGTGAGGTCGGCGTCTTCGTGCTCGAGCCGATTAGCGGCTAAGAAGCTTCTCGAAGCATCTGCGCCTCTGGGAGGCGCTTCAGCTTCTTCAGCGTGTTGTTCTCGATCTGGCGGATCCGCTCGCGGGTGACCCCGAAGTTGCGGCCGACTTCCTCCAGCGTGAGCGGTTCGTTGCCGGAGAGGCCATAACGCAGTTCGATCACCTGCCGCTCGCGGTCGGGCAGCGCCGCCAGGGCTTTCTGCACGCCCTCCTTCTGCATGTGCTCGCTCGCTTCCTCGAACGGCTCCAGAACGGCGTCGTCGGCGACGAAGTCGCCGAGCTCCGATTCGTCCTCGTCCCCCACCGGTTTCTCCAGCGAGACCGGCAGCTGGGCGACCCGGAGGATGTCCCGCACGTCGGAGACCGGCCAGCGCAGCTCTTCGGCG
The DNA here is from genome assembly GCA_035558995.1 of Solirubrobacterales bacterium. GTDB lineage: Bacteria > Actinomycetota > Thermoleophilia > Solirubrobacterales > 70-9 > VAYN01. The sequence goes on from DATMBY010000225.1 coordinate 4,676, forward strand.
ATCTCCGCCGGCTCGGGCTCGCGCCCCAGTCTCTGCACCAGCTGTCGTTCGACGTGGGCGACCCGGTTCAGCTTCTCGACCATGTGGACGGGGATGCGGATCGTCCGCGCCTTGTCGGCGATCGCCCGCGTCACCGCCTGCCGGATCCACCAGGTCGCGTAGGTGGAGAACTTGTAGCCGCGGCGGTAATCGAACTTCTCGACCGCCCGGATCAACCCCAGCGAGCCCTCCTGGATCAGGTCGAGGAAGCTGAGCCCGCGTCCCAGATAGCCTTTCGCGATCGAGACGACGAGGCGCAGGTTCGCCTCGACCATCTGCCGCTTCGCCAGCATGTCGCCGCGCTCGATCCGTTTCGCCAGTTCGACCTCCTGCTGCGCGGTCAGCAGGTCGACCTGGCCGATCGCCCGCAGGTAGAGGCGCAGCGAGTCGAGGCTCGGCTCGACGGTGAGGTCGAGCTCTTCCTTCTTCGCCGATGCGCTCTCGCCGCTCCGCTGGGCTTTGTAAGCGCTGACGCCGTCCTCGGCGATGACGTCGATCCCGTGCTCGACGAGGTGGGCGTGAAGCTGGGTCACCTGCTCCTTGGTGATCTCCACCTCCTCGAGTGTCGAGGAGATCTGCTCGAAGGTGAGGTAGCCGCGCTCGCGGCCGGTCGCGATCAGACCCTGGAGCTCCTCGATCTCTCCGATCGGGCTCGTCTCCTGGTCGCGCTCGATGACGTCGGACGCGGTCTCCAACGGTTCGATGCTCACTCCGCCGCTCACCCTCTCCCCAATTCCGGCGGCCGGCCCTGACGCTCCGACCGCAACGGATTATAGGCGGAAAAATCTCTCCAACGTCCGGAGAGAGTTCGTCACCCCCGCCCGCGGTCCCAGTTGCTTACTATTCGTTAGCCGATGGCCAGTCAGACGACCGCCACTGCCACCACGCCCGACGTCCAGGCAGCCCTGCCGGCGACGCAGGTGAGCCTCTCCCGCGTCGGCGTCACCGGCGTCGACAAGGTGATCCGGGTCAAGGCCGACGGCGAGGAGAACCTCTTCTACGCCAACTTCGAGTGCTTCGTCGATCTCAACCCGCAGCAGGCCGGCGTCCACATGTCCCGCTTCGAGGAGATCGTCGGCGAGGCGATCGACGAGGTCGTCCTCGGCGAGGCCTTCAAGGCCGAGGTCCTGGCCGCCCACGTTGCCGAGAAGGTGCGCGAGCGCCAGGGCGGCGAGCGGGCCGAGGTCTCGATCAAGGCCCACTACCCCGAGACGGTGCAGACGCCGGAAACCGGCAAGAGCACCCAGGAGATCTACGTCCTCTACGGCACCGCCGTCGCCTCCGCCCGCGGCACCCGCACCCTGACCGGAGTCGAGGCGCAAGGGATGACCGCCTGCCCGTGCGCACAGGAAGCGGTCGCCGCCCTCGCCCGCGAGCGGCTCGCCGGCGACGGCTTCGGCGCCGAGGAGGTCGAGCGGATCCTCGAGCTCGTCCCCGTCGCCACCCACAACCAGCGCGGCATCGGCACCCTCTACGTCGGCTGCCCCGAGGGCGGCCCGGCCTGGATCGAGGCGCCGGAGCTGCTGCGGATAGTCGAGAGCTCGATGAGCTCGGAGATCTACGAGCTGATGAAGCGCACCGACGAGCGCTCCGTCGTCGTCAAGGCCCACGAAAACCCCCGCTTTGTCGAGGACTGCGTCCGCGAGATGGTTCGCCAGGTGGTCGAGGGCTACACCGACCTCCCCGAGCAGACCTTCGTGATGGCGCGCCAGGAGAACCTGGAGACGATTCACCGCCACAACGTCGTCGCCGAGCGCTACGGGACGCTGGGCGACTTGCGGGCGGAGCTGCAGAGTGGCGAGCACGGCGCGCACCACGTGACGGTGCGGGAGTGGCTAGAGGCACCTGCTTCTTAGGAGGGAGTGGGGTACCCCTGCTCGGAGCACCTCCGCCGCGTGGGGCGTGACTGGGCTAACGCCACGAGCGTTTTTGGCGCGGCTCCATGCTGAGTACCGATCAGGGGTACCCCACTCCCTCCTCCCACACGCTCCTCTAGGACGGCCGAGATCACGCAGCTTCTTTTTTAAGAAGAAGGGACCGACCCTGAAACGTCTGCCAGAGCTCGATCGTTGGAGGGTGCCGGTGGGGGGTCGCTGGGTACTCAGCATGGAGCCGCGCCATCAGCTCCAGGGGCGTAAGCCCCAACCACGATCCACGCGGCGGAGGTGCTCCCAGCGACCCCCCACCGGCACCCTCCCCCCGTCACCAGCTAAGCCGCTGAGTTCGCTTTCCGCGCCGCCCGTTCGCGCTCCAGCGCCTCGATCCGGCGGCGGAGGCCGAAGAAGTAGTCGAAGCCGCTGATGACGGTGACCGCGAGGGCGAGGTAGACCAGGGCGTCGACCCAGAACGGGGCCGGGTTGGTGGCGATCAGGGCGATGATCGCGGCGATCTGGAGGACGGTCTTCAGCTTGCCCATCCAGCTGGCGGCGATGACGATGCCGCGCTCGGCGGCGATCGTCCGCAGAATCGTCACCGCGACCTCGCGGGCGATGATCACCATCGCCACCCAGGCTTCGAGCCGGCCGAGGGAGACGAGGGATAGCAGCGCGCCGGTGACCAGCAGCTTGTCGGCGAGCGGGTCCATCAGCTTGCCGAAGGTGGTGATCGAGCCGCGGGAGCGGGCGAAGTAGCCGTCGAGGCCGTCGGTCGCCGCCGCCAGGGCGAAGACGCCGGCGGCGAGGGCGTCCCCGTTGGAGGTCTCGCCCAGCAGGGCGACGACCACCACCGGCACGGCGAGGATGCGGAGGAGCGTTAGGGCGTTCGGGAGGTTGAGCGGGAACATTCCCGCCTCACTTACCCCCGGCGGGCGCCGCCGCCAACTCCGCGTCCTTCTTCGCGAAGTACTCCTCGCCCTCGATGCTGATCTTCGGCAGCAGCCGGTCCATCCAGCGCGGCAGCCACCAGGCGCGCTTGCCGAGCAGGACCATCACCGCCGGCACCAGCAGGCAGCGGACCAGGGTCGAGTCGATCGCGATCGCCACGGCGAGGCCGACGCCGAACTCCTTCACCACCGGGTTGCCGCTGAGGACGAAGCTGGTGAACACGCAGACCATGATCGCGGCCGCCGAGGTGATCACCCGGCCGGTGTTGGCCAGTCCTTCGACCACCGCCCGCCGCTCGTCTCCGTACTCCTCGTAGTGCTCCCGCATCTGCGTCAGCAGGAACACCTCGTAGTCCATCGAGAGGCCGAAGAGGATCGCGAACATCAGCAGCGGCACGAAGGAGACGATCGGGATCGCGTGATCCAGACCGATCAGCGAGACGCCCCAGCCGAGCTGGAAGACGGCGGTGACGACGCCGTAGGCGGCGGCGACCGAGAGCAGGTTCATCGCCGCCGCCTTGACCGGGACCAGCAGCGAGCGGAAGGCGACGAGGAGGACGATGAAGCTGAGGGCGACGACGATCGCGATCATCAGCGGCAGCTTGTCGCTGATCTGGGTCGCGAGGTCGATGTAGCCGGCGGTCTGGCCGCCGACGTAGGAGCTTGCATCGGTCCCTTTCAGCGCCTCCGGAATGATTTCGGCGCGCAGGCTTTCGACGAGGTCGACGGTGTCGTCCGACCAGGGCTCCGATTTCGAGATCACCGTGAAGACGGCGGCGGTGCCCGCCTTGTCGAGCGTCGGTTCGGTGACGGCGGCGACGTCGGAGGCGCCCCCGACCGATTTCTGCAGCTTCGGCAGCACCTGCTTGGCTTCTTCGGCCGAGGCGAATTCGGAGGCGATCAGGAGCGGGCCGTTGACGCCCGGCCCGAATCCCTTGTTGAGCGAGTCGTAGGCCTGGCGCGAGGTCGTTTCCTCCGGCAGGGCGCTGATGTCGTTCTGACCGAGCTGCAGCTGGAGCACCGGCAACGCCAGGACGATGAGGATTGCCAGGGCGACCACGGTCGCGGTCCAGGGCCGCAAGCTGACCCATTCCGCCCAGCGGCGCCAGCCGTGCGGCTCCTTGTCGTCGGGGTGGGTCTTGCCGAGCTTCACCCGCAGCGAGTTGATGTGCGGGCCGAGGGCGCCGAGCATCGCCGGCAGCAGCGTCGTCGCCGCGCTGACCGCGACCACCACCGCGACCGCGGCGGTGAAGCCGAGCGTCGAGACCAGCGGGATCCCCGCGAAGGCGAGCGAGCAGAGGGCGATCACGACCGTGAAGCCGGCGAAGACGACGGCACCGCCGGCGGTCGCGGTCGCCCGCGCGATCGACTCACGCAGCTCCATCCCGTCGGCCAGCTGCAGTTTGTGGCGGGTGACGATGAACAGCGCGTAGTCGATGCCGACCCCGAGCCCGATCATCGTCGCCAGGGTCGAGGCGACGCCCGGCACCTCGAGCACGTGCTCGAACAGGCGGATGATCGAGAGCGCGCAGGCGAGGCCGATCACCGCGGAGACGATCGGCAGCATCATCGCCGTCGCCGTCCCGAAGGCGAAGAGGAGGATGATCACCGCCGCCGCCAGCCCGATCGCCTCGCTGGTCTCGGTCGCCGGCTTCGAGAGCTGCTGACCGACGTAGGCGCCGATCGCCGTGTTCAGACCCGCCTTCTTCGCCGGCCCGGCGGCGTCGAGGATCCGTTCGGATTCTTCTTCGTCGATTTCCCCCGGCCCGATCGCCAGCACCACCGGGAAGTAGCCGACCGACTTGTCCTTGCTGAGGAAGGCGGCTCCCTGCGGGCTCAGCGGGCTGACGGCCGAGTTGACGACCGGGAGCGCGTTCAAGCGCTTCTCCGTTTCGGCCACCGCGGCCGCGTACTGCGGCTCGGTCAGCTGCTTGCCCCGCGGCGCTTCCAGGACCAGCGGGTTGCTGCCGTAGGCCTGTTCGGGCAGGTTGTCTTCGAGCAGTTCGGTCGCCGTCGTCGAATCGGTTCCGGGCAGGGTGAGGTTTTCGCTGGTCTTGCTGCCGGCCGAGTGGCCGATCGCGAGCAGCGCGATCGCGAGGGCGATCCAGACCCCGATCACGGGCCAGTGGTGGCGGGAGCAGAAGCGACCGATGGCGTAGAGGGGAGCGGTCATGGCTTCATCATCTCCTTTGGAGCGGCCGTTTCGCCGGTCTCAAAGGCCTCGGGAACGGTTTCGTCCGGCGTCGCGCCGAGCGCACGGCGGATCAGGACCAACCGCTGCGCCTGGTTGGCGGCCATCGCGGTGACCAGCGGCCGCGGCCAGCCGATCGTCAGCCGCGCGACGGCGTTCAGCTCGGCGTCGATCGTCGCGCTTTCGAGCTCGTAGAGGAAGCGCCAGGCGTCCTCGGCGCCCTTCAGCCCACCCGCTTCGACGGTTTCCGCCGGCGGGTCAGCTTCGCCTTCGAGGCCGCGAATCGTCTTCGTCGTCGCGTCGACGTGTTCCTGTTCCTGGGCGCGGAAACGGCGGGCGGTGGCGAGCCCGGCGCCGCGCAGCAGCGGCAGCGCTTCGCCGTAGGCGTCGACCGCGGCGAGCTGGCGGGCGAGGATCTCGTTGAGGACGCCGAGGTCGGCCTCGCGGTCGGTGGCTCCGCCGCCCCCACCACCGCCCCCGCAGGCGGCGAGCCCGAGGGCAAGCGCGGCGACGGCGCCGAGGGCGAGGGCGCGGCGCACGAGCCGGCCGCGCATGATTCGGTTCGGTGCCATGAGGGGGAAGCCAAGCCTATGAGCAATGACCGCGCCGAGGCGCTCGCGGCCCTGGCCGAGGAGGTCCACCGCTGCCGCCTCTGCCCGCGGCTGGTCGAGTGGCGCGAGGAGCAGGCGGCCAACCCGCCCCGCCGCTACCGCGGTCAGGAGTACTGGGCGCGCCCGGTCTCCGGCTTCGGTGACCCCGACGCCCGCCTCGGCGTCGTCGGCCTGGCCCCGGCCGCCCACGGCGCCAACCGCACCGGCCGGATGTTCACCGGCGACCGCTCCGGCGACTGGCTCTACGCCTCCCTGCACCGGACCGGATTCGCCAACCAGCCGACCTCGGAGTGGCGCGACGACGGCCTGGAGCTGCGCGACGCCTACATCACCGCGACCGTCCGCTGCGCCCCGCCGGCGAACAAGCCGACGCCGCAGGAGCGCGACACCTGCCTCCCCTACCTACGGCGGGAGCTGGAGCTGCTGGAGCGCTGCCAGGTCCTGGTCGCCCTCGGCTCCTTCGGCTGGGACGGCTTCCTCCGCGCCGCCAGGGCTCTCGGCGAGGAGGTGCCGAAACCGCGGCCCAAGTTCGGCCACGGTGCCGAAGCCGACGTCGGCCGCTGGCGGCTCCTCGGCTGCTACCACCCCAGCCAGCAGAACACCTTCACCGGCACGCTGACCGTGCCGATGACCGATGCGATCTTCGAACGGGCTCGTACTCTCCTCAACTAGAAACCCTCCCCCTGCCCGGGCGGTCTCTTTTGCGCTATCGAGCTAGAGGGGGAGCAATTGCGCAGGCCACGGATCAAGCGGACGACGGAGGAGATCGAGACGCCGGACGGGGACGTCTATCTCCTGCGCCCGAGCGCCGAGAACGACATCCGCATCGAGCAGCCCGACACCGAAGAACGGCGGCTGCTGGCCGCCGTCGACGGCGAACGGACGCTGGAGCAGCTGCGGGAGGAGTTCGGGGCGAAGGAGGTGGACGACCTGATGGCGCAGCTGCAGGAGCTGGAAGTGGTCGAGGACGCCGCCGACGACGAGCTCGTGCCCGCCGCCGAGCTGGAGCGGTTCGACCGCCAGCTGCGCTACTTCAGCGACCTCGGCGGCGGGGTCACTCCCTCGGAATGCCAGCAGCGGCTGCGGGAGGCGAAGGTCGCGGTGCTCGGGGTCGGCGGCCTCGGCGGCTGGTCGGCCTGGGCCCTCGCCTGCACCGGCGTCGGCGAGATGTGGCTGATCGACGGCGACCGGGTCGAGGTCAGCAACCTCAACCGGCAAATCCTCTACACCGAGGCCGACGTCGGCCTGCTCAAGGTCGAGTGCGCGGCGGCGCGGCTGCGGGCCTTCAACTCGGCGGCGAAGATCACCACGGCCGCGCGCCGGCTGGAGGGGGAGGAAGACATCGCCGAGTTCATCGACGACGCCGACGTCGTCATCGACGCCGCCGACTGGCCGGCGCACGAGATCGAGCGCTGGTGCAACTCGGCCTGCTTCGCCGCCGGCATCCCGTACATCACGATGAGCCACTTCCCGCCGATCGCCCGCGTCGGGCCGCTCTACGTGCCCGGCAAGACGGGCTGCTTCGTCTGCCAGGAGATCGGCTACCGGCGCGAGTACCCGCTCTTCGACGTCGCGATCGAACAGCGGCGGGCGAAACCGAGCCCGGCGGCGACGCTGGGACCGGCCTGCGGGCTGATCGGCGGCCAGGTGGCGATGGAGGTGATGCACCTGCTGACCGGACTCAGCCGGCCGGCGACCCAGGGCGTCGCCCACATCACCGACCTGCGGACGATGGAGGTCAAACGGGAGACGGTGAAGCCGGAGCCCGAGTGCCCGATCTGCGGCAAGCTCCCGCATGAGGAGGTCGCCGACGGGTAGGTTGCGCCGCATGCGGTCCGCCACCCTCCTCGCGATCCTCGCTCTCGTCGCGCTGCCCCTGAGCGGCTGCGGCGGGTCGGAAGACGAGACGACCGGGACGGCCCCGGCGCATGACCCCGCCGGCGTTACCCGGGTGGTGCGGGCCGAATGGGAGCACAACCCTGATTGCGAGCGCCCCGCGGGGGCCTCCCGCTGGGGCTGCTCGGTCGGCGACTACCGCTGCCAGAGCGTGGTCAGCGACCGCGGCTGGTCGACCTCCTGCTCAAAGCCCGGCCGCTCGATCTCCTTCACCGTCCGCCGCTGAACGCCGCGCCAGCCGCGAAGAGGGATCGAGGAAGAGGACCAGCCAGAGGTAGGGGGCGAGGTCGGGGGAGAAGTAGGCGACCGGGATCGAGATCAGGAAGATGCCGGCGATGTAGGTGCTGCGGATCTGGGTTTCGCGATGGGCGACGTCGTCGATCTTGGTGAGGCCGCGGCGGCGGGCGTCGACGTGCATCAGCAACCCGATCAGGACGACGGCGGCGAGGTTGGCCGAGTAGAAGACGACGGCGGTGGTCGTCCCGCCGTACTCGCCCAGCAGCTCGCTGCTGAAGGGGATGAGGACGATCGAGCCGAGGTAGCCGAGGTTGAGTGAGATCAGCCGGCCGTCGAAGGCCCTGACTTCGGAGAAGAAGCGGTGGTGGACGAGCCAGAAGCGCCCGATCACCGCGAAGCTGATCGCGTAGGCGAAGAAGAGGTCGCGCTGGTCCCAGAGGGCGTCGTCGATCTGCCCCTCGCTCAGGCCCTTTTTGATCCCGATGTTGAGGACGAGCAGCGTGATCGCGATCGAGAAGACGCCGTCGCTGAAGGCGACGATCCGCCCGAACTCGACCTCGTTCTCGCCCCGCTGCTTCGCTCCCGTCCGCGCCGCCACCCGCGGATCATCCCCAGCCGCCGCGACGGAACCGAAAGCCCCTCCGTCTCTACAATCCCCGAAGCCCGCCGGCGTAGCTCAGTTGGTAGAGCACTTCATTCGTAATGAAGGGGTCCCCGGTTCAAGTCCGGGCGTCGGCTCTATTCGGGTAGCTCGGGAAGGTTCCCATGGGCGGCTCGCAGGTCGGCAAGGTCAGCCAGATCTCGTTCCCTACCTACCGCCCGCTTCATCGCGACGAGATCGGCAAGCGAGCAAATCGGAGCCTCAACGCCATCGACCTTCTTCGTATCCGCCCGCGCCAGGAGGTCGGAGAAGGCAATACCGGTGACCCTCTCGGAGACGAGGTCAAGCGGCCGAAGCCGGTCACTGCCCGGTCGCGGCAAGCTCGATTGCCTGGTTCGAGAGGAAGATGCCCTCCGCCAGCAACTCCTCTGGGTCGCGAGCAGCGTCGCGAATCAACCGGTAGGACCGCCATTCGCGGGCGGCGAGCCCGTCGTCGCCACACGCTTCCGCCTGCTTGGCACGTTCGGCGCTCTCCACAAGTCTTTGCTGGGGGTTCATGAAGCGAGGATAGTTTCGACAGCTATTTCCGCTTCTGGCGCCGTTCGAGGACTTCGCCGAAGGCTTTCTCGATTTCGGTGGTGAGGGTGAGGCGGAAGGTGGCGTTGAGGGCGTCGAAGGCGAGGGGGCGGAGGCGGCCGATGGCGGCGATGATCTCCTCCCAGCCCTCCTCGGGGCGGCCGGCGTCGTCGAAGGGCTTCCAGACCCGCTCGACGAAGAGGTCGACGAAGGTGCGGGCGGAGGACTGTGCGTTGCGGTTCAGTTTCTCGATCGCGGCGAGGGCGGCGGGGAGCTCGATCCCCATCGCCAGCACTTCCTCGGCGGCGCGGATCAGGGCCGGGCTCGGGGCTTCGTAGCGCTCGCCGCCGAGGTCGACGAGGAGGCCGAGCCTCTTCGCTTTCTCGATCAGCTTGTCGTCGTCGGCGCCGAACTTCTCGACCAGCTCCTCCCGGCTGTAGACCTCGGGAGACTCGGTCGCGAAGGGGGCGGTGACCGCTTGGCGGAGGCCGACGAAGCGGTCGGCGTCCTCGCCGTGCTCGCCGATCAGGCGCGAGATCGCGCTCAGCTTGAAGCCCTCCGCCTGCATCTCCTGGATCAGGCGCAGGCGGGCGACGTGAGCGGGGCCGTAGTAGCCGACGCGGGATCGGACCTCGGGCGGCGGCAGCAGGCCGCGCGACTGGTGGTTGCGGATGTTCCGCACCGACATCCCGGTCTCGTAGGCGAGCTGCTCGACCGTGAGGTTTGCCTCGGCTAGAGCCGGATCAGGGCTATCTGCAGGCTTTTTCGCCACGTGACGAGTCTACATTCCGAATGTAACCTCGTTTGAGGTAACGTTTATGAGGGAACAAGCTTCATGCAATCCACCTCCATCAAGGACTTCCACCCATGAACTTCTTCGGAACGCTTCTCGCCGCGGCCGCCCCGCCCGCCGGCGGCGCCGAAATCGGCCAGATCGTGATCGCCACCACGGCGGCGACGATCGTCACCTGCGCGCTCCTCTACCTCGGCCTCGGGCACCGCAGCGGCCGGGTCCAGGTGCTGCAGCGGCTCGCCGACTTCGGCGAGCGCCGCTCCGGGCTGCCGGGCTGGGTCGCCTTTCCCTCCGCGGTCGCGACGACTTCGCTGCTCACCGCGCTCTTCGGCATGTACTGGGACATCTCCCTGCACATCGACAACGGCCGCGACCCCGGCCCGCTCGCCAACCCGGCCCACTACTTCATCCTCCTCGGCCTCTTCGGCATCTTCAGCGCCGGCTTCTTCGCGATGGTGCTGCCGAAGGAGCGGCCGAGCACGGTTGCGGTGCGGATCGGCCGCGACTGGTGGGCGCCGCTCGGCGGCGTCCTGATCTGCGCCTGCGGCGCCTTCTCGCTGATCGGGTTCCCGCTCGACGACGTCTGGCACCGCCTCTTCGGCCAGGACGTGACCCTCTGGGGCCCGACCCACCTGATGCTGATCGGCGGCGCCGCCATGACCCTCGTCGGGATCGCCGTGCTCGCGGTCGAGGGGATGCGCGCGAACGCCTCGGCGGAGACTCCGATCGAGGAGCTCCTGCACACGAAGATGGCCCGCGCGGTCGCCCTCACCGGCGGCCTGATGCTCGGCCTCTCGACCTTCCAGGCCGAGTTCGACTTCGGCGTCCCCCAGTTCCAGCTGATCTTCCAGCCGATGCTGCTGATGCTGGCCGCCGGTGTCGGGCTGACGATGGCCCGCGTGTACGCCGGCCCCGGCGCCGCGCTCGGCGCCGCCGGCTTCTTCATCCTCCTGCGCGGCGGCCTGGCGCTGCTGATCGGCCCGGTGCTGGGCCAGACGATGCCCCACTTCCCGCTCTACGTCGTCGAGGCGGTCGTCGTCGAGGCCGTCGCCCTCGCGATCTCCACCCAGAAGCCGCTGCGCTTCGGCCTCGCCGCCGGAGTCGGGATCGGCACCGTCGGCCTCGCCGCCGAGTGGGCCTGGTCGCAGCTGTGGATGCCGCTGCCCTGGCCGGCGGCCGCCTTCCCGGAAGCGGCGATCGTCGGCTTCGCCGCGGCGATCGCGGGCGCCACGCTCGGCGCCTGGATCGGCACCCATCTCTCGCCGGTCCCCCTCCCCCGCTCGCCGCAGCTGCGCCGCGCCGCCCTCTGCAGCGCCGCGGTCCTCGCCGCGCTCGTCGCCTACGGGCTCTACACGCCGGCCGAGGAGGGCGTCAGCGCCCAGGTGGCGCTGCGCGACCTGGACGGCCAGGGCGGCCGCGAGGTGGAAGCGACGGTGCGGATGAGCCCGCCCGACGCGGCCGCCGACGCGGAGTGGTTCGACGTCACCGCCTGGCAGGGCGGCGGCCTCGTGGTCGCGCCGCTGAAGCAAACCGGCCCCGGCGTCTACCGCACCACCGAGCCGATCCCGGTCCACGGCGACTGGAAGGCGATGATCCGCCTCCACGACGGCAACTCGCTGACCTCGCTGCCGATCTACCTGCCGCGCGACGCGGCGATCCCGGTCGGCGAAACGCCGGCGCCGTCGCACTTCACCCGCTCCTTCGGCGACGAGCACCAGCTTCTCCAGCGCGAGGCGAAAGCCGGCAGCCCCCTCGTCACCACCCTCGCCTACTCGGCGGTGGCCGGGATCGCGCTCTCGCTGCTCGTCCTCCTCGCCTGGGCGCTGCACCGGCTGGCCGTGGGACTGCGGCCCGCTCCGCGGCGGACGCGGCTGCGCCTGCGCAGCCTCCCCGGCTTCCAGCACGGCGGCGGCAGGTGACCCTGCCGCTCGCCCACCACAACGCGATCGTCGCCCTGCCGGTCTTCGCCCCGGCCTTGGTCGTGATCGTCTTCCTGCTCGTCCACCGCATGCGCGAGCGCCGGCGGTGGGAGGAGGAGGAAGCGGCGGAAGCTAGCCGCGAGACCGCAAAAGCGCATCCTGAGGATGCCTTTTCGCGGTCTCGCGGAGTTGGGCCTCAATAGCCTCGGCATAGGTGCCGTGGAGGGTGGCACGCGGCGTCGGGATGGCTACTCCGTAGGCCTGCCGCATCGCCCGGCCGAGCACGCGTTTGAAGGTGGGGCCGTGCCAGCCGTGGGCTTCCCTGGCGCGGCCGACGTGGAGGTGGACCAGCTCGTGGAGCAGGGTCTCGAGGACGTCGCCGGGCCGGATCCCCGGGTAGGCGGTGACCGAGAGGCGGAACTCGGCGGGGACGGCGAAACCGAGCCGGTTGGGGCGGCGGGCGGCGCGGCGCACCTTCAGCTGCGGGCGCCGCGCCGCGAGCGGGCCGTCGGCGAAGACCGGCAGCGCCCGCAGGCGGTCCATCTCCTCCGCCAGCGCCACCCCCGCCACCAGGTAGTAGGAGCGCGGACGAGGCTTCGGCGCGGGCGGCGGCGGCCGCCGCCGCCTCAGCTTTGGCACCGCGGGCACCAGTAGGTGGTGCGGTTGGCGTCGCCCTGGCCGCGCGAGGAGACCGGGCCGCGACAGGAGGGGCAGACGCTCTGCCGGCGTTTGTAGATCTTGAACCGGTGGCGGCCGCCAGCCTCGACCGCGGCCAGCATCTGGGCGCGAGCGGCGAGCAGGACCTCCCGCAGCTCCTCGTCGCCGAGGTCTCCGATCGCCCGCCAGGGGTCGACGCGGGCGGCGTAACAGGCCTCGCTCTTGAAGATGTTGCCGATGCCGGCGACCAGGTGCTGGTCGAGGAGGGCGTCGCCGAGGCCTTGGGTGGGATCGCGTCGCATCGCCGCGATCACCGGGTCGGGATCGAAGTCGGCGCCGAGAATGTCGGGGCCGAGCCGGGTCAGCTGGGGATCGCGGCGCACGCGGGCCGTCGCTCCCAGCTGCAGCGTCGGGCCGCCGAACTGGACCGCGTCCCAGCCGCCGCCGGAGAGGACCGCCCAGGCGGAGCTGCGCGGCCGCCGCCAGCGGGATCGGGGCGGGTAGAAGTGCCAGCCGCCGCTCATCCCCAGGTGGCTGTGCAGGGAGAGCTCGCCGA
>DATMBY010000226.1:0-9560 GCA_035558995.1 Solirubrobacterales bacterium
ACCTGCTCGGCGTTGCCGGCGTCGATGCCGCCGATCGCGAAGAAGGGATGGGGGGCGTGCTGGGCCGCGTGTCGGATCAGGTCGGTCCCAACGCCCGGCCGCCCCTCTTTCGTCGGCGTCTCCCAGATCGGGCCGACGGAGATGTAGTCGACGCTGGATGACGCTCCTGATCGGCGCATATCTGCGTCCTCGGTCGCTCGCGTGCGGAGCACGCCACGCTCCCTGCGTCCTTGATCTGCTTGGTCAGGAGCGCCCCCAGCGGCGTCTATCTGCTCCTTCGAATGCGTGGACAACCCGATGATGGCGTTTGGCCCAAGGATCTTCCGCGCCTCCTCCGGAGAGACGTCGTCCTGGCCGACGTGGACCCCGTCGGCGTCGCAGGCGCGCGCCAGCTCGGGGTCGTCGTTGACGATGAACAGGGCGCTGAAGGTGTCGGCGACGCGGCGGAAGGTCTCGGCCGCGCGCTCGATCTCCACCCGCCCCAGCTCCTTCTCGCGCAGCTGGACGATGTCGGCGCCGCCGGTCAGGGCCGAGCGCAGCAGCCGTTCGAGGTCGGTCTGCGGGCGGGCGTCGCAGACGAAGTAGAGGCGGGCGGTCCGCAGGCGCTCGCGGCGCAGCGGGCCGTCGCCCTCGGGCAGGGACAAGCTCATGTGTCGATTATGGCTGGGAGGGGACGCGGGCCCGCTTGCGGGGCGCGCCGGAGGGGTAGCATCGGAGGAACACGGGAGCCTGCGAGGGCTGAGAGGGTGGCATCAAGGCCACCGACCGTTTCGACCTGATCCGGGTAATGCCGGCGGAGGCAAAGGCTTTGACTGAGAAGCGCGGTTTCGATGCGGTGGTCGTTGGCGGCGGCGTCGTCGGGCTCGCCTGCGCCTGGCGGTTGGCGCAGCGCGGGGCGGAGGTGGCGGTGCTGGAGCGCGGCGAGCCGGGAGCTGGGGCGACGCGGGTCGCGGCGGGGATGCTGGCGCCGGTCGGGGAGCTGACCTTCGGCGAGCCGGAGCTGCTGGAGCTGACCCTGGAGGCGGCGCGGCTGTACCCGCAGTTCGTCGCCGAGCTGGAGGCGGCGACGGGCGAGACCACCGGCTACGAACGGCTCGGGGCGTTGCACGTCGCCCTCGACCGCGACGAGGCGGCGCAGCTGCGGCGCGTCCACGACCTGCAGCGCTCGCTCGAGCTGGAGGCCGAGTGGCTGCCGCCGCGGCGCTGCCGCGACCTCGAGCCGGGGCTGACGCCGTCGTTCCACGGCGGCGTCTTCGCGGCCGGCGAGGCGGCGGTCGACCCGCGGGCGCTGGCGCGGGTGCTGCTGGCGGCGGCGCGGGCGGAGGGGGTCGAGGTGCTGGCGGGATGCGAGGTGGTCGACGGGATCTTCGAGGGCGAGCGCCTGGCCGGCGTGCGAACGCGCGGTCGTCATGAAGGCGAGGAGGAAGTGCGACCCGAGTTGTCCCCGCATATCGGGGACAACTCGATCCGCGCCGAGGCCATCGTCCTCGCCAGCGGCGCTTGGTCGGGAGCGACCGAGTGGCTGCCCGAGCACGCCCGGCCGCCGGTGCGGCCGGTCAAAGGCCAGGTCTTGGAGCTGCGGGCGCGCGACCTGCCGGGAGCGGTTGGGCACGAGCCGGTCGCCCGCCACATCCTCGCCTCCGAGCGCGTATACCTGGTGCCGCGCCCCGACGGCCGCCTCGTCGTCGGCGCCACCGTCGAAGAAATGGGCTTCGACACCGCGGTCACCGCTGGCGGCGTCCACGAGCTGCTGCGCGAGGCCTACCGTCTCCTCCCCGACGTCGCCGAAATGGAGCTGCTCGGCGCCACCGCCGGCCTCCGTCCCGGCACCCCGAACAACCTCCCCCTCCTCGGCCCCGGCGCGATCGACGGCCTCGTCCTCGCCACCGGCCACTTCCGCAACGGCATCCTCCTGGCGCCCCTGGCGGGACAGGCCGTCGCGGATCTCCTAGCCGGCGTTCGTCCTTTCCCGGGCATATCCCCGGAAAAGGACGAACGCGCTGTTACGGGAGTGAGGCAGACGTCATGAAACTCATGAGGATCGAGTTGAACGGGGCGCCGCGCGAGCTCCCGCAGGACGCGACGCTCGCCACCGCGGTCCGCGCCTCGGGCGCGGGGGAGGGGGGACGCGGGGTCGCGGTCGCCCTCGACGGCGAGGTCGTGCCGCGCGGCGAATGGGAGACGACGCCGCTGCGCGAGGGGCAGGCGGTCGAGGTGCTGGCGGCGATCCAGGGGGGCGCCGAGACCTGGGAGCTGGGCGGCCGCGAGTGGGGCTCGCGGCTGATCGCCGGCACCGGCGGCTTCCGCTCGCTCGAGCAGATGGAGCAAGCGCTAGCCGCCTCCGGGACCGAGATCGTCACCGTCGCCCTGCGCCGCGTCGACCCCAGCGCCGGGGGCTCGGTGCTCGACGTGATCGACCGCCTCGGCCTCTTCGTCCTCCCCAACACGGCCGGCTGCTACACCGCCCGCGACGCCGTCCGCACCGCCAAGCTCGCCCGCGAGGCCTTTGCCACGGACTGGATCAAGCTCGAGGTGATCGGCGACGACCGCACCCTCTACCCCGACGCGGTCGAGCTCGTCGACGCCGCCGAACAACTCGTCGCCGACGGCTTCACCGTCCTCCCCTATACCAATGACGACCCGATCCTCGCCCGCCGCCTCGAGGAGGCCGGCTGCGCCGCGGTGATGCCGCTCGGCTCGCCGATCGGCTCCGGCGCCGGCATTCGCAACCCGTACAACATCGCGATCATCACCGAGCGGGCCGAGGTCCCGGTCATCCTCGACGCCGGCATCGGCACCGCCTCCGACGCCGCCCAGGCCCTCGAGCTCGGCTGCGACGCGATCCTCGCCGCCAGCGCCATCTTCGGTGCCGAGGACCCGGTCGCGATGGCCACCGCCCTGCGTCGCGGCGTCGAGGCCGGCCACCTCGCCCGCCACGCCGGCCGCATCCCCCGCCGCACCCACGCCGAGGCCTCGACCGCCTACGAGGGATTGCCCGACCTCTCTTGACCGTCCCCGTCTACCATGGGCGCTTCGCCCCTGTAGCTCAGCTGGTTAGAGCGGCGGCCTTTTAAGCCGCGCGGCGCGGGTTCGAGTCCCGCCGGGGGCATTCGCTCGGTGTGGTCTACTTGAGCCATGGGCGGGGACGGCGCCAACAGCGATGGGATGCGACACGACCAGCGCCTGCTGCGCGTTCCGGTCGACGAGACGAGCGACGACGAGCGCCGGGTCAGCCGCATCCACAAAGAGATCGAAGGCGCCTTCACGGCGCTGCGCGACATCGACGAAGGCGTCTCGATCTTCGGCTCGGCCCGGATCGAAGAGGGGCATCGCTGGTACGAGCTCGCGCGCGAGACCGCGGCCTGCCTCACCCACCACGGCTACACGGTGATCACCGGGGGCGGCCCTGGGCTGATGGAGGCCGCCAACCGCGGCGCCGCCGAGGCCGGCGGCCTCTCGGTCGGCCTCAACATCGAGCTGCCGCACGAGCAGCAGCCCAACCGCTACGTCAACCGGCAGTTCCAGTTCCACTACTTCTTCGCCCGCAAGCTGATGTTCGTCCGCTTCGCCCGCGCCTTCGTGATGCTCCCCGGGGGCTTCGGCACCCTCGACGAGATGTTCGAGTCCCTGACCCTGATCCAGACGCACCGCATCCAGGGCTTCCCGACGATCCTCGTCGACTCCGAGTTCTGGGACCCGCTGCTGGAGTGGATCGACCGCGGCCTCGAGGACCACGGCCTGATCGGGCCGGGGGACAAAGAGATGCTGGTGGTCGCCGATGAACCCGATCAGATCTGCAAACACGTGATGCGGGCGAGCGAGCAGCAGCGGGCCATCACCAGCGGCCTGACTTGACAGCGCCTGAACTCAACTTACGCTCGGAAGCGTGGAGGCAGTCGACTGGGGAAGATCTGTTGACGACGCCATCGAGCGTGCGAGGGAGCAGGAGTACCTGTTTTGGCGGAGAGGGCGTGATGCCGCACTGGCTCGGTTTCGCTCCACAAGGGACATCGAGCTGCTCGTGGACGGGCGGTGGATTCGGATCGTCAAACCCTTCAAATTCCACAGGTGGGAAAGGTTGGGAAACGAGGAGCTTCGAGAGCATGCCCACGGCTTTCTGGTCAGCGGCTTCGCCGATGCGGTCGCAACCGACCTAGCAGGGCGGGAACGGTGGCGACGACTCGGGCCGATGCGAATGCTCAATCCCCCGCTCCCAGGTGGCGCTGAGAAGCGCCTGCGGGATCGGACCATCGTAAGCGCCGGCAGGCACTGCGCGGAGCAGATCCCGTTGAGCCCTTCGGAGAGCCTGGCAGAGCTCAAAGAGCACGCTCTGCTCGGCCACACGACACTGGCCGAGCGATGTGCGGTGCTCGAGCAACGAGCGAACTTCTTCCTCGGCGCCGCGGGCCTGACGAGCTCTCTCGTGCTCGCCAACTCGGGCCTCCTGCTCGGCACCGGCCGCCTCGAAGAGCCGTGGCTGACGCTCGCACTCGCCTTTCTTGCGATCGCAACCGTTAGCGCGGTGATCGCCGGGATGCGGGCGATGCAGGCGGCGATGACCACCTTCATCCGGACTACGCCCAACGGAGCGATGCAGATCGGCGGTCGCACTGGTTCGCCGAGCCCAAAAGTGGCCCAGCTCTACATCGGCGCGCTGCTGGTGGCGCAGAAGCGGGAAGAGTTAGTCGGAACCTGGAAATTAGCCCGGCTTAAGGCTGCTCGCGGCTGGTTCCTTGTGGTCATCCTCGGCGTCGCGGCGCTGACCGTGGTCGTGGTCCTGGCTAGTGCCGGAAGTGCCGGTGCTTGGTGAAGACCATCGCGACGCCGGCCTGCTCGCAGGACTCGATCACCTCGGCGTCGCGTTTGGAGCCGCCGGGCTGGATGACGGCGGTGGCGCCGGCGTGGATCGCCAGCTCGGGGCCATCGGCGAAGGGGAAGAAGGCGTCGGAGGCGAGGGCGGAGCCGGCGAGGAGCTGGTCGGCGTCGGCGCCGCGGGCCTCGCGGCACTTCTCGACCGCGAGGCGGACCGAGTCGACGCGGCTCATCTGGCCGGCGCCGATGCCGAGGGTCGCGCCGCCCTTGGCGATCACGATCGCGTTGGAGCGGACGCGGCGGCTGACGGTCCAGGCGAAGAGCATGTCCTGCCACTGCTCCTCGCTCGGCTCGTTGCCGGTGACCGCCTCCATGATCTCCCGCGGCTCGGGGTCGCCGTCGCGGTCCTGGATCAGGAGGCCGCCCATCACGCGCTTGACGTCGCGCTCGGAGGGGTCGGGCTGGCGGCGCTCCTCCTCGCAGAGGATCCGGATCGCCTCCTTCTGCGTCAGCACGTCCAGCGCCCCGTCCTCGTAGCCGGGGGCGCTCAGCACCTCGACGAAGTTCTCGTGCAGCCTCTCGGCCAGCTCGCGCCCGATCGGGCGGTTGATCGCAATTACGCCGCCGTAGGCGGAGAGCGGGTCGCAGGCGAGCGCCTTCAGGTAGGCCTCGAGCGCGTCGGCGCCGATCGCCACCCCGCAGGGGTTGTTGTGCTTGACGATCACGCAGGCCGGCTGCTCGAAGTCGCCGACCAGGCTGCGGGCCGAGTCGAGGTCGAGGACGTTGTTGAAGGAGAGCGCCCGCCCGTGCAGCTTCGAGCAGCGCGAGAGGATGTGGCTGCGCAGGCCCTGCTCGGCGTAGAGCGCGGCCCGCTGGTGCGGGTTCTCGCCGTAGGAGAGGTCGAGCACCTTTTCGTAAGCGACCGCCAGGTGTTCGGGGAAGTCCTCGTACTCCATCGAGAACCAGCGGCTGATCGCGGCGTCGTAGCGCGCGGTCTGGGCGAAGGCCTCGTTGGCGAGCCAGTGGCGGGTGGCGGCGGAGATCTCCCCGTCGCCCTCTTCCAGCTCGGCGAGGACCGCGTCGTAGGACTCGGGTTTGACGACGACGGCGACGCTCTCGTGGTTCTTCGCCGCCGCCCGGATCATCGTCGGCCCGCCGATGTCGATGTTCTCGATCGCGACGTCGTGGGCGACTTCGTGACCGGAGACGGTCTGCTCGAAGGGGTAGAGGTTGACGCAGACGACGTCGATCGGCTCGATCCCCTCGCGCTCCAGCGTCGCCATGTGCTCGGGGTCGCCGCGCCGCGCCAGCAGCGCCGCGTGCAGCCGCGGGTGCAGCGTCTTCACCCGGCCGCCGAGGATCTCCTCCTGGCCGGTGAACTCGGAGACGTCGGTCACCTCGAGGCCGGCCTTGCGCAGCGCCGTCGCGGTGCCGCCGGTGGAGAGGATCTCCACCCCGAGCGCCGCCAGGCCCGTGGCGAAGTCGGCGACCCCCGTCTTGTCGGACACCGAGATCAGCGCCCGTCGCACCTTCACCTGACCGTTGCCGAGGCTCTCCTGCTGGGTTTCGGTGGCGGGGTCAGTCATCGATCGCGGCCGTCCGCGGGTCGCTGGGGTCGATCCTAACTCTGCCCTCCGCGATCATGCGGATCGCCTCCGGATAGAGCTCATGCTCGACCGCGTGGACCGCCGCCTCCAGCTCCTCGCGGCCGACCCCGGCGGGCACCGGGATCTCGCGCTGGGCGATCGCCGGCCCGGTGTCGACCCCCTCGTCGACGAAGTGGACGGTGACGCCGGTGGTCTCGACCCCGGCCTTGAGCGCCTGGCCGATCGCGTCGAGGCCGGGGAAGCTCGGCAGCAGCGCGGGGTGGATGTTGACGACGCGGTTGCGGAAGCGGTCGACGAACGGCGCGCTCAGCAGCTGCATGTAGCCGGCGAGGACGACCAGCTCCGCCTCCCGCGCCTCGATCCAGTCGCCCATCGCCTCGTCCCGCGCCGCGCGGTCGGGGTAATCGGCGACGGGAAAGACCGCGGTCTCGACGCCGGCCCGGCGCCCGCGCTCGAGCGCACCGGCCGCCGGCTTGTCGGAGCCGACGCCGACGACCTCCACCAGTCCCTTCCCGTGCAACCCGTCGAGAATCGCCTGCAAGTTGGTGCCGCTGCCCGAGGCGAGGACGACGATCCGGAAGGCGCTCACGAGCGCATCTTCGCAGCAGGCTCCCGAAGGGCAGCTCGGAGATTTTGCGAAAGATTCCTTGAATAAAGGCAACAAAGGTGCTATTTGGGTCTCCTCTGTTACTTAAAGCCGGCCTAAAGCCGGATTCCAAGGGAGAGATGAAGATGAAGAAGTTGAAAACGTTCGCGCTGGCCTTGGTGGCCATGGCGGCGCTGATGGCGGCTGCCGGCGCCGGCAACGCCTTTGCCACACCGACGTCGCTCTGCAAAGCGCCGACAACACCGGGCGGCATACCGATCTGCGAAGGCGCCCACCTCTATCCGCAAGGCACGACAATCCACGCCCACCTGGAGGCCGGGACGAGGCTCGTGATCCCGACCCCCAACGGCGTCGTCGAATGCAAAGGCTCGACAATCGACGCGGTTACCGAGGCGGTTACAGCGATGCCGCTAGGCGCGTTCGTCAACGCCCTCACCTTCGGTGGATGCGAAGACGCTGGGCAACCGGTTGACGTCCAGGTAGTCAAACCCGGCACACTCGACATCGAAATCATCGACATCCCGGTCTGGACCCACAACGGGACACTGAAGATGACAGGAATGGAACTCCGGGTTCTCTGGACATTCAGCGGCGACGAATGCTTCTACGACCCCGGCGACGTCGGAACCCTCACAGGCGGCCCGATGGCGACAATCGACTGGGGTGGACCCCTCACCTTCACAGGTGGAAATCTCGGTTGCGCACCCGGGAACGCCAACTGGAACGGCGCCTACACAGTCACACAGCCGGAACCCTTGTGGGTTTCGATGTAATCGGAGTCAGGCGAATCTGAAGGCGCGGTCGCTGAGGCGACCGCGCCTCTTTCAAGGCGCCGCGGCGATGGTCTCCAACGCGAATTTCCCGTCGGCCTCGTCGGGATCGCCCAGCGGGTAGTCGCCGGTGAAGCAGGCGTCGCAGTGCTCGCCAGGGTCGCCGCCGATCGCCTCGTAGACGCCGGCGATCGAGAGGTAGGCGAGGCTGTCGGCCTCCAGCTCCTCCGCGATCTCCTCGACCGAGCGGTTGTGGGCGATCATCTCCTCGCGGGTCGACATGTCGACGCCGTAGTGGCAGGGGTTGCGGATCGGCGGCGCCGAGATCCGCAGGTGCACCTCGCTGGCGCCGGCGTCGCGCAGCATGCCGACGATCTGGCGGGTGGTGTTGCCGCGGACGATCGAGTCGTCGACGACGACGAGGCGCTGGCCGGCGACGATCTCCGGCAGCGGGTTGAACTTCAGCCGCAGCCCGTGCTTGCGCAGCTCCTGTCCGGGCTGGATGAAGGTGCGGGCGACGTAGCGGTTCTTGATCAGGCCGTCGTCCCGGGGGATTCCCGAGGCGCGCGAGAACCCGGCCGCGGCCGGGTTGCCGGAGTCGGGAACCGAGATCACCAGGTCGGCCTCGACCGGCGCCTGACGCCAGAGGATCTCGCCCATCCGCCCGCGCGACTGCTGCAGGACCTTGCCCTCGAGGCGGCTGTCGGGGCGGGAGAAGTAGATGTGCTCGAAGACGCAGCTGGCGCGCCGCTCGGCCTTCACCACCTGCCGCGTCTCCAGCCCGCGCTCGGTCAGGCTGACCATCTCGCCGGGGTGCACCTCGCGCATCAGCTTGGCGCCGATGATGTCGAAGGCGCAGCTCTCGGAGGCGACGACGAAGCGGTCGCCGAGCCGGCCGAGGCTGAGCGGCCGGATCCCGTGCGGGTCACGGAAGGCGACGATCGCCCGCTTGGTCATCACCACGGTCGAGTAGGCACCCTGCAGGCGCGGCATCACGTCTTGAACCGCGTCCTCGATCATCTTCCCGTCGTGGGAGGAGAGCAGCGCCGCGATCACCTCGGAGTCGGAGGTGCCGCGGAACTTCAGCCCCTGCTCCTTCAGCTCACCCCAGAGCTCGACCGCGTTGGTGAGGTTGCCGTTGTGGGCGAGCGCGACCTCGCGGCCGTCGTCGCGCCAGATCGGCTGCGCGTTCTCCCAGGAGCCGCCGCCGGTGGTCGAGTAGCGGACGTGGCCGATCGCCATGTCCCCCTGCATCGCCGCCAGCTTCTCCTCGGAGAAGACCTGCGAGACCAGCCCCTGGTCCCGCATCGTCGTGATCATCCCGCCCTCGCAGGTGGCGATCCCGGCCGACTCCTGGCCGCGGTGCTGCAGCGCGTAGAGCCCGAAATAGGCAAGGCGGGACACCTCGTGCCCGGGTGCGTATACGCCGAAGACGCCGCATTCATCTCGCGGCCCCTCGCGGTCGGTGCTGAACCCCTGGTCGGGAGTCAAAAGCGCGTTTCCTCGCTCATATCGAAGACGGACGCGCAGGCAGACATCCTGCCTACCGCTGGAGGGTAGCAGCGGCCTGCGGCTGCGCGATCCGTCTTCGACTACCGCAAATTCCCGGATTCGGGCGGGGCTAGGCGAGCTGCAGCGCCCCCTCCATCGGCTCGCCGACCACGAGGCCGAAGCGCTCCAGCAGCCCGGGCACGCTCTCCGGCTGCATTTCCAGGCCGTAGCGGTCGTTGAGCGCCTCCAGCTTCTCCGGGGTCGCTTTGAGGA
>DATMBY010000227.1:0-9088 GCA_035558995.1 Solirubrobacterales bacterium
CGACGCCGAGGCCGATCATGAAGGCCAGCTGCGGCGCGAAGTCGGCGGTGTTGAAGACGTGGGTGCCGAGGGTGATGAAGCTGACCCCGACGCCGAGGGCGAAGAGCGCGGTGATGATCGGCAGGCCCATCGCCACCACCGAGCCGAAGGTGAGCAGGAGGACGACGATTGCGGCTAGCAACCCGACCGCCTCCGAGAAGCCTTCTTCTTCTTCGCTCCGGACTTCCTCGATCGGCGAGCCGCCGAGCTCGATCTGCAGCCCGTCGCCGGCTGCGGCCTGGGCGGTCTTCATCACCCGCTCGGCTTCCTCGAGGTCGAGGTCGGCACCGGCGACGTCGAACTGGACGGTCGCGTAGGCGATCTTGCCGTCGTCGCTGATCGCGGCCGCGCCCCCGCCCTTGCCGTAGGGGCTGGCGACTTCGCTGACATGCGGTTCTTCTTCGACTTCGGCGAAGACCCGCTCCATCTTCTTTTCGACCGCGGGCGAGTCGACGCCGGCGTTGGCCTTGAAGACGATCTGCGCCGCTTCTCCCGACTGCGCCGGGAATTTCTGTTCCAGCAGGTCGAGCGCTTCCTTGGAATCCGAGTCCGGGAGGCTGAATTCTTCGCTGTAGTCGGCCCCGACGGCACCGGAGATGGCGATCATCGCGACGAGGGCGACGATCCAGCTGATGATCACCGTCTTGCGGTGACCGGTGGTCCAGGTGGCGAAGCGACGCATTGGAGCGGGCAACGTACCAATGGCGGCGGCGCCGTGTGTGAACGCGCTTCACGTCGCGCTCGGGGAATAGATTCTCCCCAGATGCCCGAACCCCAAATCGCCCGCTTCCGCCGGGTGGTCAGTTCCGCCTACGCCTCGCTCGAGGCCCGCCGCCAGGAGGTCAACGACCTCAACGTCTTCCCGGTCGCCGACGGCGACACGGGCGACAACATGGCGATGACGATGCGCGCGGTGATGGAAGAGCTCGATCACATCGACGGCCAGGAAGTCGACGAGGTCGGCCGCACCGAGCTGGTCCAGGCCCTCGCCCGGGCGGCCTTGATGGGCGCCCGCGGCAACTCCGGCGTCATCCTCAGCCAGATCGTCCGCGGCGCCGCCGAGGAGCTCGCCTCCCGACCCGGCGAGCTGATCGACCCGACCCTGGTCGCCGCCGCCTTCGCCAGCGCCGCCGACGCCGCCTACGACTCCGTCCGCGACCCGGCCGAGGGGACGATGCTGACCGTCTTCCGCGAGATGGCCCACTCGCTCTCCCGCCAGCTGGCCCACCTCGACCAGGAGAAGCAGCGGCTCGGCCGCGACGTCTCCGAAGAGGAGCAGGACGCGGTCCTCGCGGAGGTCCTCGAGCGGGCGATCGCCGACGGCGAGCGGGCGGTCGCGAAGACGCCGGAGCAGCTCGAGGTCCTGCGCGAGTCCGGCGTCGTCGACGCCGGCGGGCATGGCCTCGTCCTCATCCTCGCCGGCGTCGTCGCCGGCCTCCGCGGCGACGGCGCCGCGGTGCCGGAGGTCCAGCACCACGAGGCGCCGCGCCGCAGCCTGCCCCACCACGAGGACAGCCGCTACCGCTACTGCACCAACTTCATCGTCTCCGGCAAGGGGCTGCAGAACCGCCGGTTCCTGCCGCGGCTGGAGGGCCTCGGGGACTCGGTCCTCGTCGTTGGCGACGACGTCACCCTCAAGGTCCACGTCCACACCGACGAGCCCGCGGCCGCGGTCGCCGTCTTCGAGGGGGTCGGCGAGGTGGCCAACCTCGACGTCGCCGACATGCGCGAGCAGATGGCCGAGCGCGACGCCCGCCTCAGCGGCCGCACCGGCGTCGTCGCGGTCGCCGCCGGCGACGGCCTGCAGCGCCTCTTCGGTGAGCTTGGGGCCCACGTCGTCCCCGGCGGCGAGACCCTCAACCCCTCGACCTACGAGCTGCTGGCCGGGATCCACAGCGTCGCCGCCGACGAGGTCCTCGTCCTGCCCAGCTCCTCGAACGTCGTCATGGCCGCCGAGCGCGCCTGCGAGCTCTCCGAGAAGCCCGCCCGGGTGGTCCCGGCGACTTCGCAGCAGGCGAGCCTGCTGGCCCTGGTCGAGCTCGACCCCGAGGCCGCGCTGGGGGAGAACGCGGAGCGGCTGGGGGAGGCCCTGGAGGGCGTATCCACCGGCGGCGTCGCCCCCGCGGCCCGCGACGACGCCCAAGGGCGCTTCAAGAAGGGCGACGCGGTCGGCTTCCTCGCCGGCGAGATCGTCGCCTGGGGCGGGGCCGGCTCGACCCTCGCCAGGACCCTCGAGCAGCTCGCCGCTGACGCCGAGATCGTCACCGTGATCGCCGGCGAGGGCGCCCCGATCCCGCTCGCCGAGCTCGACAGCCACGTGCCCACCGGGGTCGAGGTCGAGACACACGAGGGGGGACAGCCGAGCTGGTGGTGGCTGCTGGCCGCCCAGTAGTGCGCGCCTTCGGCGGCGAGCGCGAGCTCGGGCGCGCCGAGTTGCTCGACGCCCCGGTCCACTGGCCCCGCCCCAGCGTCCTCGACCAGGGCCTCGGCGCCCTCGAAGGCATCGGCCCGAAAACCGCCGAAGCCGCCGCCGCGGCCGGCCTCCGCACCGTCGGCGACCTCCTCTTCCACATCCCCAGACGCCACCGCGACCTGAGGATCCGCCAGCTGGGAGACGTAGCTCCGGGCGAAGCCGCCACGGTCCAGGTCGAAGTCCAGGGCCCGCAGCCCCGCCCCTTTCGCAAAGGCCGCCTCCGCATGGTTTCCGTGAAAGTCGGAGACGCTTCGGATCACGTAAGAGCCACCTGGTTCAACCAACCCTGGGTAGCTTCAAAGCTGACCCCCGGAACCCAACTCCTCCTCACCGGCAAACGCTCCCCCCGAGGCTTCGCAGTGAACGAATGGGAGCACCTGACCGACGCCCCTTCTGCGGGTGGCGAGGGCGCCGGGGACCCCGAGCATCCAGCGCAGGGGTCCCCGAACAGCCCTCGACAGGACCCGCAGCCCGAAACCCTGGTCCCTAGGCACTCCACCCCCGAGTCTCTCCGTCCCACGCAGATCCGCGACTGGGCCAAACAAGCAATCGCGCTTTCCCCAAATGCGATCGAGGGCCTCCCCTCCAACCTCCGCACCCGCCGCCACCTGGCCGCCCTCGGAGACACCCTGAAGACCATCCACTTCCCAAGAGAAGAAAAAGACCTCGACGAAGCCCGCACCCGCCTCCGCTTTGAAGAGCTCTTCCTCCACCAGGCCCTCCTCGCCACCCGCAAGCGCACCCACCGCACCGCCCGCCCAGCCCCGCGCTTCGGCAAGCCCGGCGACCTCGTCGCCCGCTGGCTCGACTCGCTCCCCTTCGAGCCGACCGGCGACCAGCTCAAGGCCTTCGACGAGATCGAGACCGACCTCGACTCCGGCCAGCCGATGCAGCGGCTGCTGATGGGCGAGGTCGGCTCCGGCAAGACCGTCGTCGCTGTCTACTCGATGCTGCGGGCGCTGGAAGCCGGCTACCAGGCGGCGTTGATGGCGCCGACCGAGACGCTGGCCGAGCAGCACGCGATCACGCTGGGGAAGCTGCTGGCGAACGAGCCCATTCCGCTCGCGCTCCTCACCGGATCGACTCCAGCGCCGATCAGGCGCCAGGCCCTGAACCAGCTCGCCAGCGGCGAGCTGGGACTGATCTTGGGGACGCATGCGCTGATCGAGCCCACCGTCCGCTTCGCCCGCCTCGGCCTCGTGGTCGTCGACGAGCAGCACCGCTTCGGCGTCTCCCAGCGGCGGGCGCTGGACGAGAAGGGGGTGGAGGGGATGGCGCCGCACGTACTCCACATGACCGCGACGCCGATCCCGCGAACGCTCTCGCTGACCGCCTACGGCGATCTCGACACCACCGCCCTGCACGAGCTGCCTGCCGGGCGCCAACCGATCACGACCAAGCTGGTCGAGGAGCACCAGCGTGCCGAAGCCTTCGAGTTCCTGCGCCGGCGCCTGCGCGAGGGCCGCCAGGCCTTCGTCGTCTGCCCGCTGGTCGGCGAGTCGGAGAAAGTCGCGGGCAAAGCGGCGGCGGTCGAGGCGGAGCGGCTGCGCGCGGGTGAGCTGCGCGATTTCCGCGTCGGCCTCCTGCACGGACCGATGGCTTCTCCCGAAAAGGCGGAGGCGATGCGCGCCTTCGCCGCCCATCAGACCGACGTCCTCGTCTCGACCACGGTGATCGAGGTCGGGATCGACGTCGGCAACGCGACGGTGATGGTGATCGAGGGCGCCGAGCGCTTCGGCGTCTCCCAGCTGCACCAGCTGCGCGGCCGGGTCGGCCGCGGCGAGCACCCGAGCCAGTGCCTGCTCTTCGCCGAAGAGGCCGGCGAGCTGGCGCAGAAGCGGCTGGGGGCGGTGGCGAGCGAGGGCGACGGGTTCAAGCTCGCCGAGGTCGACCTCGAACTGCGCGGCGAGGGGGAGATCCTTGGCACCCGCCAGTCCGGCCTGCCGCGCTTCGCCGTCGCCAAGCTGCCCGAGGACGGGCCGCTGCTGATCGAGGCGCGCCGGGAGGTGCTGGAGCTGCTGCGGGAGCACGGCTCCCTCGCCGACCCGGCCCTCGGCCCCCTACTCGACGCCGCCCATCGCCGCTTCGGCACGGGCGCGGCCGATCCGATTCCCTTATGAGATGCCCCCGATGAGGAGTCCCCTGTGAGAGTCATCGCCGGCGATCTGAAAGGACAGCGCCTGGTCGCGCCCAGGGGCTGGAAGGTGCGGCCGACCTCCGATCGCGTCCGCGAGGCGATCTTCTCCACCCTCGGCGACCGGGTGGAGGGCGCCGCCGTCCTCGACCTCTACTGCGGCACCGGCGCCCTCGCGATCGAGGCGCTCTCGCGCGGTGCCGAGCGCGCCGTCCTCGTCGACCGCGACACCCGTCCCGCCCTCGGCAACGTCCAGCGCCTCGGCCTCAGCGACCGCGCCGAGCTGGTCCGCGCCGACGTCGGTCGCTGGCTGGGCCAGGTTTCGCCCGCCTCATTTGCGGGGAATTTCGACCTCGTCTTTGTGGACGCCCCGTATAAACTCGCCGACCGCGTGGCCCAGGACCTCAACATCCACCTGCCGAAGCTGCTGAGCAGCGGGGGTCGCGCCGTGGTCGAGAGCGGCGCCCGCAGACCGCTGCGGATCGACTCGCTCGAGCCGCTGCGCCAGCGCCGCTACGGCGCCGCCGACGTCTCCATCTACGCCGAGGCGGGCGGATGAGCGAGAAGAACGGGACCGTCGTCTGTCCGGGCTCCTACGACCCGGTCACCAACGGCCACGTCGACATCATCACCCGCACCTCCAACGTCTTCGACCGCGTCGTCGTCGGCGTCGTCAACAACCCGGTGCGCAAGGCGAAGACGCTCTTCACCGCCGAGGAGCGGAAAGGGTTCATCGAGGAGGCGACCGCCGATCTCCCCAACGTCGAGGTGCAGATCTTCGCCAACCTCCTGGTCGAGTTCGCCCGCGACAACGACGCGAAGGCGATCGTCAAGGGGCTGCGGGCGATCTCCGACTTCGAGTACGAGTTCGAGATGGCGCAGCTGAACCGCAAGCTCGACCCGGGGATCGAGAGCATCTATGTGATCGCCTCTCCCCATTACAGCTTCCTTTCGTCCACCGGGGTGAAGGAGATGGCCACCTTCGGGGGCGACGTCTCCGACCTCGTTCCGGCCGCCGTCGCGGGTGCGCTGAAAGAACGCCTGGGGGACAGGTAGGCTGTCTGAACCAGTCCGTCCGCATGGGCGTCGCCTTGCAAAAAAACGCTCTTTCAACGCCTTCTTCCCTAAAACCCCCGCATACACGTAGGCTTACGACCTTCATATGGACGTCCTGGTCCTCATAGACAAGCTCGATGACGTAGTTCACAACGCCCGTCCGGTCCCCCTGACGGATCAAGTTCGCGTGGACCGCGAGGAGATCTACGACCTCCTCGACCAGATGCGGGCGACGATCCCCGAGGAGATCAAGCAGGCGCGGTGGATCGTCAAGGAGCGCCAGGAGATGCTGGCCGAGGCCAAACGCGAGGCGGAGCGGATCGTCCGCGAGGCCCGCGAGCAGCAGGCCCGCCTGATCTCCGACGAGGAGGTCACCAAGCAGGCCGAGCGCGCCGCCGACGAGATCGTCGAGGACGCCCGCAACCGCGAGCGCGAAATCCGCCTCGGCGCCGAGGACTACGCCGACGAGATCCTCAACACCCTCGAAGTGAACTTGCAGAAGTTCCTCGCCGCCGTCCAGCGCGGCCGCGACCGCCTCGCCGGTCGCGAGGAGGAACAGCCGCAGCCCGAGCTCGACCAGCAGCCTTAAGTCGGTCGGGGAGTCGGGACGGGTGCCCTTCTCCTGAAGACCGTCGCGCAGCTGATCGCGGTCGTACTGCGGAGCGTGGTCTCAGGAGCCTTCCGGAGAAGGGCACCCGTCCCAACCGCCTGCTTCGAGTTCGCGGCGGAGAAGCTGGGCTATCCGATCGGGTTCCTCTTCGACTTCTCGTTCGGTGAGGTGGATGACGCGATAGCCGGCTGCTTCGAGGGCCAGGTCGGCAGCGCGTTCGTTGGGGTTTCTGTAGGGGCGGCCGGGTCCGTCGATCTGGACGGCGAGACGCTGGTCCTTCCAGAGGAAGTCGACCATCACCCCAGTTGCTCGTTCGGCAGTCATGACCTACTAAGGGCTGAGACGAAAAAACTCTCCCCCTTTTGCAGCGCAGCCGAGATTTGCCCCACCAGGGGGGGACAAAGTCGGAAACGCTGCACCACAACGCAGGGCTACTCGAGTTTCAGGTTCTTCAGCGCTGCCCAGCGGTCGTCGACCGGGGCCTCGTGCTCGTGCGGGTTGTCGTTGAGGCTCTCGCCGCAGATGGGGCAGAGGCCGGCGCAGTCGGGGCGGCAGAGGATGCGGGTCGGGAGGGCGAGGATCGTCGCGTCGTGGGCCCAGCGGCCGATGTCGAGCTCGTCGTCGGAGACGTAGGGGCTGCGCAGTTCGGGATCGTCCGTCCCGGCCTGGTCGATCTCCCGCGCCTCGACCTCGAGGTCGAGCAGGGCCGGTTCGAGGCAGCGCATGCAGGGCCCTTCGAGGTGGACCGGGAAGTTGAGCCGGAAGGCGAAGCCGTTGCTGGGGCGGGATACCTCTAGCCGCACCCGCGGCGCCCAGGGCTCGGGCTTGTAGGTCTGGGCGGCCAGCTCGAAGGGCTCGAGCGCCACCGGCGTCTCCAGCCGCTTGCCCTCGCCGTGGGCGAGCGAGAGCCGGGATAGGTCGATGATCGTCTGCGGCGCCTGTGACATGCTCCCGTCGAGGTTACGAGATGGGCCGATTCGACTGGAAACCCGACACCTACTCGGAGCTGATCCGCTCCGAGATCCCGCGCTACGACGAGCTGCAGGAGCAAGCGATCGCCGCGATCCCGTTCGCGCCCGAGCGGGTGCTGGAGCTGGGGATGGGGACGGGGGAGACGACCCGCCGCCTGATCGAGGCTTACCCCGACAGCTGGGTGATCGGCCTCGACGCCAGCGCCGACATGGTCTTCCGGGCGCGCGAGAACTACGACGATGTGCAGCTGGCGCGGATGGAGGACCCCCTGCCCGAAGGTCCCTGGGACCTGGTGATCGGCGTCCTCTCGATCCACCACCTGCGCGCCGAGCAGAAGCAGAACCTATTCCGCCAGGTGCGCGGGCAGGCGCGCGCGTTCGTAATCGGCGACGTGGTCAAGGCCGACGTCGAGATCGCCCCGATCGACCCCGGCTACGACTTCCCGGAGACCGCCGCCGACCTCGCCGAGTGGTGCGGGGGAGAGGTGACCTGGGAGGCCGACGACCTGGCAGTCGTCCGCGCTGTGTATTGAGGGTCCACTGCCCCTCTCCCGGAGACCGTCGCGCAGCTGGGGCGGCCTGCTGGGCGCCAATGTGGTCTCAGGAGCCTCCGGGAGAGGGGCAGTGGACCCTCTCACCCGCTACGATCCCGCGACCGATGGCGGTCCCGAAGAAGAGAACTTCGAGCGCGCGGCGCGACAAGCGGCGGGCGCAGCACAAGGCTGGGAAGCCCAATCTGAACAGCTGCCCGCGCTGTCACAGTCCGCGGCTGCCGCATCGTGTCTGCCCGACCTGCGGGACTTACGCCGGCCGCGAGGTCGTTGCGCAGCGGATTGCCGATCCTTCGGCGCCTCATACCCACGACGAGTAGGCCGTGACGCCTGGTCGTGCGGTTACCGTGGCCCTCGACGGCTACGGGGCTGAGCAGGGCTTCGACGTTCTCGCCCAGGGCGCGCGGCTGGCCGCCGCCGACGGCATCGGCGTCCGCGTCTTCGGGCCGCGGCGCGCGCTCGGGCTCGACGGGGTCGAGGGGATCGAGGTCCTCGACACCACGGACCAGATCGGCAACGAGGAGGATCCGGTGCCGGCGGTCCGCGCCAAGAAGGAGGCCTCGGTCGTCCGCGCCGCCGGCGACGTCGCCGGCGGCAGCTCGGCCGCGCTGGTCAGCTGCGGCTCGACCGGGGCGACGATGGCCGCCGCCACCTTCGGCCTGCGCCGGCTCAAGGGCGTGCAGCGGCCGGCGCTCGCGGTGCAGCTGCCGGTCCCCGGCAAACCCGTCCTCTTCCTCGACGTCGGCGCCAACGTCGAGGTCCGCGCCCAGCACCTGGTCCAGTTCGCCTTCCTCGGCGCCGCCTTCGCCGACGCGGTGCTCGAGGTCGAAGACCCGAGCGTCGGCCTGCTGACCGTCGGCGAGGAGTCGGGCAAGGGCCGGGAGGAGGTGGTCGAGGCGCACCGCCTGCTCAGCAAGGCGAGCGGGATCGAGTTCGCCGGCAACGTCGAGGGCCGCGACCTGCCAGCCGCGAAGACCGACGTCGTCGTCACCGACGGCTTCACCGGCAACGTCTCGCTGAAGCTGCTCGAGGGCACCGCCAAGACCGTCGCCGCAGCGGTCGGCGACGCCGCCCGCTCCAACCCGATGGCCGCGGCCGGCGGCCTGCTGCTGAAACCGGCGCTGAACGGGCTGCGTCGCGAGCTGCACCCGGACACCACCGGCGGCGCGATCCTGCTCGGCCTCCGCGGCGTCGCCGTCGTCGGCCACGGAAGCTCGGGGCCGGAGGGGATCGCGAACGCGGTGCGGCTCGCCG
>DATMBY010000228.1:0-4436 GCA_035558995.1 Solirubrobacterales bacterium
GGAGGGCGGAACCCACGACGAGCTGGTCCGCCGCGAAGGGATCTACCACGGGCTCTACCTGGCGCAGACGAAGGAGCGCCAGCGGCGCGGCCGGCCCGGGGTCGCAGAGCCCAGGCCGGCCCTTGCCGGCAACGGCCGGCGCGGAACCGTCGACTGGCGGCAGGTCTGAGCGATGCCGGCGACGAGCACGGCCCGCCCCAAGATCGTCCTCCTCGGGATGATGACCAAGATGCCCGTCGCGGGCGTCGTCTGGCAGAACCTGCACTACCTGCTCGGCTTCGAGCGGCTCGGTTGCGAGGCCTACTACGTCGAGACGCACGCGCGGACGCCGTCGATGTTGATGACCAACTCCGACGACGACAGCTCGGCGCTGGCGGCGGAGTTCATCGCCGCGATCATGCGCCGCTTCGGCCTCGCTGACCGCTGGGCCTTCCGCGCTCTACACGACGACGGCAGCTGCTTCGGAATGAGCGAGGGTCAGCTGGAACGGCTTTACGGCTCAGCCGACCTGATCATCAACCTGCACGGAGGCACGCAGCCGCTGCCGGAGCTCACCGCGAGCGGTCGGCTCGTCTACCTCGAGACCGACCCGGTCCAGTTGCAGCTCGAGCTGCGGCACGGGGTCCAGGAGACGCTCGACTTCCTCGAGCCGCACTCGGCCTTCTTCACCTTCGCCGAGAACTGGGGCCAGTCCGATTGTGGGCTCCCGGTCCAGGACCGCTACCGCTTCATCCCCACCCGCCAGCCGGTGGTGATGGACCTCTGGCCCGATCGCTCGACTCAGCCCGCCGACGTCTTCACGACGATCGGGAACTGGCGCCAGGACTGGCGCGACGTCACCTTCGAGGGGGAGCGGTACACCTGGAGCAAGCACTACGAGTTCCTCAAGTACCTCGATCTGCCGCAGCGGACCGGCGCCGCCTTCGAGCTGGCGCTGAGCAGTTGCGAGGACTCCGAACGGCAGATGCTGCGCGAACGCGACTGGCGGGTCCGCGACGGGCTCGAGGTCTCACGCGGGATCGACCGCTACCGCGACTACGTCGGCGCCTCGCGCGGGGAGTTCACCGTCGCCAAGGACCAGAACGTGCGCTTGCGGACCGGCTGGTTCAGCGATCGCACCGCCACCTACCTCGCCTCCGGCCGCCCGGCCGTCACGCAGGACACCGGCTTCGGCATCGCCCTCCCGACCGGGGAGGGACTGTTTGCCTTCGACTCCTTCGACTCGGCCGTCGAGGCGGTGGAGGCGATCGAAGGCGACTACGCCCGCCATGCCGGCGCCGCCCGCGAGATGGCGCGGGAGCACTTCGGGCACGAGGCGGTCCTGAAACCCCTGCTCGAGCACGTCGGCATCTGCCCGGGGCCGCAGGGACCGCGCCGGGCGCTTGGCGTCTTCCCGCCGGAGACGGTCATCGAGCCCGTCTCGCGGCGCCCGACGACCCTGCCCCGGGAGACGATCGAGACCTCATTGCGGCAGCCGACCTCGCGACACCCGCAGGCGCCGCGGATGGGCGCCGGCAGCGTCAGCGTCGTCGTCGTCACCTACGACGGCCTTCCCTTCACGCGGCTCTGCCTGGAGACGGTGCTCGCGCACGGCGGCGAGGTCGACTTCGAGCTGGTGGTCGTCGACAACGGATCTGACGATGGCACTCCTGAGTACCTGACCCGGCTCTCGCGCTCCGACGCCCGGGTCCGGGTTCTCCTCAACGGGCGCAACGCCGGCTTCGCCGTCGCCTGCAACCAGGGCCTCGGCCTCGCCGCCGGCGATCACCTCGTCCTCCTCAACAACGACACCATGGTGCCGCCGCGTTGGTTGGAGAAGCTGCTCGCGCACCTGCGCAACCCCGAGGTCGGCCTGGTCGGCCCGGTGACCAACCGGATCGGCAACGAGGCCGAGGTCGAGACCGACTACCGCACCTGGGGCGAGTACCTCGACTTCGCCGCCCGGCGCGCCGGGCGGCACGAGGGCGACTGGCTGGAGCTGCGCTCGCCGGCGATGTTCTGCCTGGCGATGCGGCGGCAGACCTACGTCCACCTGGGCGGCATCGACGAGCGCTACGAGGTCGGGCTGCTGGAGGACGACGACTACGCCGACCGCGCCCGCGAGGCCGGCTACGAGCTGCGCTGCATCGAGGACCTGGTCGTCCATCACTTCGGGGAGGCTTCCTTCGGCCGGCTCGTCTCCGACGGCGAGTACAGCCGCATCCTCCGCGCCAACCAGGAGCGCTACGCGGAGAAGTGGGGCCGCGACTGGCAGCCCTACGGGCGGCGGCCGAACCCGCGCTACGAGCGCGAGACCCAGCACCTGCGTGAAGCGGTCTGCTCGACCGTGCCCGAGGACGCGACGGTGCTGGTCGTCTCCCGCGGCGACGACTCGCTGCTGCAGCTCGACGGCCGGGTCGCCCAGCACTTCCCCCAATCCCAGGAAGGCGGCTGGGCGGGGCACCATCCAGCCGACAGCGAAGAGGCGATCGGGCACCTCGAGGCGCTGCGCGGCAACGGCGCCCGCTACCTGGTGGTGCCGCCGACCTACCGCTGGTGGCTGAGCTACTACGAGGGTCTGCGGGACCACCTCGACTCCCACTACCAATCGGTCCTCTCCGACGAGCGCTCCGGCGAGATCTACCTGCTCGAGGAGGCGGCTCGGTGAGCCGCGCCTCCGTCGTCATCCCGGTCCACGGCAACGCGGCGCTCACCCGCCGCTGCCTCGAGCTGGTGCTGGCCGATCTGTCGCCGGAGTCCGAGGTCGTGGTCGTCGACGACGCTTCCGTCGACGAGACGCCGGAGGTTCTGCGCTCGTTCGGCGAGCGGATCCAGGTCCTGACCCTGGAGGAGAACGTCGGCTTCGCCCGTGCCTGCAACGAAGGCGCAGCAGCGGCGGCCGGCGAGCTGCTCGTCTTCCTCAACAACGACACCGAACCGCGTACCGGCTGGCTCGAGGCGCTCCTGGCCTGCGCCGAGCGCGAGCCGGAGGCGAATGCGATCGGTGCGAAGCTCGTCTATCCGACCGGGACCGTCCAGCACGCAGGGGTCGTCTTCGGCCAGGACGGTTACCCCCACAACCTCTACGCGGGTCTGCCCGAGGAGCACCCCGCGGTCAACCGCTCGCGCCGGCTGCAGGCCGTCACCGCCGCCTGCATGCTCGTCCGCCGCGCGTCCTTCGAGCGGCTCGGCGGCTTCGACGAGGGCTATGAGAACTCGCTCGAGGACGTCGACCTCTGCCTGCGGATCGGCGCCGAGGGAGGTGGGGTCCACTACTGCCATGAGGCGGTGGTCGTCCATCTGGAGTCGGTCTCCCGCGGCCGCCGTGACCGCTTCGAGCGCAGCGTCGACCTCTACCGGCGCCGCTGGCGCGAGCAGGTGCGGCGGGACGATCTCTCCATCTACGTCGAAGACGGCCTGATCGAGGTCGAGTACCCGGCCTCCTACCCGCTGCGTCTCTCGGTCTCGCCGCAACTGGCGAGCGTCGACGACGCCCGCGAGGCGGAGGCGGAGGAGCTGCTCGAGTCCTATGCCCGCCGCACCTCCGACCTCCTCGCCGAGGTGATGCGTCTGACCGCCCTTGCCGGTGCGCCGGAGGAGAAGCCGGAGGGCGCGCCCGCGACTGGGCGTGGCGCCGACCACCGCGCTCTCCTCGCCGAAGCGAGCCGGCTCGAAGAGGAGGCCCGTGCCCTGCAGGAGCGCTTCGCGATCGCCGCCAATGACCAGCTCGGGTACCGGCGCCTGGTCGAGCGGATCCGGGACGCGGTCCGCGATGAAGTGCCCGCCGGGGCGCGGGTGCTCGTCGTCAGCCGTGGCGACCGCGAGCTGGTCGCCCTCGGCGAGCTCGACGCCGGTCATTTCCCGCAGGACACCGAGGGTCGCTACCTCGGCCACCACCCGCGCGACAGCGACGACGCGATCGCCCAGCTCGAGGCTCTGCGGCAGGGTGGAGCCGAGTACCTGGTGCTGCCCGCCACCTCGTTCTGGTGGTTGGGCCACTACGAGGAGCTGGCGACCTGCCTGCGTGAGCGCTGCGAGCCGACCGAGCTCGGCTTCTGCACGATCTACCGGCTGGCGCCGCTGCGCGCGGCGCTGGGAGAACGGGTCGGATGAGCGGCAACGGCCGGCTCAGCCAGGGCGAGTACGCGGAGCTCGTCTCGCGCGTGCAGGCGAGCGTCGCCGAGCACGTGCCGCCGGGCTCCTCGGTCCTGGTCGTCAGCAAAGGCGACGGCTCGCTGGTCGAGCTGCCGGGGGTCACCGCCGCGCACTTTCCACAGGATTCGAACGGTGGTTACGCCGGCCACCACCCGCATGACAGCGCCGCCGCCACCGCCCAGCTCGAGGAGCTGCGCCGTCGCGGCGCCGAATACCTGGTCCTGCCGGCCAGCTCGCGCTGGTGGCTCGACTTCTACGGGGAGTTCGCCGCCCACCTCGCCAGCCACGGAGAGCTGGTCGCC
>DATMBY010000229.1:0-5005 GCA_035558995.1 Solirubrobacterales bacterium
ACGGCGACGCCATCGTGGTCGACGGCGAGCGCCTGGCGGTGCTCGCCGAGCGCGACCCGGGCGCGCTGCCCTGGGGCGACCTCGGCGCCGAGGTCGTGCTCGAGTCGACGGGCTTCTTCACCAAGCGCGCCGACGCCGCCAAGCACCTCGAGGCGGGCGCCAAGAAGGTCATCATCTCCGCCCCGGCCACCGAACCGGACGTGACCGTCGCCCTCGGCGTCAACTTCGACTCCGACTACGACCCCGATAAGCACGACGTCATCTCCAACGCCTCCTGCACCACCAACTGCCTGGAGATGACGTCGTGGCTCTCGGGGTCGTAGTCGCGGTCGAAGTTGACGCCGAGGGCGACGGTCACGTCCGGCTCCTTGGCCGGGGCGGAGATGATCACCTTCTTGGCGCCGGCCTCCAGGTGCTTGGCGGCGTCGGCGCGGGCGGTGAAGAAGCCGGTCGACTCGATCACGACGTCGACGCCGAGCTCTCCCCAGGGCAGCTGGGCGGGATCGCGCTCGGAGAGGACCTTGACCTCGTCCCCGCCGGCGACGATGGTGTCGCCGTCGACCTCGACCCCGCCGGGGAAGCGGCCGAGGATCGAGTCGTACTTGAGCAGGTGGGCCATCGTCGGCGTGTCGACGAGGTCGTTGACGGCGACGAAGTCGATGTCGGCGTTCGCCTCCTTGGCGGCGCGGAAGACGTTGCGCCCGATGCGGCCGAAACCGTTGATGCCGACCTTCACAGCCATGAACCAAATCCTCCTATTTGTATGTGGGGAAGCCGATCCTAAGGACTCGGCGCTTCCGGCTCCGCCGCTTAGTCGGAGCCGATCGTGATCTCGATCTCGTACCCGTCGGGGTCCTTGAGAAAGGCGGAGTAGGAACCCGACCCGTGCGAGCGCTGCTCACCCGGATCCGAGACGCTGACGCCGCCCGCTTTGACCCCGTTCTCCCAGGCCGCCTTGACCGCGACGATGCCCAGCGCCGAGAAGCTCAAGAGGCCGAAACCTGGCTGGGGATCGTGCTTTCCGGAGACGAAGAAGACGGGCTTGGCGATGCCCCAGCCGATCGTCTGGTCCTGCTCGAAATGGCGTCGCCAGCCCAGCGGGGCCAGCATCGAGTCATAGAAGGCGGCGCTGCGGTCGAGATCGCCGACCTCCAGGAGGACGTGGTGGAGCATTGAGCAAAAGAGGCTATAGATCTAGCCGGATCGCGGGGTCCATCTGAAGTAGCGGATCGCGAGGAGTAGGCCGGCGACACCCCAGAGGGCGACGATTGCGAGGTTGTCCCAGGAGACGGCGGGGCCGCCGGCGGGGACGTAGGCGTCGAAGAAGGCGTCGAAGAAGTGGCGGACCGGAAAGAGGTCGGCAAAGGCGATCACGCCGTCGGGCAGCTGGTCTTCGGGGATGAAGACGCCGGAGAGGAAGTAGAGCGGCAGCAGCAGGGCGTTGACGATCGCGGCGGCGGCGTCCTGGGAGGGGATCAGCGCCGTCAGGGCGATGCCGAGACAGCAAAAGGCGGCGGCACCGATGACGAGGGTGAGCAGGATCGCGGGGAGGCGGTCCCAGGGAACGTCGGCGCCGAAGAGGGCGCCGATGGCCGCCAGTAGGACCAGCATCATCAACGCGACGACGATCGAGTTGCCCACCCGCCCGGCGATGAAGACCCAGGGCGGCATCGGGGTGCCGCGGCCGCGCTTGAGGCGACCGTCTTCGCGGGCGATCACCAGGGTCATCGCCAGCGTCTGCATCGTCGCCGAGATGATCGCCAGCGACATGATCGCCGGCACGTAGTAGGTGGTGGCGTCGATCCCGCCGCGCACGTTCACGTCTTCGCCGCTGAAGACGAGGGCGAGGATGAGGAAGAGGATCACGGGGAACATCACCGTGAAGAAGACGGAGGCCGGGTTGCGCCAGAAGGCCTTCTGGTCGTAGCGGAACTGGTGTCCGACGAGGGCCAGGCCGCTCATTCGGCGGCCTCCGAGCTGGCCGTCAGCTCCAGGTAGACGTCCTCGAGCGATGGCCGGGTCACTTCCAGCCCCTCGAGCGCCTTACCGTCGACGAGAGCCTTCGCGGTCAGCTCGTGCAGCGTCTCGACGGGGGTGGCCGTCCGCAGGACGACCTCGCGGCCGTCCCGGCGGTAGCGGATCGTCGTCTCGCCGGCGTCGCGCTCGCCGAGGTCCTCGGGGGTCCCCTGGGCGACGATCTGGCCGGCGGCGATGATCGTCACCCGGTCGGCGAGGCGCTGCGCCTCGTCCATGTAGTGGGTGGTGAGGAAGACGGTCTTGCCGAGGTCGCGGAGGCCGGCGATCACGTCCCAGGCCTGGCGCCTCGCGGAGGGGTCGAAGCCGGTGGTGGGCTCGTCGAGGAAGAGCAGCTCGGGATCCCCGACCAAGGCCATGCCGACGTCGAGGCGGCGCTGCTGGCCGCCCGAGAGCCGGCTCGCCCGCTCGTCGGCTTTGCCCTCGAGGCCGATCAGGGCGATCACGTCCTCGGTGGGTCGCGGCGCCCGGAAGTAGCCGGCATAGAGGTCGAGTGACTCGCGCACGGTCAGGTAGGGGTCGAGGCGCCCGCTCTGCAGGACGATCCCGATCTGCTCGCGCCACTCGCGCCCGGCGCGCTCGGGATCCTCCCCCAGCACCGTCACCTCTCCCCCGCTGCGCTTGCGGTACCCCTCGAGGATCTCGACCGTCGTCGTCTTCCCCGCCCCGTTGGGACCGAGGAAGGCCAAGACCTCCCCCCTGTTCACCTCGAGGTCGATGCCGCCGACCGCCTCGGTCTCGCCGTAGCTCTTCCGCAGGCCCTTTATGGAGATGACGGGATCGGGCAAGGAAGGCGATTCAACCAAGCTCGACGTCGCGGTGCTTGACGCGGACGATCACGTCCTCGCGGCCAGCGAGGTCGCGGCGGATGCGGTCGGCGACGGTGATCGAGCGGTGGCGGCCGCCGGTGCAGCCGACCGCGATCGTCAGGTGGCTCTTGCCCTCGGCGACGTAGGCGGGGACGAGGAACTCGAGCAGCGGCAGCAGACGGCCGTAGAACTCGCCCGCCTGGGTCCCCTGCTCGACGTAATCCTGGACCTCCTGGTCCAGGCCCGTTTTCGGCCGCAGGTCGTCGACGTAGTGCGGGTTGGGGAGGAAGCGGACGTCCAGCGTCAGGTCGGCGTCGCGCGGCGGCCCGTTCTTGAAGCCGAAGGTGAGCAGGGTGAGGGCGAGCTTGCCGGTCTCCTCCTGTCCCAGCAGCTCTTCGGTGATCTGGCGGCGCAGCTCGGCCCCGGTCAGGTCGCTGGTGTCGATCACCTTGTCGGCGCGCTCGCGCAGCGGCGCCAGCAGCTCGCGCTCGGCCCGGATCCCCTCGACGATCCGCCCTTCCGGGGCCAGCGGATGGCGGCGGCGGGTCTCCTTGTAGCGGTCGAGCAAGACCTCCTCGCCGGCCTCGAGGAAGAGGACCATCGGCCGCAGCCCTTCGGTCTCGAGGTCGTCGAGCACCTGCACCAGTCCGTCGAAGTACTCGCCGCCGCGCACGTCGGAGACGACCGCGGCCCGCTCGACGCCGCTGCCCTCGTGGCGGAACAGCTCGCCGAGCCCGGCGATCATCCGCGGCGGCAGGTTGTCGACGCAGAAGTAGCCGCCGTCCTCGAAGGAGGCGATCGCCTCCGACTTGCCGGCGCCGGAGTGACCGGTGATCACGACCAGCGTCACCTGCTTGGCCATCGCCACCTCAGTTGGTTCGGTTGAGCTGCTCATGGATCTCGCGGCCTACTTTGCCAGGCAGGCCGGGCACCGCCTCGAGCTCCTCGCGGGTGGCGGCGAGGAAACGCTCCGGCGTGCCGAAGTGTTGCAGCAGCGCCCGCTTGCGGGCGGGGCCGATTCCGGGCAGCTCGTCGAGCACCGAGCCTTCGAGCATGCCGCGGTCGCGGCGGCCGCGGTGGTGGTCGATCGCGAACCGGTGCGCCTCGTCGCGGACCCGCTGCAGCAGGCGCGAGGCCTCCGAGTCGGCGGCGAGGTCGAGCGGCTCGGCGCGGCCGGGGACGTAGACCTCCTCCAGCCGCTTGGCGAGGCTGATCACGGTGACACCGCGTTCGGTGAACGGCTGCAGCGCCCGCACCCCCGCCGCCAGCTGGCCTTTGCCGCCGTCGATCAGGATCAGAGAGGGAAGCGAGGCGAAGCTGGGGTCGCGCTTGCGGTCGTGCGGCGAGAGGTCGGCCTGTTCGAGGTAGCGCGCCATCCGTCGGCTCAGCACCTCCTCCATCGAGGCGAAGTCGTCCGGCCCGCCGTTGCCGGTGCCGCCCTCGCGCAGGTCGCCGCGGACTTTGAAGCGGCGGTAGTCGGACTTCTTCGTCGCCCCGCCCTCGAAGACGACCATCGAGGCGACGGTGTGCTCGCCGCCGATCGTCGAGATGTCGAAGCCCTCGATCCGCACCGGCAGCTCCTCCATCCCCAGCGCCTGGGCCAGCGCCGCCAGGCTCTCGACCCGGCGCGAGCGCCGGTGCTCGCGTCGCAGCCGGTCCTGGTCGAGGGCGAGCTGGGCGTTGCGCTCGGCCAGCTCGCGCAGCCGCCGTTTGTCGCCGCGCTCGGCGGGGCGGACCTCGACGGGCGCGCCGCGCCGCTCGCTCAGCGCCTCGGCCAGCAGCTCGGCGCGGTCGCGCAGGTAGGGGCCGACGACGATCTGCCGCGGCATCGAGGGCGAGGCCGAGTAGTACTGGGAGATGAACTCCTCGGCGACCTCGGCCTGCTCGCGTTCGCCCTCGTTCTCGAGGTAGAAGCTCTGGCGCTCGGCGAGGATCCCGTCGCGCACCTGGAAGACCTGGGCGTTGGCGTCGGCGCCCTCGACCGCGACCCCGATCAGGTCGGCGGTCCCCATCGCCGCGCCGGCGACGCGCTGGCGCTCGAACAGCGAGCGGATCGCTTTCAGGCGGTCGCGGTGCAGGGCGGCGCGCTCGAACTCCTGCGCCTGCGCCGCCGCCTTCATCTTCCCCTCCTCCTCGCGCTCGACCTGGCGGTAGCGGCCGGA
>DATMBY010000230.1:0-2337 GCA_035558995.1 Solirubrobacterales bacterium
CGCAGTGCTCGACCTGCACGCGCGTGTTCATCTCGAGGAAGAAGTACTCGCCGTCCTCGGAGGGCTCGGGAGGCTTCGGGTCGGCCGGCGCCGTCGTCTTCAGCCACTCCTTGTCTTCCATCAGGTCGCGGCAGGTCTCGCCGCGCGACCACTGCTCGGTGGCGAGGATCGCTTCGTGGAAGGGAATCAGGGTGGTGAGGCCGCCGGAGTCGTATTCGGAGAGCGCCCGCAGCATCCGCCGGGTCGCCTTCTCGCGGTCGACGTCCCAGACGATCAGCTTGGCCACCATCGGGTCGTACATCGGCGTCACCTCGGAGCCGCCCTCCACGCCGGAGTCGACGCGGACGCCGGGGCCGGAGGGCTCGCGGTAGGACTCGCCGATCGGCCCCGGTGCCGGGGCGTAGTTCTTGTGCGCGGCCTCGGCGTTGATCCGGCACTCGATCGACCACCCGTTCAGCCTCACGTCCGCCTGGGCGATCGAGAGCGGCTCGCCGGCGGCGATCAGGATCTGCTCGCGGACGATGTCGATGCCGGTGACCATCTCGGTCACGCAGTGCTCGACCTGGACGCGGGTGTTCATCTCGAGGAAGAAGTACTCGTCGCCGACCTGCATGCCCTCGATCGTGCCGGCGCCGCGGTAGCCGACGGCGGCGGCCGCGTCGGTGGCGATCTTGCCGATCCGCTCGCGCATCTCCTCGTCGACGTGCGGGCCCGGCGCCTCCTCGACCACCTTCTGGTGGCGGCGCTGGAGCGAACAGTCGCGCTCGCCGAGGTGGATCACGTTGCCGTGCGAGTCGGCGAGGACCTGGACCTCGACGTGGCGCGGGTCCTCGAGGTAGCGCTCGACGTAGACGCGCGGGTCGGAGAAGAACTTCTCGCCTTCGCGCGAGGAGCCCTCGTAGGCCTCCTGGAGGTCGTCCGGGGTCATCGCCACGCGGAAGCCCTTGCCGCCGCCGCCGCCCGCGGCCTTGCAGGCGACGGGGTAGCCGGCTTCGTCGGCCTGGCGCTTCGCGTCCTCCAGACCCTTGGCGACCTCGGTCGAGCCGGGGACGATCGGCACCCCGGCTTCCTCCATGATCTCCCGCGCCTTGGTCTTCGAGCCCATCGCTTCGATCGACTCGGGCGGCGGGCCGATCCAGGTGATTCCGGCCTCGTCGCAGGCGCGCGCCATCTCGGCGTTCTCGGCGAGGAAGCCGTAGCCGGGATGGATCCCTTCGGCGCCGGCCTCCTTCGCGGTCTCGATGATCTTCGGGATGTTCAGGTAGCTCTCGGCCGGGACCGCGGGACCGATCAGGAACGCCTCGTCGGCCTCGCGCACGTGGGGGGCGTCGCGGTCGATCTCCGAGTAGACGGCGACCGAGACGATGCCCATCTCCTTCAGCGTGCGGGCGACCCGGATCGCGATCTCGCCGCGGTTGGCAATGAGGACCTTCTGAAACACGGCGGCGCAGTCTATTTATTGGGGGCGCGGAAGGGGGTCGTGAGGGTCCCACTCCAGACACATCTCGCTATGGCTCGATGTTGAGTGTCTGGAGAAGGACCCTCACGACCCCCCGACTCGGGCCGCAGATAGTCTGCGCGGCCGATGCTGATTGAGCTGCAGAGCCATTCCGTTGTCTCCGATGGGCAGCTGAGGCCGTCCGAGGTCGTTGAGAAAGCTGCTGAGGCTGGGGTGACCACGCTGGCCCTCACGGATCACGACGCGATCGCTGGAGTTGCGGAGGCCGCGGAGGCCGCGGAGCGGCTTGGGATCGAGCTGGTGCCGGCGATCGAGATGTCCTGCGTCCACCGCTACGCCGAAGACCTGCACGTCTGCGGCTACTGGATCGAGCTGGAGAAGATCGCGCCGGCGTGCGACCGGGCCCAGCAGGAGCGGCGCTCGCGGGCCGGGGAGATCGTCGACAACCTGCGGCGCGAGGGCTTCGACCTGACGCTGGACGACGCGATCCGCGAGGCTGGCGCCGCCGACTCGATCGGCCGCCCCCACATCGCCCGCGCCGCCGGCGCGACCGGCGACCTCGGGCCCTTCTTCGAGGAGTACCTGGTGCCGGGCGCGAAGGCCTTCGTCCCCCGCCGCTGGCCGACCGCCGAGGAGGCGGTGGCGACGATCCGCGAGGCCGGCGGCGTCGCCGTCGTCGCCCATCCCTACTGGGACGTCAAGGACCCCGACCAGGTCGAGGACCTGATCCGCTCCCTGAAGCCGGACGGAATCGAGGCCTTCTACCCCAGTCACTCGAAGGAGCAGACCGACCACCTGCTGCGCCTCTGCGAGGAGCTCGGCCTCGCCCCCACCGCCAGCTCCGACTACCACGGCCCCACCCACAGGACCTTCGCCGA
>DATMBY010000231.1:0-13455 GCA_035558995.1 Solirubrobacterales bacterium
GTCCCAAGGGTTGGGCTGTTCGCCCATTAAAGCGGTACGCGAGCTGGGTTCAGAACGTCGTGAGACAGTTCGGTCCCTATCTGCTGTGGGCGTTGGAGAGTTGAGAGGAGTCATCCCTAGTACGAGAGGACCGGGATGAACATGCCTCTGGTGTATCTGTTGTCCTGCCAAGGGCATCGCAGATTAGCTACGCATGGAACGGATAACCGCTGAAAGCATCTAAGCGGGAAGCCGTCCTCGAGATAAGCTCTCCCATCCCCTTGAGGGAGTAAGACCCCTGGTAGACCACCAGGTTGATAGGCCG
The DNA here is from genome assembly GCA_035558995.1 of Solirubrobacterales bacterium. GTDB lineage: Bacteria > Actinomycetota > Thermoleophilia > Solirubrobacterales > 70-9 > VAYN01. The sequence goes on from DATMBY010000231.1 coordinate 305, forward strand.
GCGGTGGAAGCGCAGCAATGTGCGTAGCCGACCGGTACTAATGGGTCGAGGGCTTGACGGATATTTTTTATATCCACCTGGTCTTGTGCGGTTTTCAAGCTCCACCGGGGCGGTCTCGCAAAATTTCCGGTGGCGCATAGCGAGTGGGAGACACCTCTTCCCATTCCGAACAGAGCAGTTAAGCCACTCAGCGCCGATGGTACTTGGGGGGCAACCCCCTGGGAGAGTAGGTCGCCGCCGGTTTGTCTTGTAGCCCGCGCCACGAGTTGGCGCGGGCTGCGTGCTTTCAGTAGCGGCGCGCTACGGCCACGTCGAGCGGCTTGCGTAGCGCTGCTACGCGGCGCCACTCGCCGTGACCGGATCGCTTGCTCCTGCAAGCCCTCGCCATCGCGCCAACTCGTGGCGCGGGCTACGGTCTTTTTAGATTCTTCAGGCCGGTTGCCCGCTGCGACGCCGCGTTCTGAAGAGACCCGATTCCTCGATAAGGCTGCAGTTGCTGCTGCGCGCGATCGCGCGGGTGGAGGCTCCTGGGCGGCGGGTTGAGGGGGAGGGGTCTGCGCAACCCTGGCGAGTGCTCCCAACGGGCTCCAGCCCGTACTCGCCGAGGGTTGCGAAGTCTATGAGGAGGTCGGCGGCGTCGGTCAGCCGGCCGGTGATCTTGGTCGTCGAATCGAACATGGGTTCGTACTGTAGGTGGGCCCTCGGACGGCAATGGTTTCCTGCAATGGCGCTTGCATGAGGGGCCTGACAATGGCTCTGCAGAGCGGAATCAGCCGCCTGCTGCAGGGCAGCGCTACTGGCGACCAGTAGCGCTGCGAACCCCAGAAGCGCGGTGCTGGGAGGATCGTAGCCCGATCTGGGGTTCTTCTGCAAATCGGAGGACGTATTTGGCCGTGAGGGCGGGGCGCTCGACGTTGGGGGAGTGGCCGGCGCCGGGGACGAGATGGGTCTCGGCCTCGGGCACCGCGGCCTTGTACTGGTCGAGAGCGCGCTGGGGGTCGTCGACGAGTTGCTCCTCGGCGCCCATCAGGACCATCAACGGCTTCCCCGTCGCCTTCATCCGCTGGTCCAGTGATTTCTCGTGGAGGAAGTGGTCGTTGCCTTGGGGAGAGTCATCGTAGGCGGTGTAGGTCATCCGCTTCAGGTCCTCGACGAAGGCGTCGGGAACTTCGTAGCCGGGCGCAAAGGCAACCTCGAGACCGTCGCGGACGGAGAAGTCCGGCTTCGTCTGCCAGAGGGCCTCGCCGAGCAGCGGCGCGAAGGAGAGGGCGGCGGAGAGGCCGAAGCCGTCGTCGTAGGTGTTGTCGGGGGGCATGTCGATGATCACCGGCCGGGCGATCAGCTCCGGGCTCTGTTCGCTGAGGCCGACGACGACGGCGCCGCCCAATGAGTGGCCCACGACGGTCGCTTCGCGCACCTGAAGGCGCTCGAGGGCCTCGGCGACCACCTTCGCCTGGTTCGACGGCGTGTAGCCCTCGCTGGGCTTCTCCGAGCCGCCGTGGCCGAGCAGGTCGATGGTGATGACGCGGTGGTTCTTTTCCAGCAGCGGGACCATCCCGTTCCACCAGTCCATCGCGCAGGTGTAGCAGTGGAGCAGCACGATCGGAGGGCCATTGCGGGAGCCGTGTTCGGCCACCTGCAGATCACCGTCGGGGAGGTCGAGGATTCGTCCGCCGCGCACGGTCACCTCCGCCTCCTCGGTCTTGCCGTCGACCCAGAGGGCGTTGAGGCCCAGCAGTGCCAGCAGCGCCACGACCACGCCGATGCCGATCTTCACCCGTCTCCCCATGGCCGGCCGTTACCCTAGCCGGAACATGGAGAAGTTCGTGATCCAAGGCGGCGTTCCCCTCTCCGGGGAGTTGACCGTCGCCGGCAACAAGAACGCGGCGCTGCCGATCCTCGCCGCCTGCCTGCTGACCGAGGAGGAGGTGCTGCTGCACCGGGTGCCGCGGATCCGCGACACCGAAGCGCAGATCGCGCTGCTGGAGAACCTCGGGGTCGAGGTCGCCTGGGTCGCTGACAACAGCGTCCGGCTCTGCGCCCGCGGCGTCGCCGGGGGTGCGGTCGACGAGGAGCTCTCGCGCCAGATCCGCGCCTCCTTCCTGCTCGCGGGGCCGCTGCTGGCGCGCTTCGGCGAAGCGAGGATGCCGCCTCCGGGAGGCGACTTCATCGGCCGCCGCCGGCTCGACGCCCACCTCGACGCCTTCAAGGACCTCGGCGCCCGCGTCGACGGCAGCCGCTGGATCGAGCTCTCCGCCCCCGGCGGGCTGCGCGCCTGCGAGATCTTCATGGACGAGCCCTCGGTGATGGGGACCGAGAACGCGCTGATGGCGGCGGCGCTTTGCCCGGGCCCGACCCAGATCTCCAACGCCGCCTGCGAGCCCCACGTCCAGGACCTGGCCCGCCTGCTGGCGAAGATGGGGGCGCGGGTCGATGGAATCGGCTCGAACGTGATGACCGTGCACGGGGCCGAGAGCCTCGGCGGCGCCGAGCACACGATCTGCGCCGACCACATCGAGGTCGGCAGCTTCATGGCGCTTGCCGCGGCGACCGGGGGGGAGCTGCGGATCCGCGACGTCGAGCCGGCTGACCTGACCGCGGTCAGGCGCCAGTTCAAGCGCCTCGGGCTGCGCTCGGAGATCGAGGGGGACGACATGCTCGTCCCGGCCGGTCAGCACCTGCAGGTCGAAGCCGACCTCGGCGACGCGATCCCGAAGATCGAGGACGGCCCCTGGCCCGCCTTCCCCGCCGACCTCACCTCGATCGCCCTCGCCCTCGCCACCCAGGCCGAAGGCGAGGTCCTGATCTTCGAGAAGATGTTCGAGAACCGTCTCTTCTTCGTCGACAAGCTCGTCGCGATGGGCGCTCGGATCACGCTCTGCGATCCCCACAGGGCGATCGTCAGCGGTCCGAGCCGGCTTCACGGCGAGCGCGTCTCCAGCCCCGACATCCGCGCCGGGATGGCGATGCTCATCGCCGCCTGCGCGGCGGAGGGAACCTCGGAGATCGGCGAGATCCGCCAGATCGACCGCGGCTACGAGCAGATCGACGAGCGCCTGCGCGGCCTCGGCGCCCAGATCGAACGCGTCTCTGCAGAGGTCCCTGCTTAGGGTCGCTCCGAGCAGGGAAATCTCCACCGCCCACGTAAGGTCAGGCCGATGATCCACCCGATCCCACCGGGAACGAGAGACGTGCTCCCCGACGAGATGCGCGAGCTGCGCAGGCTCAAGCAGGCCCTGCTCGAGGTCTTCGAGGCCCGCGGCTACGGCGAGGTGGCGACGCCGGCGATCGAGTATGACGAGACGATGGCGCGGGGGGACGGCCGTGCCGCCCGCTCCTCCTACCGTTTCTTCGACGAGAGCGGCGAGCTGCTGGCGCTGCGCTCGGACATGACCGTGCCGGTCGCCCGCCTCGTCGCCAGCCGCTACGCCGACAGCGAGCCCCCACACCGCCTCTGTTATCTGGCGAGCGCCTACCGGGCTGTGCGCCCGCAGAGCGGGCAGCTGCGCGAGTTCGAGCAGGCCGGCGTCGAGCTGATCGGGGCTCCGGCGGCCGAGGGCACCGTCGAGGTGATCGAGGTGCTGGAGGCGGCGCTCGACGCCGCCGGCCTCGACCGTGCGGTGATCGGGCTGGGCGACGCCGACCTCTACCGGCAGCTGCTCGAGGAGCTGGGGGTCGAGGGGGAGGAGCGGGACGCGGTCCTCGCCAGGCTCGCCGCGCACGACCTCGTCGGGCTGGAGGAGAAGCTCTCCGGGGCCGGAATCGGCACCGAGCAGGTCGAGACCTGCGTGGCGCTGACCCAGCTGCGCGGCGGCAAGGAGGTGCTCGAGCGGGCGCGCGGGCTCGGAGGAGAGGCCGTCGGGCGGGCGATCGCCCGCCTCGGCGAGACCTTCGAGGAGCTGGAGCGCCGCGGCGCCGCTGACCGGGTCCAGATCGACCTCGGGCTCCTCCGCGACCTCGGTTACTACAGCGGTGCGATCCTCGAGGTCTACGACCCCGCCGTCGGCTACGTCCTCGGCGGCGGCGGCCGCTACGACGGGCTGATGAAGCGCTTCGGCCTCGACCTCTCCGCCGCCGGCTTCGGCCTCTACGTGCAGCGCGTCCACGCCGCGCAGCTGCAGGAGCACGGGAGGGACCCCTCGTGAGCGCGCTGAAGATCGCGGTCCCCCGCGGTGCCCTCTTCACCGAAACGCTCGACGTCCTCGACGGCGCCGGGATCGGGACCGCGGAGCTGCGGGGCGGCTCCCGCTCGCTGATCTTCGAGACCTCCGGGGTGACGCTGGTGACCGTCCGCCCCTCCGACGTGCCGACCTACGTCGAGGCCGGCGCCGCCGACGTCGGCATCACCGGCAAGGACGTCCTGCTCGAGCAGTCCGACCGCGTCGTCTACGAGCTGCTCGACCTCGGCTACGGCCGCTGCCGCATGGTCCTCGCCGCCCGCACCGGCAACGACCGCTTGGCCGAAGCCCAGCGGCGGCTGGGGACGATGCGGATCGCGACCAAGTACCCGCGGATCGCCGAGCGCTACTTCGAGCAGACCGGCCGCCAGGTCGAACTCGTGGAAGTCAAGGGCTCGGTGGAGCTGGCGCCGCTGGTCGGGCTCAGCGACGGCATCGTCGACCTCGTCGCCACCGGGCGCACCCTGGAGGAGAACGAACTCGAGGTCCGCGAGGAGATCGTCGAGTGCACCGCCCGCCTCGTCGCCAACCGCGTCTCCCACAAACTGCGCGCCGCCGAGATCGACGATCTGACCGCGAAGCTGCGCGAGGCGAGCCGGGGATGAGGACCCGCAGCTTCGAGTGGCGCGGCGCCTTCGAGACCGCCGAGGAGCTGCGCGAGTGGGCGGCTGAGGCCGCGCCGCTGGTCGACGTGGCCCCGATCGAGGCCGAGATCCGCGGTGGCGGCGACGAGGCCGTCCTGCGGCTGACCAGCCGCTTCGACGCCCCCGGTGCGGCACTGGAGGGACTTCGGGTCGATCCCGCCGACGCCGAGGCCGCGCTCGCCGTGGTCGAGCCGGAGCTGCGGGCGGCGATGGAGGCGGCGGCGGCGAACATCCGCGCGGTCGCCGAGGCCCAGATCGGCTCCGAGCGCGCCGTCGAGCTCCCCGCCGGGCAGAAGGTGAAGCTGCGCGAAGTTCCGGTCGGGGCGGCGGGCGTCTACGCCCCCGGCGGCCGCGCCGCCTATCCCTCCTCGGTTCTGATGTGCGCGATTCCGGCCCAGGTGGCGGGGGTCGAGCGGATCGCCGTCGCCTCGCCTCCGGGCCCCGACGGCCGCGTCCACCCGCTGGTCCTCGCCGCCGCCGCGCTCTGCGGGGTGGGGGAGGTCTACGCGATGGGCGGGGCGCAGGCGATCTTCGCCCTCGCCTACGGCACCGAGACGATCGTCCCCGTCGACGTGATCGCCGGCCCTGGCAACGCCTGGGTGCGCGAGGCCAAGCGCGCCGTCTACGGCCAGGTCGGAATCGACTCCCTTGCCGGCCCCTCCGAGCTGATGCTGATCGCCGGCCACGACACCGACCCCCAGTGGGCGGCGCTGGACCTCTGCGCCCAGGCCGAGCACGGCCCGGAAAGCCCGCTGGTCGCGGTCGCGGTAGAGGACCGCGTGCTGGAGGCGATCGCCGAGGCCAGCGAAGCCGCGGCTGCCACCCGACCCAGCGTCGCCGAAGCGCCTTTGGCGCTGGTGCAGGTACCCGAGACCGAGGCGGCGATCGCGCTCGCAAACGCCTACGCGCCCGAGCACCTGGAGCTGCTGGAGACCGACGCGGCGCTACTCGCCGACAGGGTCACCACCGCCGGCTGCGTCTTCGTCGGTCGCCACGGCGCCACCGCCTTCGGCGACTACCTCGCCGGCTCCAACCACGTGCTGCCGACCGGGGGCGCCGGCCGCTACGCCGGGCCGCTTGGCCCCGGCGCCTTCCGCCGCCGCATCTCCAGCGTCGAGATCGGCGGCGCCGCCGCCGAGCTGGCGCCGCACGTCGACGCCCTTGCCCGCGCCGAGGGCTTCCCCGTCCACGGCGAGTCAGCGATGATTAGGAGCAGCTCATGAGTCGCAGCGCCGAAAAGCAGCGGGAGACCGCCGAGACCCGGATCCGGCTCTCCCTCGACCTCGACGGGGGGGAGGCGAGCGCCGAGACCGGCGTCGGCTTCCTCGACCACATGCTCGACCTGCTGGCCCGCCACGGCCGCCTCGGTCTCGAGGTGGAGGCGAACGGCGACCTGGAGACCGGCGCCCACCACACGGTGGAGGACGTCGGCATCGTCTTCGGGCAGGCGCTCGACGAGGCGCTCGGCGACCGCGCCGGGATCCGCCGCTACGGCTCGGCCCTGGTGCCGATGGACGAGTCCCTGGCCGAGTGCGCGATCGACATCTCCGGCCGCCCCTACTGCGACTTCGCCGCAGACCTGCCGGTCGTCTCGATTGCCGGCTTCGACAGCGAGCTGGCCGAGGAGTTCTTCCGGGCCGTCGCCAACAGCGCCAAGCTGACCCTGCACATCTGGGTCCGCTCCGGGACCAATGCCCACCACATGATCGAGGCCTCGTTCAAGGCCTTCGCCCGCGCCCTGCGCGTTGCAGTCTCGATCGATCCCGACGAGAGCGGCGTCCCCTCGACCAAGGGAACCCTGAGCGAATGAGCGCCCGGATCGCGATCCTCGACTACGGGATGGGCAACCTGCGCTCGGCCGAGAAGGCGCTCGAGCACGTCGGCGTCAGCGCCAGGATCACGCGCGATCCGGTCGAGGTCCAGGCGGCCGACGGCGTCATCCTGCCCGGCGTCGGGGCGATGCCGCGGGCGATGGAGCGGATCCGCGAGTACGGGCTCGACGAGCTGATCGCCGAGCGCCGTGGGGCCGGGGTGCCGATCCTCGGCATCTGCCTCGGCCTGCAGCTGCTGTTCGAGTCGACGAGCGAGTTCGGCGGCTCCGGCGGGCTGGGGCTGCTGGAGGGCCCGGTGGAGGCCCTGGAGGCCGACGGCCTGAAGGTCCCGCACATCGGCTGGTCGCCGGTCGGCTGGGAGCGCGAGTCGCGGCTGACCGAGGGGCTGCCGTCCGGGACGCCCTTCTACTTCGTCCACTCCTTCGCGCCGCGGCCGGGCGGCGAGGACCTGCTCGGGACCGCCGAGTACGGCAGCCGTTTCGCCTGCGCGGCCGAGCGCGAGAACGTCTTCGGCGTCCAGTTCCACCCCGAGAAGTCGAGCAGCGCCGGCCTGCGGCTGCTCGCCAACTTCGCCGGGATCTGCGCGAAAGCGCCTGCAGCTGCGTAACGACGCGTGATCCTCTACCCGGCGATCGACATTCGCGGCGGCCAGGCGGTGCGCCTGCTGCAGGGCGACTACGAGCGCGAGACCACCTACGACTCCGACCCGGTCGACGCGGCGAAGCGCTGGGCGGAGGAAGGGGCGGAGTTCCTCCACGTCGTCGACCTCGACGGCGCCAAGGCGGGGGGGCCGCGCAACCTCGAGGCGGTACGGCGGATCGCCGCCGCGGTCCCCTGCCCGATCCAGGTCGGCGGCGGCCTCCGCGGCCCCGAGGCCGTCGCCGCCGTGCTCGCGGCCGGGGCGGCGCGGGTTGTGATCGGAACCGCGGCGCTGCGCGACCCGCAGTTCCTCGACGCGGTCGTGGCGGAGCACGGCGAGAGCGTCGTCGTCTCGGTCGACACCCGCGGTGGCAAGGTCTCCCTCGCCGGCTGGACGGAGACCAGCGAGCTCGACGCCCCGAGCGCCGTCGCCGAACTCACCCGGCGCGGCGTCGGGCGCTTCCTCTGCACCGCGATCGAGGTCGACGGGACGATGGAGGGGCCGGCGATCCGGGAGCTGAACGGGATCGCCGCCGCGACCTCGGCCCAGGTGATCGCCTCCGGCGGCGTCGGCGACCTCCCGCACCTGGAGGAACTCGCCCGCGAGACCGCTACCAACGTAGAGGGCGCGATCGTCGGCCGGGCTCTCTACGAGCGCCGGTTCACCGTCGCCGAGGCGATCGTCGCCTTAGGTGGCTGAGGGCATCCCTCCGAACGCTGTCGAAGGAGGGTGCCGGTGTCCCCCGCAGGAATGTTCGGCGATATGCAATCTGCGGTCTGCGCGCGGAGCGCGCAGCATGTTCTCCCCGCAGCGAAGCGGAGGGGAGGTCAATTCCGGAGGGGGATACCGGCACCCTCCCCGCTCGGCCACCAAATCTCTACGCTTGGTTGGATGGCGCTCAAACGAGTCATTCCATGCCTCGACGTCAACGCCGGGCGGGTTGTCAAGGGGACCAACTTCGTCGGCCTGCGGGACGCCGGCGACCCGGTCGAGCTGGCCGAGCGCTACGACGCCGAGGGCGCCGACGAGCTCGTCTTCCTCGACATCACCGCTTCGCATGAGCAGCGGGAGACGATCGTCGAGCTGGCGCGGCGCACCGCCGACAACGTCTTCATCCCCTTCACGATCGGCGGCGGCATCCGCTCGGTCGCCGACGCGCAGGCGGTGCTGGACGCCGGCGCCGACAAGGTCTCGGTCAACTCGGCGGCGCTGGCGCGCCCGCAGCTGCTGACCGAGCTCTCCGACCACTTCGGCGCCCAGTGCGTGGTGATCGCGATCGACGCCAAGCGCGAGGGGGAGCCGCCGGTCGCCTCCTCGCCCTGCTCCGCCCCCGCGACCTGGGGCGTCTACGTCAACGGCGGCCGCAAGCGGGTCGAGGGGCGGGACGCGGTCTCCTGGGTCGAAGAGGCGGTCGAGCGCGGGGCGGGGGAGGTCCTGCTGACGAGCATGGACCGCGACGGCACCAGCGACGGCTACGACCTCGAGCTGACGCGAGCGGTGGCCGACGCGGTGAGCGTGCCGGTGATCGCCTCCGGCGGCGCCGGCGAGCTCTCCCACCTCAGCGAGGCCGTCCGCGGCGGTCACGCCGACGCGGTCCTCTGCGCCTCGATCTTTCACTACGGCCACTACCGCGTACGCGAGGCAAAGGAGCGGATGGCGGCGGACGGGATCCCAGTGCGGTTGTAGACGCGAGCATCCGCGCAACCGGTCATCGTTCGGCGTCTATGGAGGATCTTGGCGCGGCACTGCGGCACGCTCACCCGGAGCTGGAGGCGGTGCGAGAGGCGGCGGCGGAGCCTGTCTACCTCGTCGGCGGGGCGGTGCGCGACCTCCTCCTCGGCCGGCCGCGCGCCGACGTCGACCTGGTAGTCGAGGGCGACGCGGCGGCGCTGGGGGAGCGGCTGGGGGGCGCGAGCGCCGAGCACGACCGCTTCGGCACCGTCAAGGTGGAAGTCGACGGGCACGAGCTCGACATCGCCTCCGCCCGCACGGAGAGCTACCCCGAGCCCGGGGCGCTGCCGGTCGTCGCCCCGGCCGAGGGGATCGAGGTCGACCTCGGCCGCCGCGACTTCACGATCAACGCGATGGCCGTTCCGCTCGCCGGCGAGCCGCGGGTGATCGATCCCCACGGCGGCAGGGAGGACCTCGAGCGGGGGGTGCTGCGCGTCCTGCACCCGCGCTCCCTCGAGGACGACCCGACCCGGGCGCTCCGCGCCGCCCGCTACGCGGCCCGCTTCGAGTTCGAGCTCGAGCCGGAGACCGGCGCGCTCCTGCGCAGGACCGACCTGACAACGGTCTCCGCCGACCGCCGCCGCGCCGAGCTGGCGCGGCTCGCCGCCGAAGGCAGCGCCTGCCAGGGCTTCGAACGGCTCGGCGAGTGGGGCCTGGTCGACCTGCGCGAGAACGGGCTCGAGCTGCTGCGGGCCGTCGACGACCTGCTGCATCGCGAGCACTGGGCCGAGTTCGTCCCCCGCGAGGAGGCGATGCTGGCCGCCGCCCTGGGCCCGCCCGGGGGCGAGGAGCTGCTGGCCTCGATGTGGCCGCCGCGGCCGGGGGAGGGGGTCGAGGTCGCCGGCGGGCGCGATCCGGTCGAGCTGATCCTCGCCCGGGCGATGGGAGCGGACTGGATCGAGCAGTACCTGACCGCCTGGCGCCGGGTCGAGCTGGAGATCGGCGGCGCCGACCTGATCGCCGCCGGCGTCCCGCAGGGACCGGCTGTCGGCCGCGGCCTGCGCGCGGCGAGGCGGCGCAAGCTGGAAGGGGAGATCGCCGGCCGGGAGGCGGAGCTGGCTGTGGCGCTGGAGGCGGCGCGGGCCGGCTGACGCTCCCGCTCTGATTGCCTACCGGCATGGAGTGGCGCGAAGACGACGGCGTCCGCTGGCTGCGAGCGGAGCTCGACGGCGCCTGCGCGGCGTTTTCGACCCGGCTCGGCGGGATCAGCGAGCCGCCGTTCGACCGCCTCAACCTCGGCCTCCTCACCGACGACGCCGAGGAGAACCTGACCGAGAACCGCCGCCGCCTCGCCACGGCGCTCGGCCTGGATCCCGACCAGGTCGTCTTCGCCCGCCAGGTCCACGGGACCGACCTGATCGAGCACCCGAGCGAGCTTCGCGAGGGCGACGGGCACGTCGTCCGCGCACCGGGGCTGGCGCCGCTGGTCTTCGTCGCCGACTGCCTGCCGGTCGCCCTGGCGGGGCCGCGGGGGGTGGCGATGGTCCACGCCGGGTGGCGCGGCCTCGCCGGCGGGATCCTCGCCGCCGGCGCCGAGGCGGTGGGGGCGACCTCGGCCGCGATCGGCCCCGGGATCGGCCCCTGCTGCTACGAGGTCGGCGAGGAGGTCCTGACGGCGTTCGCCGCCCTGGGCGACGGGATCGCCGGCGGGCGGATGCTCGACCTGCCGGAGGTGGCGGGCCGGCAGCTGGCCGAGGCGGGGGTCGAGCGTGTCGAGTCGGCCGGCCTCTGCACCAGCTGCGAGGAGGGGCTCTTCTTCTCCCACCGTCGCGACGAGGGCCGCACCGGACGCCAGGGCGGGCTCGCCTGGCTCGAGGGCTGAGATGGCGGAGCTGATCCACGACGTCGACGCCGCCACGGTGAGGGCGAACCTGGAAGAGGTGAGAGCCTTCGCCGGCGCGAGGGTCGAGATCCTCGTTGCGAGCAAGTACGTGCCGCTGGAGGAGATGGGGAAGCTGGCGGAGGCGGGGGTGGAGCTGGTCGGCGAGAACCGCCAGCAGGACCTCGCCGCCAAGCACGAGCGCTGGGGCGAGGCCTTCACCTGGGACTTCATCGGCAACCTGCAGAGCCGCAAGGTCAAGCAGGTGCTGCCGCTGTGCCGGCTGATCCACTCGGTGGCGACGGACTCCGTCCTCGCCCAGCTCGAGAAGCACGCCGAGGCCGGGACCGAGGTCTTGGTCGAGGTCAACCTCTCCGGCGAGGAAGGCAAGGGCGGGGTGGAGCCGGAGGCGCTCGCGGACTTCGTCTCGCGCTGTCCCGTCAGCGTCGCCGGGCTGATGACGATGCCGCCGTTCAGCCCCGACCCCGAGCATTCGCGACCCTATTTCGCCCGCCTCGCGGAGCTCGCCGGCGAGCACGGCCTGCGGCATCTCTCGATGGGGACCTCGCAGGATTGGCGGGTCGCGGTCGAGGAGGGAGCGACGATCGTCCGCCTCGGCCACGCGCTGTTCGTGTGATTTCGCGCGAAATCTGGGAATAATCTGTAAAGGAGTCGGCCCTCCGAGGCCGAAACAACGCGACAGATGGCCCTACGGGACACTTGGCATAGAGCGCTGGTCTACTTCGGCTTGGCCGAGGATCACGACTACGGCCCCGAATACGAGGAAGACTTCGAGCCCGAGACGGGGACCGAAGAAGCCTTCGAAGGCGGCCGCGAACGGGGCGAAGGTCGCTCCTCGTCCGTCCGCCGCCTGCCGACCTCGCGCCGGCCCCGGCGCGACGAGATCGACGACATCTTCGCCGACGACGAGCCGATCGCCGCCAGCCGCACCCGCACGCTGCGCCCGGTCGACAACGGCGGCAACGGCGCCGACGTCCAGGTCCACCTGGTCATCCCCCGCAACTTCAACGACGCCCAGCAGGTCGCCGACCAGTTCAAACGCTCGGTCCCGGTGATCCTCAACCTGCAGACCGCCGACCACGAGCTCTCGAAGCGGATGATCGACTTCTGCTCCGGCCTCACCTACGCGCTCGACGGCGGCATGCAGCGGATCGCCGAGAAGATGTTCCTGTTGACGCCCCGCAACGTCGAGGTCTCCGCCGAGGAAAGGGCGAGGCTGATCGACAAGGGGTTCTTCAACCAGTCTTAGGAGGCGCGGTCGCGGGTGGGGGTGTCCCCCTCCAGACACATCTCGCTATGGCTCGATGTTGAGTGTCCCGAGGGGGACACCCCCATCCGCTCTGGGTTCACAGCTAGGCTCACGCGATCGTGATCGTTGGATTCATCGGGTCCGGGAGCATGGCCGCGGCGATGGCCCGTGGCTGGGCCGGCGAGTTCGAGGAGAAGCTCTTCTCCGACTCCGGCTCGGGCCGGGCGGAGGAGCTGGCGGCGCAGATGGGGGGAGAGGCGGTGTCCAACGCGGAGATCTCGCGCCGCGCCGACCTCGTCGTCCTGGCGGTGAAGCCGAACAAGTTGGAAGAGGTGGCGCCGGAACTGCTTGGGGCGCGCGAGGTCGTTTCGGTCCTCGCGGTCACCCCGCTGGAGCGGTTGCAAGCGGCGTTGCCTAGCGCCGAGCACGTCCTGCGGGTGATGCCCAACGTCGGCGTCGAGGTCCGCAAGGGCGTCCTCTGCGCGGCCGGGACGGCAACCGACCTGGTCTGGATGAAGATGGCGGTGCTGGGCCTGATCGTCGAGATCGACGAGAGCGACTTCGATGCCGCGACCGCGGTGATGGGCTGCTCGCCCGCCTACCTGGCGCTGGCGGCGGAGGCGATCGCCGAGGCCGGCATCGCCGACGGGCTCGATCCCGAGCTGGCGCGCCGGCTGGTCACCGAGACCGCCGTCGGCACCGCCGAGCTGCTGCGCCGCCACGATCCCGCCGCCCTGCGCCGGGCGGTCGCCTCGCCGGGCGGCAGCACCGAGCGGGGCCTGGAGGCGCTCGAGAGCGAGGGGGCCCGGCGCGCCTTCGCGGCCGCGGTGGAGGCCTCGCTGGAGCGGATGCGGGCATGACGGCGCCGCTGGCCCTCACCCGCGGCGACCTCGCCGACTACGTCAGCGCCCTGATCGTCGTCTACGTGATCCTGATCTTCATCCGGATCGTCGCCTCCTTCGTCCCCCGCATGCCCTACAACCCCTACCTGCGGGCGGTGCTCGACTTCGCCTTCGAGGTCACCGACCCCTACCTCA
>DATMBY010000232.1:0-4474 GCA_035558995.1 Solirubrobacterales bacterium
TCAGGTCGCCTTCGCCCGCCAGCCGCACGTGCGTCGCCCGGAAGCAGAAGTTCGGCGAGGCCTGGCCGCCGCCGGGGTAGTAGTCGAGACCGCCGGAGATCACCACTTCGGCGCCGTCGCGCAGCCCGACGCCGTCCAGCCCCGCCTTCTCGAGGTCGTTGAGCCAGATCGCGCAGGGCACCGCCCCCTCGCTGTCGCGCAGCTCGAAGTAGGCCTGGACCTTGCTGCGGCCGACGCCGGTCACCTCGCCGATCAGCTGCACCCGCGCCCGCTCGCGCATCCATCCCTGCAGCTTGCGCGCGTAGGTCCCGACCGCGAACGGTCCGGGAAAGTTCGGCCCCGGGCTGCTCGCCGGAGCCGGCGTCAGCCGGCTTTCTTCCACCGTCTCGCCCAAGACTTCAGCTCACTGAGGACGGGATCGAGCTGCTGGCCCGCCTCGGTCAGCGAGTAGGTGACCCGCACCGGCGTCCCCGCTTCGACCTGGCGCTCGACCAGGCCCTCTTCCTCCAGCTCCCGCAGCCGCTGGGAGAGCAGCCTGTCGGAGAGGCCGGGGATTGCCCGGCCCAGCTCCCCGTAACGCATCGGCCGCTCAGTCAGAGCACAGACGATCGCCCCGGTCCAGCGCTTCCCGATCAACTCGATCGCATGGTGGAAGTGGGGACATACCGAACCTGAAACCTCTCCCTGGGCCTGGGCCGCACTGACCTGTTCCATGGCATCGACCTTACTAAACGTAAGTGACGGGCCATGGGGGTTGGGGGGTCCTCTTCCAGACACTCAACATCGAGCCATAGCGAGATGTGTCTGGAGGAGGACCCCCCAACCCCCACCCCCACCCTCCACTAAGCCGGTACAGGGCCCCGTATCCACCCCCTCGAGGCCGGCCCGTCCCAGGGCTTCCCGCACCTGCTCGGCCGGGATCGCGAAACCACCGCGGGGGCCGCTGGTGGTGGCGGCGAAGACGGTCCCGACCACGTCCCCCCGCGGGTCCACCAGCGGGCCGCCGGAGTTGCCGCTGCGGACGACGCCGCTCATCGCCACGATCGTCCGCTCGACCGGCCCGTTGCCGTAGGAGTCCTCGCTGATCGTCGCCCGGGTCTCGCCGATCCGGGCCGGCGAGAGCGAGTAGGGGCCGTTTTCGGGATAGCCGAGCACCGCCCCGTCCTCCCCCTCCTTGCGCTGCGAGCTGACCGGCAGCGGCGGCAGGGGCGCGCCCACCCGCAGGAGCGCCAGGTCCTGCCGCGGCTCGTAGTAGATCGGGACCGCGTCGAGCTCGACCCCGTCCTGGGTGGTCACCGTGGTGTCGTCGGAGCCGGCGACGACGTGGGCGTTGGTGACGACGACTTCGGGTTCGACCGCCCAGCCCGAGCCCTCGATCCCCAGCCCGCAGGCGGTGCTGAGCACCCGCACGACAGAGTCGCCGACACCCAGCACGTCGGGGTCGGAGGCGATCTTCGCGCTCGGCGCGGCGACGGGCGCGGCCGGCCCCAGCACCGTCGGCGCCGGGTCGACGCGGTCGAGCGCGTTCAGCAGCGGCCCGCTCGGCGGCAGCACGTCGTTGAGGCTGCGCAGGATCAACGACTGCTGGATGTCGGCCCGCAGTCGCGCGGTCGAGGGCGCGTGGAGGAGGACGGCGCCGAAGACCCAGGCGAGCCCGAGGGCGACGGAGGCGATCAGGGCGGCGCCCCCCGCCCCGTCGGCGGCGTTGAGGAAGGGTCGGCGGACGATCTTTTCCCGCAGCCCGAGGGCGAAGCTCTCGACCGTCACCGCCATCAGCGCCCCGATCAGCAGCGCGCCCAGCGCGGCGCAGAGCGGCGCGTAGGGCGAGTGCGACCCCTTCGTCAGCAGCAGCGGGCCGATCCGGCTGCCGGCGAAGGCACCCATGCCGAAGCCGAGGAGGGTGAGGGCGCCGACGATCAGGCCCTGCCGGTAGCCCCAGAGAGCGAGGGCGAAGGTGAATGCGAGGATCGCCCAATCCAAAACGGTCACCCCGGAATAGAAGCATGCCGGGAGAGCCTCCTTTACCTTTCGCCGGTGCCCTCGATCCCCACCGAGGCGGAGCGTCGCCGCCGTCTCCTCACCAGGACCCTGCCGCTCGCGGCCATCGCTCTGATCGCTTTCGTCGTCGGAATCGCCACCGGCTCCGGCGGATCGCCCGAGAAGGAAGCCGCCCAGCGCTTCGTCACGGCCTGGGAGGCGAAGAACTTCAAGGCGATGTACGCGGAGCTGAACGAAGCCTCGCGGGCGCGAGTCGACCGCGAGGAATTCGAAGCCGCCTACCGCGAGGCCCAGCAGGTGGCGACGACGCGGGGGCTGAGCGCGGGAGGCGCCGGCGACGCCGAGGACAGCGGCGACAGCAAGGTCATCCCGATCGGGATGACCGTCTCCACGGTCGCCTTCGGCACCGTCGATGCCGAGCTCGAGGTGCCCTACGCCGACGGCGGGATCGAATGGGACGAAAACCTCGTGTTCCCCGGCCTGGGCAAGGGCGAGGAACTGGCGGCCGACGTCGAACTGGCCGAACGGGCGCCGATCCTCGCCCGCGACGGCACCGCCCTGGCCGAAGGCCCAGCCGAAGAACGCGAACACCCGCTCGGCAGCGCCGCGATCGACGTCACCGGCGAAGTCGGCGAAGCCTCCGAAGAAGACCTGCCGCGCCTCGCCCGCCACGGGTTCCCGCCTGAAACGCCGGTCGGGATCAGCGGTATCGAGCGCGCCTTCAACGACCGCCTCGCCGGCAAGCCCGGCGGCTCGCTGCTGGCGGTGGCCGCCGACGGCTCCGCCGTCCGCACCCTCGCCAAGTCAAAGCCGCAGCCGGGCGCCGCCGTGAAGACGACGATCGACCCCGAGCTGCAGGAAGTCGCGGTCTCGGCGCTGGCCGGCCGCTCCGGCGGCGTCGCCGTCCTCGACACCCGCAAGGGCGACGTGCGGGCGCTCGCCGGCCAGGCCTTCTCCGCTCCCCAGCCCCCCGGCTCGACCTTCAAGGTCATCACCACCACCGCCGCCCTGGAAGCGGGCGAGGTCAGCCTCGACGACGAATTCGAAATCACCGACGGGGTCAACGTCGGCGGCCGCTTCCTCAACAACGCCAACGGCGAGTACTGCGGCGGCACCTTCCGCGAATCCTTCGCCGAGTCCTGCAACGCGGTCTTCGCCCCGCTCGGCCCGGCGGTCGGCAACGACAAGCTGGTCGAAACCGCCGAAGCCTTCGGCTTCAACTCGCCGCTGACCCTCTACGCGCCGCGGTTCGTCACCGAAGTCGATCCCGAGGAATCGACGCTCCCGACCGAGATCGGGGAAGAAATCGACCTCGGCGTCTCGGCGATCGGCCAGGGCGAGGTGCAGGCCACCCCGCTGGAGATGGCAAGCGTCTCGCAGACGGTCGCCAACGACGGCGTCCGCCTGCCGACCTCGCTCGTCCTCAACCCGAAGCTGCGGCCCGATGCCGAGCCGGTCAAGGTGATGGAGGAGAAGACCGCCGAAGAGCTGACCGAACTGATGATCGGAGTCGTCACCGAAGGCACCGGGACCGCCGGGGCGATCTCCGAGGCCCAGGTGGCGGGCAAGACCGGCACCGCCGAGCTGGGGCCGAAGCCCGGCGAAGAGGACTCCGAAAACCCGGTCCAGGTCAAGGACGCCTGGTTCACCGCCTTCGCCCCGGCGCAGAAGCCTCGGCTGGCGGTCGGGGTGCTGCTGATCGAAGCCGAAGCGGCGGGCGGCGAAGTCGCGGCGCCGATCGCCTCGGAAATCCTCTCGGCCGGGCTCTGAGCGAGGCGCGTCGACCTAGAGGTCGAGCGTGACTTCAGCGCCCTCTTCGTCCCCTTCGCCGGGGATGTGGAGGGTGAGCGGCCGGTTCTCGGAGGCTTCTTCGGGCAGCAGGAAGATCGCCACCGAGCCTTCGATCGGGCCCAGCTGGGCGGCGGTGTCGAGACGCGGGATCTGTTCTTCGGCTTCGACCGTGCCGTTGAAGGGGAGGGCGAAGATGCTTTCGCTCTCCAGAACCTCGTACTCCTGCTCGTCCGCGTCGGCGATCTTCAGCGTCGAGGGCAGCGGCTGCGGCTCGTCGCTTTCGTTCTGGACTTCGAAGAAGACGCCGAAGTACGTCTCGCCTTTTGGCGCTTCCTTCTGGCCGACGAGGTAGGCCTCGTCCTCGGTGTCGTTCGGGTTGAGGTAGCGGGAGAAGGTGACGTTGTACTTGAGGTCGCCCAGCTCCACCGACTCTCCCTCGACCACCGACTTCGAGTCGCTCTCGTAGCCGCAGGCGGAGAGGCCGACTGCGAGCGCGAGCAGCGCCAGGAGCGCGAGCAGCGACAGCATTGGGCGGCGGTGCAGGGACATCGGCGGCGAGGAGTCTATATATGCGAAGCGCGTTACGGGATGCCCGTCGCGTACCGGTTGCCGCCGGCGACGGCGATGCGCTCGGAGGCGGGCCGGTCGGACTCGAGGTTGTCGCGCAGGCGGCGCAGCGCCGCTC
>DATMBY010000233.1:0-9202 GCA_035558995.1 Solirubrobacterales bacterium
ATCGACGAGCTCGACGCGATCGGCGGCTCCCGCTCCAGCGGGGGCGGCGACGGCGGCACCAGCGAGCGCGAGCAGGCGCTGAACCAGCTGCTGGTCGAGCTCGACGGCTTCGAGAAGGACCCGGGGATGGTGATCGTGATCGCCGCCTCCAACTACGTCGAAAAGCTCGACCGGGCGCTGCTGCGGCCGGGCCGCTTCGACCGCCTCGTCCTCGTCGCCCCGCCCGACCGCTCCGGCCGCGAGGCGATCCTCCGCAGCCACGCCCGCAACAAGCCGCTCGCCCCCGACCTCGACCTCGGCGACGTCGCCCGCAAGACGACCGGGATGACCGGCGCCCAGCTCGCCAACGCGCTCAACGAGGGGGCGATCATCGCCGGCCGCGCCGGCCGCTTCTACATGACCCGCGAGGACCTCGACGAGGCGCTGCTGCGCCAGGCCGTCGGCTCTCAGCAGGCCCGCCGCCTCAACGCGAAGGAGCGGCGGATCGTCGCCTACCACGAGGCCGGCCACGCGCTCTGCCGCAAGCTGCTCGGGCTCGACCCGCCGGAGATCCTCAGCATCGTCCCCCGCGGTCCGGCGCTCGGCTTCGTCGGCCACTCGCCGCAGGAGGACAGCTACCTGAAGTCCCGCGACGAACTGCTCGACGAGGTGGTGACGCTGCTGGGCGGCCGCGCCGCCGAGGAGATCGTCCTCGGCGAGTCCTACTCCGGCGCCTCCGACGACCTCAACCGGGTTCACCTCGTCTGCAAGCAGATGGTCTCCGAATTCGGGATGGGGGTCGCGCTCGACCACGACGGGCCGGCGCCGATCGCGCTGCCGACCGGGGACTACGCGGTCTCCGACCAGACCCGCCGCGAGGTCGACCAGGCGGCCGTGACGCTCGCCCGCGAGGCCTACCGCCGCGCCCGCGCGCTGCTCTCGGCCAACCTCGAGGCGCTCGACCACCTGGCGGTGCTGGCGCTGGAGCGGGAGACGCTGACGCGCGAGGAGCTGGACGAGATCTTCGCCGCGCACGAGCTGCGCGGCCTGGTCGACTCGCCGCGCTCCGGCGGAGCGCTGGTGGCGATGAGCAGGACCCCGCCGCACGATCCGCGCTCCTAGCGGGCGACCCGCTTGTTTGACCAACCCCTCACCCGCCCATAAGCTGGCTGGCCAGACGACCAGTGAGCGACTCTGAGCATTACTTTCCGCCCGGCCGATCGATGGCCCGCCGTGTCCACGGCGAGCGCTCGGTCGGCCTGCTCTACGGGCAGCGGGCGCTGTTGATCGGCGCCCTCGAACCCCTCGCCTACACCGGCACGATGCAGAGCTCCAACGCCGGTGACCATCCCTTCACCCGCCTCGCCCGCACGGCGAAGATCCAGGAGACGGTCTTCCTCGGCACCAGGACCGAAGCCGACAAGGCGCTGGCGGCGGTCCACCGGCTGCACGAACGGATCAAAGGTGAGTTGAGCGAGGCGGCGGGGGCCCATCCCGCCGGTGCCGCCTACTCGGCCTTCGACCCGGAGCTGATGCTGTGGACGCTGGCGGTGATCGCCGACTCCGGCAGGGCGATGTACGAAACGATGGCGGCGCCGCTCGGCGAAGGCGAGCGCGAGGCGCTCTGGCAGGACTACGTCCGCTTCGGCGAGCTCTTCGGCCTGCCGCGCTCTGAGGTGCCGGGCAGCCACCGCGAGTTCCGCGCCTGGTTCGAGGCGAAGCTCGCCTCGCCGGAGATGCACGCGACCCCGCACGCGCTGGAGATGGCGCCACTCGTCGCCTTCCGCCAGCCGGTGCCGCGCCACGCCCGGCCCAACCTGGAGACGCAGAAGCTGATCATCAAGGGGACGCTGCCGCCGCGAGTGCGGGAGGTCTTCGGGATCCGCTGGACCGCTGGCCACGAGCGGGCCTTCCGCTCGGTCACCGCCGCCCACCGCCGCGCCCGGCACGCGATGCCGCGCCCCCTGCGACGCGGCCGCAACGACTACTTCTTCGACGTCGTCACCAAGGGCGAGAAGCGCCGCGGCGGCACCCCGGTCCCCCGCGCCGTCGCCTGAGCACCCTTTCGGCGAGACTGCAGCGGTGCTCGAGCTCCTCGCTGTCGCGGCGGCCGGGGCCGCGGCGGGGTTCGCCAACTCCATCGCCGGCGGCGGTGCCCTGATCACCTTTCCGACCCAGATCGCGCTCGGCGTGCCGCCACTGGCCGCCAACGTCACCAACACCGTCGGCATCGTCCCCGCCTCGGTCGGCGGCGCCCTCGGCTACAGGGACCTGCTGCGCGAGCAGACCCGGCGGCTCACGCGCCTGTTGGTGCCGATGCTGCTCGGCGCCGTCGCCGGGACCGTCCTCCTCCTGCTCACCTCCGACGCCGCCTTCGAAGCGATCGTTCCGATCCTGATCGCCGTCTCCTGCCTGCTGCTGCTCCTCCAGCCCCGCCTCACCCCGCGGCTCTCCCACGCCGGCGACGAGCGCTCTCCCTACCTCACCGCCGGCATCTTCTTCAGCGGCGCCTACGGGGCCTACTTCGGCTCCGCCGTCAGCATCCTCATCTTCGCCCTCCTCGCCCTCTTCGTCGCCGACACCCTCCAGCACCTGAACGCGATCAAGATCGTCCTCGCCGGCTCCGCCAACCTCCTCGCCGCCGTCGCCTACGCCTTCCTCGCCCCGGTGCAGTGGCGCTACGCGGTGACGATCATGGTCTCCTCCTTCCTTGGCGGCCGGGTCGGCGCCCACTACGCCCGCCGCATCCCCGCCGATCCGCTGCGAATCTCGATCGCCGCGATCGGGCTGGTCGTGGCGGCGGTGCTGGCGGGGCAGGCCCTCAGCTGAGGCCGGCGGCGATGAGAGCTTCCTCCCAGCTGCCGTGGGCGCGTCCGCGGCGCAGGAGGTCGCCCTCCATCTCGTAGCTCCAGGGGACTTCGACGGCGAATGTCTGCTCGCCGCGGGTGTCGAAGACCATGCCGAGAACGGCGCCGCGGTCCTCCCGTTCCTCGGTTCTGAGGACGCGGATGTCGAGGTGCTCGAGGCCCTCACCGAACTGGGAGAGCCAGAGGTGGACGCCTTCGTGCCCGCGGTACATCGCTTCGCCGCTCCAGACGGTCGGCGTCCATTCGACCTTCGGGTGCAGCAGGTCGAGAACTCGCTCGGGTTCGCCCTCGCGCATCCTCTTGAAGAGGCGCTCGATGACCGAGGTCTTCGTCTGCGTCGGACGATTCACATGGGCGGTACTGGGCTCGAACCAGTGACCCCTTCCTTGTAAGGGAAGTGCTCTCCCAACTGAGCTAACCGCCCGTATCGCGCATTATGTCTCGCTTTCAGGGTCAGTTGAACCCTTCGCGGGGAACAGTCGTACAACCGGTCATGACGACTTCTCTGCAGCGACACGGACGGGGGGCGCTCGCCTTGGTGATCGGACTGGCCCTGCTCGCCACCCTCGCGGTGCTGCAGGGCGAGGCCTCCGGTCGGGCGACGATGGCGACGGCGAGCGGGGCGAAGAACGTCTCGATCGTCAACTTCGCCTTCAAGCCGGGGACGGTGAAGGTCAAGCGCGGCGGCCGCGTCACCTTCACCAACACCGCCAACACCGCCCATACCGCGACCCACGCGGGGGTCTTCGACACCAAGCGGATCCAGCCCGGCGAGTCGGAGACGGTCAAGCTCGAGCGGCGCGGCACCTTCGCCTACCACTGCAAGATCCACCCCTTCATGAAGGGCAAGATCGTCGTCGAATAGCCTCGGCGGGGATGAGCCTCCCCACCTTCTGGCGCGCCGCCTCGATCCAGTTCCTCGCGGTCCTGCTGCTGGCCGGAGCCCTCGGTGCCGCCCTGCCGCGCAGCTTCTTCGAGGACTACGGCTGGATCGCCGGCCCCGCCTCCTGGATGCTCTGCGCCGCGATCACCTCGTGGTTCGTACGCCTGCCCGTGCGGCTGGTCCTGATCGGCGCCGCCCTCGCCGGCCTCCCCAGCCTCCTCGCGGTCCTGGTCGGCCTGCACTGGCTCGGCGCCCTGGTCGCGATCCTGCTCTTCGCCCTCTGGTGCGCCTGGCTGCGCACCTTGGACCTGGCTCAGTAGAAGAAGCCTTCTTCGTTGACGATCCGCTGGAGGAACTTGCCGTCTCGGTCATACGAGGAGGCGGATTCGACTTCCGAACCCGGTGAGTAGTAGGCGACGAAGAAGCCAAAGCCGCGCATCCAGACGAAGCTCCGGCGCAATTTCTTCGATGGATATTTCACCGGTATTTCCAGCTCGCCCCCGTCGTCGAGCTTTGCCCGGATCGTGGCCGCCTTGGAACCTACATAGCCGCTGAATGCCGATTCACCTGGGCCGTGGAAGTCCATCGCCTCCATCCCGTCGGTCGACAAGGTGTGTCCGTGCGCCGGAATCCCGGTTCCCGATCCCCAGGTCATGACGCCGGGCAGGTAGAAGTCGACTCCGAACAGCCACTCCCCGCAGTTGCCGTTGTTCTTCACGGAGGCAGTCGCCTTCCACCGCAGCCCGTTCGGAGCAGGCTCACGCGCGATCTCGACCTTGCGGGGCTTGATGCAGCCGCGATCCGGCTTCGAACTGGTCGCGGCCAGGGCACTCGGAACGCCGGCGAGGGCGATGCAAAGCACTGCCATTGCCGCGAGAAGCGCCGACCGCATGGTCGCTATTCAACCACCGCCAGCTCCGCCAGCGCCTCCTCGCGGCCGGCGAAGACGATGCCGGCGTCGGTCAGGCCGGCGACCGTGAAGATGCGGAGGACCTGGTCGGAGCAGCCGTAGAGGACGAGGCGGCCGCCCTCGCTTTCGAGCTGCCGGCGGACCTGGAGGAAGAGGGCGATGCCGGTGGAGTCGACGAAGTCGCAGCTCTGCAGGCCGACGGCGATCGCGGCGTTGTCGCGCGCCACCCGCTGCAGCACCGCCTGCAGGCGATCGACGCTCCAGAGGTCGAGCTCCCCCTCGAGCTGCAGCTCGCACCGTTCTTGGCCGAGATCGCGCTCGGCGATCTGCAGGATCTGGCCCCCCGCCATGCCCCGCATTCTCGCAAGAGCGGCCGCTCGGCTCGGCTAGCGCCGCACCACGACGGCGTCTCCGGTCAGCTCGACCACCGCCTCCCAGGGGTACGACTGCTCCTCCGGCCCGCCGGGGCCGCGCAGGCGCCGGCGCAGGCCGCCGCGGTCGAGGATCAGCTCGTCGAGGACGACGGTCCCGTCCCGCTCCCAGTGGGCCTTCGCCTCGTAGACGCGGCCGAGGCGCCGGCCGGACTGGTCGACGACCTTCCGCCCCAGCAGCTCGCTCAGCGACCTCAGTTCCACGGCAGCCTCCCGACGATCCAGCGCCGCGGGTCGTCGCCCATTCCCAGCCCGAGATCCTCGGCCTTCTTGCGCAGCTTCACCGTCGAGCTGAGCTCGTCGACCTCCTCCCAGGGGATCCGCAGGACGTTGCTCCCCCACGTCTCCGGGCCGGAGATCCGCCGCGCCAGCCGCGCCGCCCAGCGGGGCAGCCGCCGCGGGTAGAGCCCCTCGCCGACCAGCAGCGCCGTGATCCGCGGCGGGCTGCCGCGCAGCTCGATGTCGTCGACACGGCCGACGCGGCGTCCGTCGGAATCGCAGATCTGCTCGTCGAGCAGGCGGTGGACGACGTAGATCTCGCCTTCGCCTCTCATCCCCCGCCTCCGTTGGTGATCAGCAGCAGCGGCACCGCCGCCAGCGCGAGAACGACGATGACGGCGAAGTAGAGCCAGCCGAGGAAGGTGGCGATGCGCCCGTTCGCGTAGTCGGACATGAAAGAGCGGTCGCCGGCGATCAGCAGCACCGGCAGGTAGGTGAGCGGCAGCGCCACGACCGAGAAGACGACGCTGTACTCGGTGATCTCGACCGGGTTGATCCCGCTCTGGGCGATCGCCACCCCGATCGCGAGGAAGACCAGCCAGGAGGCGGTGAAGCGCGGCGCTTTGCGCGGGCCCTGGTAGCGGCCCCACTCCCAGCCGAGGAACTGGGCGAGGTTGTAGGAGGCGGCGAAGCTGGAGTCGATCGCGGCGCCGCCGACGCAGAAGAGGATGCCGCCGAGCGCGAGCAGGAGGCCGGTCTCGCCGAAGGCGCCCTGCATCGGCAGGGCGACGGTGCCGAGGTCGCTCGGTTCGACCCCGATCGGGTGGAAGAGGTAGCCGGAGACGATCACCAGCCCCACCGCGAGGACGCCGCCGACGCCGTAGCCGAGGATCGCGTTCAGCCGGTTCTCTTTCAGGTTCTGCTCGGTCCAGCCCTCCTCGATCGCGCCGGAGGAATAGAAGTGGACCTCGTAGGGCATCAGCGCGGCGGCGAAGACGCCGACGACGAAGTAGAGGTAGAGCGCGGAGCTGTCGAGCGAGGGAACGAAGCCGCGGGCAACATCGCCCCAGTCCGGGTTCTGGTGGAAGACGGTGGCGACTACGACGAAGAGCAGAATGCCGCCGTAGCCGAAGATGCGCTCGATGCCGCCGAAGGGGAGCAGGGCGACGATGAGGACGAGGACGATGGCGGCGGTGACGACGAACATGCTGTAGGGGGCGTCGAGGAGGAGTTCGAGGACGATCGCGATCCCGCCCAGCTCGGCGGCGACGGTGAGGAGGTTGATCGCGGTGCTGGCGACGAGCGCGACGAGGCCGATGCCGAAGCCCATCCGCATCCGGATCACGTCGAAGACCGGGCGGCCGCTGACCGCCGCCACCCGTCCCGACATCTCCGCGTAGACGCCGATCCCGAGGACGCCGAGGACGACCGCCCAGAGCAGGTCGTAGCGGAAGAGCGCCCCGGCCTGGGTGGTGAAGACGAGGTCGCCGATGTCGAGGAAGCCGCCGATCGCGGCGATGATCCCGAGGGCGATCTTGAGGATCGTCTTCACGGCGCGTCCCCGCTCAGCTGGGCGACGATCGCGTCGGCTTTTTCCTGCGCTTCTTCGAGGTGCTTTTCGACCAGTTCGCCGTGGCGCTCGTCGCCAGGAAAGGTCTGCAGTTCGGAGAGCAGGCCGGAGATTTCGCCGGCGACGGCGACCGCGGCGTGACGCTGGTCCTCGGTCTCCGGTTCTTCGAGGGTCGCGTCGGCGAGCTTTTCGGCCTCGTGCTCGGCCTCCTCGCCAAGCGTCCGCGCCATCGCCCGCGCGTAGGTGGTTTTGGTCGCGTCGCGGGCGACGCCGTTGGCGACCAGCTGCCCCTGCGCCGCCAGCGCGCTCAGCGATTCGACGCCGCGGTTGAGCTCGTCGTTGCTGAGGTCGCCGCAGCCGGGGAAAGTGAGGAGGAGCGCGGCGGCGAGGAGGCCAAGCGCCAGCGCCCGAACTCTCTTGCGGCTCGTCCCGGACAAACCGTCCTGGAAATACCCCTATTCCGCGAGCTTGAACATCATCAACCGGCGGGCGGCCGGAGGAGGCGGTTCAACCGGCGAGCTCGCGGACGAGGTCGGCGGCGGGACGGACCGTGCCGATCCGCGCCACCGTCTCCCCCGCGTAGAGCGCCCCGGCGTCGACCAGCGTCGCCGGCCCGTCGTCGGTCGGCCCCGCAGGCGTCAGCAGCCGGCTCCCCGGCCGCTGCCCCCGCATCATCCGCAGCTGCAGGGACGGAGGCGTGTAGCGAGCCCCCGGCGCGAGCAGGCGGTTCAAGGCGCGATTCGCGGAAGGAGCGCGCAAAACCACCCGGCGTTCGTCCTTTTCCCCACATATGCCCGGAAAAGGACGAACGCCGCCGAGCCAGCGGGCCGTCGCGGCGTTCGGGACCACCCGGTGCGGCGCTGGCCAGGCGGCGCCGAAGAGATCGGTGAGGAGCGTTTCGTCCGCCGCCAGCAGGCGCTCCTTATATAGAGCGTGGGCGCGGCTCTCCTCGCTGAGCAGGAAGCGGGTGCCGGCGACGGCGGCCGTCGCGCCCGCCTCCAGGGCGGCGCGGACGTCGGCGGGCTCGGCGATGCCGCCGGCGAGCAGCAGCGGGTAGTCCGGCGGCAGCGCGGCGCGCACCCGTTCGAGCAGCTCCAGGGCCGGCGTCGTCCCGCGCACGTGGCCGCCGGCCTCGACGCCTTGGATGACGACGCCGTCGGCGCCCGCGGTTTGCGCTTCGCGCGCCTCCGCGACCGAGCCGACCTGGTGCAGCCAGACGCCGGGGGTCCGGCGCCGCGGCCTGCCCCAGAAGGTGACGACGACGTCCGCGGCCGCCGCCTCGAACCAGTCCGGCCGCGCGAACGGCAGCAGGACGTTGACGGCGAGCGGGCGCCCGGTCAGCGCCCGCGCCGCCGCCAGCTCGCGGCGGATCGCGGGCGCCCCGCTGACCGCGATCGTCCCCAGGCCGCCGGCCTCGGAGACCGCCGCCGCCAGCTCGTGCCGGCTGAGCCCGCCGCCCATCCCTGCCTGGACGACGGGCAGTTCCACCCCAAGGCGCTCGAGCAGCGGCGGCATCCCTCCCAGCTTAAGTTCCCCCTAGAAACGGACCTCGGCTCCCGCCGGGTCATAGACGCTCGCCAGCCGCGCCAGAGTCAGCGCCCCGAGCATCAGCCCGAAGTCCCGCAGGGCGATGTCGTAGTAGCCGGAGCAGGTGAGCAGGTTGACGATGATCCCGCCGAGCCAGGCGGCGACGAGGTAGGCGCCGTAGCGCGGCTTCAGCAGGACGACGAGGCCGGCGGTGATCTCGATCACCCCGACCAGGTGCATCGCGGTGGAGGCGCTGCCGGGGACGATGTCGTTGATCCAGGGCGCCAGGTACTGCTCCCAGTCGACCATCACGTCGAAGAACTTGTCGAGGCCGAAGAGGATCGGGGCGACGGTGAAGGCGATGCGCAGCAGCGTGAAGGCCTGGTAGGCCGGATCCGCCTTGAGGCGTTCGCCGAAGCTGGGCGCCAGCGTCGCGTCGCGCGGATCGAGGGTTGCGGTGGTTGACATGGGACCTCCCTGGGTCGTGGTGGTTGTGTCCCATCTGCGTCGCCCCCGCGCCCGTTCTTACCTCCCGGCCTCGTCGTTTCCATACTTTTGGCCCCTCTGGGGCGCAAAAGGTGGAAACGACGTAAGAAGCGGCGGCCGCCGGTCGCTAACAATTCATGGCGACCGCGCTGATGACCACGCCGACGCAGAGGCCCGCCGACTCGCCCGCCCGCGACTGGGTGGAGCGGCTGCGCGCCGTTGGCCCGGAGGGAGAGGCGGCGGTCGCCGAGCTGCACGCGCTGCTGCTGAAGGCCGCCCGCTTCGAGATCGGCCGCCGCAGCGCCGAGCTGCGCCACCTGCGCGGCGGCG
>DATMBY010000234.1:0-11516 GCA_035558995.1 Solirubrobacterales bacterium
CGGCGAGGATCTCGAGGCAGCGGCGGGCGCACTCCTCGGGGGAGTCGACGAGGAAGCCGCTCTCGCCGTTCTCGATCTGGAGCGGGATGCCTCCGACATTCCCGGCGACGGTCGGGCGCCCCTTCCAGAGCGCCTCGGTGACGGTGAGACCGAAGCCCTCGCGGATCGACTTCTGCAGGCAGACGTCGGACTGGGACTGGAAGGCGTTGACCTCGATCGCGCCGACGTTGTTGAGGTTGCTGAGGATTTTGATGTCCTCGTCGCCTTCGGCGTATTCGAAGGTCTTCTGGAAGTACTCCATCCCCTCGGGATCGTCGGTGGCCATGGAGCCGACCATCGCCAGCTGCGCCGCCGGCACCTGCTCGGTCACCTCGCGGTAGGCATCGATGACGCCGATCGGGTCCTTCCACGGGTCGAAGCGGGAGACCTGGGTGATCAGCGGCCGGTCGACGTCTATCCCGAACTGGCGGCAGACGAAGGCGGCGTCCTCGGGCGAGAAGGCCATGTTCTTCGGTGAGAGCGGGTCGATCGCCGGCGGGATGATGTTGACCGCCTCGCGGTGGCGGCCCATGTCGTCGGGCACGTACTGCTCCATGTGCCAGACGCTGGCGTCGTACTCTTCGATCATCGGCAGCAGCCGCGCGATCGGGGCCGGGTTCGGGGTCGAGAGGTCGATGTGGCAGCGCCAGATCCAGTTCTCTCCCTTCGCTTTCGCACCGCGGAGGAGGCCGATCGGCTGCGGGTCGTGGACGATGACCACGTCCCACTCGCCCTGCAGGCCCTCGGCGTTGATCGCGTTGATCTCGTCGAAGATCTCCCACTGCTCGTCGCTCAGCGTCTCTTCGGCGCCCTGCAGTGAGTTGTGGAGGAGCTTGGTCGCGTTGTAGAACTCTTCCTTGCCGAAGATCACGTGCCAGTGGGCGTCGACGCCGACGTCCCGCATCAGCGGCACCAGCGTGTAGAGGATCTCCGAGACGCCGCCGCCGAAGGCGGTGGCGCTGACGTGGAGAACCCGCTTGCCTTTCAGCGGCTCGGCGAGCTCGCGGATCTGCTCCGTCAGGTCTTTGCCGACTATGTGGGTGTAGTCGGCGAGGGTCTTGTGGCCGAGGGCGACTTCCTGAAGCAAGGCTGGAGTTCTACACCGATGCGCGGCGACGTGGTGTCCAGCCGTGGCCTCGGCGGCGGCCGCTCAGCCCGAGCCGGAGCTGTCGGGGCGCTTGCCCAGGGTGACCTCGACGTCTTCGCGCTTGCCGTCGCGGAGCACCGTCAGCGTCACCACGTCGCCCGGCTGCCGGGTGGCGACCGCTTCGGCGAGGTCGTCGGGCCGGACGATGTCCTTGCCGTCCACCTGCAGGATCACGTCGCCGCCGGTCCGGTACTGACCGGCCTGGAACCGGAGCTTGTCGCCGCCGCCCTCGATCCCGGCCTTCTCCGCCGGGCCGCCGGGGACGACTTCGGCGACGAGGCTGCCGAAGGTGGTGTCGAGGCCGAGCTTGCGCGCCAGCTGGGGGTAGAGCGGCTGGCCGGAGACGCCGATGTAGGCGTATTCGGCCTCGCCGTCCTCGCGCAGCTGGGCGACCGAGTGCTTGATCGCCGAGATCGGCACCGCGAAGCCGACCCCGTCGTTGGCGCCGGAGTTGGTCTCGATCTGCTGGTTGATCCCGACCACCCGCGCGCCGGCGTCGAGCAGGGGGCCCCCGGAGTTGCCGGGGTTGATCGAGGCGTCGGTCTGGATCGCCCCGGCGATTTCGAACTTGGTCAGGGACTGGACGGACCGGTCGGTCGCGGAGACGACTCCGACCGAGAGCGACTGCTGCTCGCCGAAGGGGCTGCCGATCGCGGCGACGGGCTGGCCGACCCGCAGTTCCTTGTCGTCGCCCAGCTCGAGCGGGTGGAGGTCGAGCCCGGCCGGCGCGATCTTCAGCAGGGCGACGTCGACGAAGGGGTCGAAGCCGACGATCTCGGCGGGAACGACGTTGCGGTCCGGGAACTCGATGTAGACCTGCTTCGCCGCCTCGCGGTCTCCGCTCGATTCGTCGGTGACCACGTGGGCGTTGGTGACGATCTCGCCCTCGGTGTCGAGGACGAAGCCGGATCCTTCGGCGGCGCCGGCGTCGAAGACGGAGCGGATCGTCACCACCCCGGGCGAAGCCTCGTCGTAGATCCGGGTGGCGTCGAAGCCGGGGCTGGAGGCCTCGACGACGACTTCCGGCTTCGGGGTCCCGGCCACCTTCGCGACAGAGCCGGTGTCCCCGGTGATGGTTTCGTCTCCCGAGCCGCAGCCGGCGAGGAGGGCCAGGCCCGCGAGCAGCCCGAGGAGGGCGAGCGAACGCCTCACGAGGCGACCCTGACCGGAACCCGGACGGACCGCGGCGGGGTGGGCTCGCGGGGGCCGGGGGGCAGGTCAAGCGTGAAGGCGGTGAAGCGGCGGCTGGAGCTGATCGTGATCTCGCCCTGCATCCGCTGGGCGAGCTCGGTCGCGATCGCCAGCCCGAGACCGGACCCGCCTGCTTTGTCGGCCGTATAGAAGCGCTCGAAGATCCGCTTCTGGACCCGCTGGGGGATTCCCGATCCGGAGTCGGAGACGGTCAGCTCGGCACGGCCTTTGGCGGAGTAGGTGGTCACGGTGACGTCGGTGCCCTCGGGGGTGTGGGTGAGGGCGTTGTCGAGCAGGATACGGATGATCTGCCGCACCCGATCGGGGTCTCCGAGGGCGACTGCCGCCTGCTCGGGCGTGCGAAGCTGCAGGCGGGAGCCGCGCAGTTCCGCCCGCGCTCCGAACTCCCGGGTCACCTCGCGGGCGAGGGTGGTGAGGTCGACGGTGCTGGCCTGCATCTCCACCGCGCCGGCGTCGAGCTGGGAGAGGTCGAGGAGGTCGGTGGTCAGCTTCGTCAGGCGCTCGATCTGCTGGCGCATCGTCCGCACGAACTCGGCCCGCTCTTCCGGGCTCGGGTCCTCGTCTTCGAGCAGCTCGACGAAGCCGCCGAGGCTGAAGATCGGCGTCCGCAGCTCGTGCGAGGCGTTGGCGATGAACTGCTTGCGGGCGCTGTCGAGCTCGGCGAGCCGGCGCTGCATCTCGTTGAAGGTGCGGGCGAGGTCGCCGAGCTGGCCGGCGGAGGCGACCGGGATCGTGGTTTCGAAGTTGCCGTCGGCGACTTTGCGGGCGGCTTCCTGCAGGCGCTGGATGTTGCTGGCGGCGGCGC
This sequence comes from Solirubrobacterales bacterium, assembly GCA_035558995.1. Lineage (GTDB taxonomy): Bacteria > Actinomycetota > Thermoleophilia > Solirubrobacterales > 70-9 > VAYN01. The sequence goes on from DATMBY010000234.1 coordinate 3,204, forward strand.
GGGTGTAATAGAGGCCGATCGCGGTGGCGATCGCGACCGCGATCAGGCCGCCGGTGAGGATCTGCAGCTTGACGTCGCTGTCGCCGCTGGCCGAGCCGCCGATCGCGACCGCGTAGACGTAGACGACCGCCGTGGCGGCGACGGCGATCGCGATCGAGATCAGGGTGATGCGGCTGGCCAGGTCGCTGAGCCTGAGCCCACGCATCGCGGCTAGTCCCGGAAGCGGTAGCCGACCCCGCGCACGGTGAAGAGGTACTCGGGCTCTTTCGGGTCCCGCTCCAGCTTCTCCCGCAGGTGGCGGATGTGGACGTCGACGGTGCGCGGGTCGCGGTACTCGGAATCCCCCCATACGTGCTCCAACAACGTCTCGCGGGTGAGGACTCGGCCGGGGGAGCGGGCGAGGGCGCCGAGGATCTCGAACTCGACGTAGGTGACCTTGACCTCCTCGCCGCCGAGGTCGACGGTGCGGCGGTCGAAGTCGATCGTCAGCTCGCCGCACTCGATTGCGCCGCCGTCGCTGCTCTCGCCGCCCATCCGGGACCGCCGCAGCGCCGCTTTGACCCGGCTGCGGAACTCCCGCATCGAGAAGGGCTTGGTGATGTAGTCGTCGGCGCCGACCTCGAGGCCGGCGACCTTGTCGGTCTCGCTGCCTTTCGCGGTCAGCATGATGATCGGCACCTGGCTGCGGGAGCGCAGCTGGCGGCAGACTTCGACGCCGCCCATCTGCGGCAGCATCAGGTCGAGGATGACCAGGTCGAAGCGGCCTTCTTCGAAACGCCGCAGCGCCTCGCCGCCGTCGAGGGCCGAGGTGACGTGGTAGCCGTCCTTGCGCAGCGGGTAGCTGAGCAGGGTCTGGATCGACTGCTCGTCGTCGACCAGGAGGATGCGGGCTGATCCGTTCGGCACAACCTCCAAGGGTAGTCGCCGAATCATTTTGGACGCATGTGCGAGTACTAAGAACTAAGGATCCGGGAACGTAAGCCGATAATGACCGCGGAAGCCATGGAGCCCCAGGAACTGAAATCCCTCGTCGAGGCCGGTGCCTACAAGCCGGACCCCGGTCAGGTTGCGATGGCGATGCTCTCCCGCCGCGGCGTCCGTGAGCTGCTGACCGGCATTCACGCTACGGCTCCGCAAAATGGTCATAGCCCACGGCCTCCAGTCGTCCGCCCCCGGGCAGCCTGAACTCGACCCCCGTTCCGGACACGACCCTGCCGATCGGGGTGAGGGTCGTCTCGGCCGCTTCGCCCATCCGCATCGAAGCCTCCTCGAGGGCGTCAGCCGCCAGCGCCGCCAGCAGCTCGTAGTCCTCGCCGCCGGCGACTGCGAGCTCCAGGGGGTCCCGCCCGGCCGCCGCGGACGCCTCGGCGATCCCCTTCGCGAGCGGCAGCGAGCCTGCGTCTATCTCCAGGCCGACGCCGCTCGCGCGGGCGAGGTGGACGGCGTCGCCGGCGAGCCCGTCGCTGAGGTCGATCATTGCCGTGGCGCCCGCCCCGGCGAGGGCGCGGCCGGAGTGCAGGCGCGGGGAGGGGTCGAGCTGGCGGGCCCGGAGCCGCGCGGCGGCGGCCTCGGGGACGGCGCCGGCGAGGCTCGGATCGTCAAGCAGCAGGCGGCCGGCGGCCGCGCCGCCGATCTCGCCGGTGAGGACGAGGAGGTCGCCGGCTGCGGCGCCGCCGCGGGTGACGAGGTCGGACGGGGCCGGTGCGTGGCCGACCACCGTCACCGCAAGGGTCAGGACCGGCGCCCGCGTCAGGTCGCCGCCGGCGATCGCGGTGCCGGTCGCCCGCGCCAGCTCGAGCATCCCGTCGAGCAGCGCGTGGACGTCGCCCTCGCCGAGGTCGCTCGGCGCCCCGAGGACGACGTAGGCCTCTCCCGCCTCGGCCCCCATCGCGGCGAGGTCGGAGAGCGCGGTGGCGAGCGCCTTGCGGCCGATCGTCGCCAGGTCGGCCTCGCCGCGGCGGAAGTGGACGCCCTCGACGAGCGCGTCGACTGAGGTGGCGGTGGCGCCGCCCGGCACCGTGACCGCGGCGTCGTCGCCGCTGCCCAGCGCGATCTGCGGCCCTGCCGCGGGCAGGCGCTCGCGCAGCTTCGCCAGCAACTCGAACTCGCCCATCACCCGACTATCCCAGACACTAAGGTGAGCCCGGACGTGGAGAGCCGCCAACCATTCCTGCACCGGGTAGGCGAGGCGGGGGCGCGGGTCGGCAAAAAGCCGCCCCGCAGCCGCAAGGTCCGTCTCGCCCTCCAGCTCGGCCTCGCCGTCGTGATCTTCGGCTTCCTCGTGCTGACCGTGATCGACCAGTGGGGGGAGATCAAGGACGAGGGGATCCACTTCCACGTCGGCTGGCTCGCCCCGGCGCTCGTCGTCCTGCCGATCTTCTACGTCCTCAGCGCCTTCGGGTGGGACCTCACGCTGCGCTTCCTCGGCTACCGGATCGGCTTCGGCCGGGCGCAGGTCGCCTGGGGGCAGCCGCTGCTCGCCCGCTACGTCCCCGGCAGCGTCCTCTACGTGCTGGGGCGGGTCCTGCTCTCCGAAAAAGCCGGGATCCCGCGGCGGATGACGATCGCCAGCATCGTCTACGAACAGGCGGTCTCCGCCACCTCGGCGGTCGTCGTCGCCTCCTACTTCATCATCGAGCACCCCGACCTGCAGGGGCACGCCTACCGCTGGGCGGTGCTGCTGCTGATCCCGGCGGCGATCGCGCTTCTGCACCCGAAGGTCTTCGGGCCGCTGGCGAACCGGGTCCTGCGCATGTTCGGCCGCGAGCCGCTGCCGGCGGTGGTCCCGCTGCACGGGGTGGTCGCGCTGATCGTCTTCTACTCCCTGAACTGGCTGGTGATCGCGGTCGGTCTCTACTGCGTCGCCCGCTCGGTCACCTTCATCCCCACCGAGGACATCATCCTCGTCGGCTCCGCCCAGGCGATCGGGTACTTCGCGGCGCTGGTGACCCTGGTGGCGCCGGCCGGGCTCGGGCCCAAGGACGCCGCCTTCGCCTGGGGCCTGAAGGCGGCGCTGCCGAGCAAGAGCTTCGCGCTGGGATCGCTGATCGCGATCGCCGTGCGCGGGGTGCTGACGGTGGCGGAACTGATCTACGTGGGGCTGGTGACGGCGCTGGGCCGACGCGAGGGATGGAGCATCCAGACCGGGATCCTGCACGCGTCGCCTGACGAGGAGGAGGCGCAGGCGGCTCAGAGCGGGATCCGCGCTCCCAGCTGATAGGCCGTCAGCGCCAGGCTCAGCAGCTGCAGCGGGCGGTCCCGCGAGACGGCGGCGAGGGGGAGGAGCCAGAGGAGGTACCAGGGGAGGAGCCAGGAGGTGGCGAGGAGGAGGGCGAAGGCGGCCCAGGCGCCGGCGCGGAGCCAGTCGCCGCCGCGATAGGTCCAGGCGAGGAGGTAGGCGATCGCCGCGGCGAAGAGCAGCGCGGCCGCGAGCCGGACGGCGTCGGATGGGAGCCCGGTGAGGCGCGAGGTCGTGATCGGGACGCTCATGTGGCTCGTCCGGCTCTGGTTCTCGCCGGCGAGTCCGAAGCCGTGCAGCCAGTCCCAGCCGAAGGCAAGCCACGCCGCGACCCCAAGCGCAGCCGCGGCGCCCGCGCCACCGATAACCAAGCGGCCGACGGGACGATTTCCCTCCATATAGGGGTACTTTCGTCCCGTCGGCTGGGGTTGGCGGGCGCCAAGGAGGGCGAAGGGGGCTAGGAGGGCGGCGGAGAGCTTGGTGGCGACGGCGGCCGCAAGGGCGGCACCGGCGCTGAGCTCGCGAGCGCTGAGGAGGGCGGCGACGGCGGCCATCGCCAGCAGCGTCGTGAGGCCGTCGTTGTGGGCGCCGCCGACGACGTGGACGAGGACGAGCGGGTTGAGGGCGACGAAGGCGGCGGCGCGGAGGGGATCGGTGCCGCGCCAGGCGGCGATGCGCCCGGTGATCGCGGCGATGCCGAGGACCGAGAGCGCCGCGACCGCCTTCAGCACCGCGACCGCGCCGCCGACCGGGGGCCAGGCGAGGGGGTAGGTGAGGAGGGTGAAGAGCGGGCCGTAGGCGCTGGTTGCTTCGGTCCAGGTGACCCGGGCGTAGACGGGGTCGTCGGGTGCGGCCAGCGGCGGGTGGACGTAGGGGTCGAGGCCGTGGCGGACGCCGAGGCGGGCGTAGTCGACGTAGCTGTAGACGTCGTGGGAGAGCAGGACCGGGGCGACGGCGAAGGCGGTGACGAAAACGAGGATGGCGCCCCAGACGGAGCGCCTCCCCAGCCGCGGCGCCGCGGCAAGGAAACCGAGGTAGGCGGCGAAGCCGGCCCAGATCAGGCCGAAGGCGAGCAGCGGATCGATCGGCTCTACCCGCCCGCGTTCTCGCCGCCGCCGACGCTCTGCGGGCCCGGCGGGGGCGGCGGGACGTACGGTTGCTGGCCGGCCCCCGGAGCGTAGGCGTCGGGGTCATAGCCTCCGACCGCGGCGCTGCCGGGCGGGGGAGCCTTGTCCCCGCCGGAACCCCCGCCGAGGCTGCTCTTGTCGCGCGGACTCGACCGCGCGTAGCGCCCGTAGAACGGCGCCCAGCTGATCTGCTGCTTCGGTTCGCTGAACTCCTCGCAGGGAACGCCGGCATTGGCGTAGAGGGAGTGCCAGATGTCCGCCGGGAAGGTGCCGCCGAAGACGATCGTCCCGTGCACGCTCGACATCGAGACCTCGTTGGATTCCGGGTAGCCGACCCAGACCACCGTCGCCAGGTTCGGCTGGTAGCCGGCGAACCAGGCGTCGGTGTATTCGTCGGTCGTCCCGGTCTTGCCGGCCTGCCCGGCGCAGCCGGTGTAGGCGCCGGTGCCGGTGCCTTCGGTGATGTTGTCGTGCAGGAGCCGGGTCACCTGCCAGGCGACCGCCGGCGAGACCGCCCGCCGCGGCTTCGTCCGGTCGGGGTGGTCGACGTGGCCGTTGGGGAAGACGACCTTGGTGACGGCGATCGGCTTGCGATGGATGCCGCCGGCAGCCAGGGTTGCGTAGGCGCTCGACATCTCCAGCGGCGAGACGCCGATCCGCAGGCCGCCGATCCCCTCGGCCGGGATCCCGTCGAGCGGCGAGACGATCCCCATCTGGTGCGCGGTCGCCGCCACCGCCGCCGGGCCGACGTCGAGGTCGAGCTGGGCGAACACCGTGTTGTCGGAGGCGACCGTCGCCTGCTGCAGGTTGACCGTCCCCAAATAGCCTTCGTCGGCGGTGTGGACCGTCCAGTGGCCCCACCGCGGCAGGTAGAGGTCGAGCGGTTTCGAGGTGTAGTAGGTGCTGTAGGGGTCGATCCCCTGGCGGATCGCCGTCGTCAGGACGAAGGTCTTGAAGGTCGAGCCCGGCTGCCGGTGCCCCTGGGCGGCGAGGTTGAACTTGCTCTCTTCGTAGCTGGAGCTGGAGACCATAGCCCGGATCCGGCCGCTGCGGGGGTCGATCGAGACGAGGGCGGAGGAGGGGTCGGTCGAGTACGGAAGGGCCGAGCGCATCGCTTCCAGCCCGACTTCCTGCAACTTCGGCTCGATCGTCGTCTGCACCTCGAGGCCGCCGCGGCGAACCGTGTTCGCGCCGTAGCGGTCGATCAACTCGTTTTCGACGTAGTCGAAGAAGTAGGGCTCGCGATGCTCGAAGTAGCTCTCGTCGAGGTCGACCCGCAGGCCGCTCGCCATCGCCGCCCGCGCCCGCTCCTCGCTGACGTAGCCGAGCTTCGCCATCTGGGTCAGCACCTGGTTGCGACGCGCCCTCGCCGCCTTCGGGCTCAGCAGCGGGTTGTATTCGGAGGGCGCCTGCGGAAGCCCGGCCAGCAGCGCCGCTTCCGGCAGCTTCAGCTTCCACACCGGCTTCGAGAAGAAGATCTTCGCGGCGGCGCCGACGCCGACCGCGGTCGTCCCGGCGACCGTCCCGTAGGAGGCGACGTTGAGGTAGGAGCCGAGGATTTCCCTGCGGCTGTGGCGTTCGGCGTACTCGATCGCCAGCTGCGCCTCGACGATCTTGCGCTCCAGCGTCCGTTTCGGGTTGCGGATGCAGAGGTTGCGGACCAGCTGCTGGGTGATCGTCGAACCGCCCTCGACCGCTTCGCCGGCTTCCAGGTCCTTCAGCGCCGCCCGCAGGATCCCCTCGTAGTCGAGGCCGTCGTGCTGGTAGAAGCGCTGGTCCTCGATCGCGACGGTCGCCAGCTGCAGGCTCCTCGGCACCTTCTTTATGGAGACCAGCGAGCGCACCTGCGGCGAGGCGACCACCCCGAGCTTGGAGCCGTCGGCCGCGTAGAGGACGGTGTTGCCGCCCTTGGCGATCGGCTCGCACGTGGCCAGCGAGGGAGCGTCGGCGGCGACGTCGAGGACCCAGGAGGTGACGGCGATCGCGGCGATCGCGAGCAGGGCGAGGACGCCGCCTCCGACGAGCAGGAGCTTGGCGCCGACTCCCCCGTGCCGGCGCTGGCGTCGCCGAGTGCGCTGCGTCATCGCACAGAGGGTACTTCGCGCTGGACGCCGCTAAGCGACCGTGTCTTCGGTCGAGTGGTTGTGGACGACCCCTTCGGTCAGGAGCTGGTTGGGGATCACCACGGAACTGCCGTCGCCGGGGTCCATGTAGGTGTAGGAGAGGGTGATGTCGGTGACCCGCCCCTCCCGCTCTTCGAAGCTGACGCGGTCGCCGATCCTGATCGGCTGGGAGATCGCGATCTGGATCCCGGCGATCATGTTGGCGAGGGTGCGCTGAGCGGCGAAGCCGACCACGGCGACGACCAGCGCGGTCGAGGCGAGGACGCCGGTCGCCAGCTCCTTCAGCTCGGTGAACTGGCTCAGCGCCAGCATCGCTACCACGAGGAAGACGCCGAGGAAGGCGAGGCGGCGGAGGATCCGCAGCCGGGTCCGGGTCGTGCGGGAGACCTGTGAAACTGCCGGCGACATGGAGAGCAACCTAGCCGCCCCGCCTGTCGCCGAGGTGCCCGAGCGCGGTTTTCCGCCCGCGAACTGGGGACCGGGAGGCGCCCTCATGGGGGCCGTGCTGGCGATCGTCGTCGGGCTGATCCTCGGCCTGCCCGCGATCGCCTTCACCGATGCCCAGGGCGACCTCACCGCGGCCGGGAACATCGTCGCCCAGGTGGGGCTGGTCCTCGGCCTGGTCCTGGTGCCCCTCTTCATCGCCCGCTCGCACGGGGCCACCTCGCTGGGGTCCGCGCTGCAGCGACTCGGCTTCAGGCGCTTCGAGGCCTCCGCGCTCGTCTGGATGGGGATCGCCCTGCTCGCCTACCTGGTCCTGCTCGGCCTCTACTCGCTCCTCATCGTCGAACCCGAACAGGAGGACATCGCCGAAAGCTTCGGCCCGGTGCCGGTCCAGATCCTGCTGATCGCCATCGCTGCCCCCTTCTCCGAGGAGCTCTGCTTCCGCGGGATGCTCTTCGGCGGCCTCCGCGAGCGGCTCTCGACGGTCCCGGCGGCGCTGCTCGCCGGCCTCGTCTTCGGCCTCCTCCACGCCTTCACCGGGCTCAGCGCCGTGCCGCCGCTGGCCATCCTCGGCGTCATCTTCTGCCTGCTCTACGAGAAGACCGGCTCGATCGTGCCCGGTATCCTGCTGCACGCGCTGAACAATTCTGTCGCCCTCCTCTCTCAGTAGGATTCCGCGCGTGAATCGCCGCCTCTCGTCCCTGCTCGCCGTCGCCTGCGCCCTTGCGCTGCCCGCGAGCGCCGCCGCCGCCCCGAAGCCGAAGCCGGTGCCGCCGGCCCCGACCGCGGCGCCGGAAGCGACGGTGAAGGTCAAGGTCGGCAACCTGAAGAAGGGCCGGGCGGAGATCATGCAGACGGTCCCCGTCAGCGGCACGCTCTCGCCGTTCGTCGCCGGCGAGAAGGTCAAGGTCACCTTCTATCTCGACGGCCACGTCCTCTTCAGCCGCAACCTCGCCACCCGCAGGTCGGGAGGCAAGGGCGTCTTCAAGACCAGCATCGAGGTGCGCGAGAACGGCAAGTACGCGGTCGCGGCCAAGCACGTGGCGACGCCGCAGCTCGGCGCCGACAGCAGCGTCCGCAAGAGCTGGAAGGTGAGCTTCCCCGCCCTGCACAAGGGCGAGTGCGGCGACGTCGTCGTCGGCTTCAAGAAGGCGATGCGGTCGATGGGCTACATCGCCAACGACGGCCGCTGCTACGGCGGCAAGACCGGCCGCGGCGTCCTCGCCTACCGCAAGGTCAACGACATGACCCGCAGCGAGCGGGCCGGCGCCGGCCTGGTGAAGAAGGCCTTCTCCGGCAAGGGCGGCTACGAGGTCCGGCACCCGGGTGCCGGCGAACACCTGGAGGCGCCGCTCTCCAAGCAGGTCCTCGTCTTCGCCAA
>DATMBY010000235.1:0-26091 GCA_035558995.1 Solirubrobacterales bacterium
ACTCGTCGATCGTCAGGCCGGCGCCGACGCCGAAGAGGAAGCCGCAGATCTCCGCCCAGGGGCTCTCGCCGTGGGCGGCGAAGCCGAGCGTGCCGGCGATCATCATCGCGACGATCCCGAAGACCAGGTGGTGCAGGTGCACGCCGCTCTCGCTGACCACGCTGCCGGGCCACCAGGGGACCTTGGGGCTGCGCATCAGCCGCGTGCTCATGCGGATGAAGGCGAAGGAGAGGATGAACCCGATCAGGACCAGGTAGAGACCCTGCAGCTCGTGCTGGGCGATCCGGTCGTAGAAGTCGCCGAAGACCGAGGCGGTGGTCATGCCGGCACCGGAGGCAGGTGCACCGGGGGCGCCTCGCCGTCCGTCCCCCGCATCAGCTCGACGGTGAGGAGGACGGCGGCGACGGCGAAGATCGGGGAGAGCGCGAGGTCGGAGGCCGCCTCGGCCAGCCAGGTGGCCACGAAGGTGTCGCCGAAGAGGCCGTGGACGAGGCCGGCGAGGAGGTGCCCGAGCCCGTCACCGACGACCTGGATCGGCAGCAGGACCCAGAGGACGAGCCAGAAGTTGCCGCGGACCAGCCCGATGCTGCGACCCAGCGCCTCCTTCGCCGAGCGACTCTCGAGCTCGACGACCGGCCCGGCTAGGCCCAGCCAGACGAAGGCGAGGAGGCCGGGCACCAGGCCCAGCAGCAGTCCGACGGCGACGAGGGCGACGTAGGCGATGTCGACCGCGATCAGGCGCCCGTAGCGGAGGCGGCGAGCGATCTCGCGCAGCGGCGGCGGCTTCTCGCCGTGCGCGTGGGTGAGGGAAATCGCGATTGCGCCGCTGAAGAAGACCTCGCCGAGGAGCCCGGTGGCGGTGATCGCGCCGACCGCGAGAACGATGGCGGCCAGCTTGATCCCGCTGGTGACGTCGAGCGCGTCGAGTTCGACGTCCATCGTCAGGGCGTCGAGGAGGGCGAGAGGGAGGAAGACGACAAGCGCGAGCGCGAGCAGCGACGGCGCCCAGGCTCGATAGGTGCGCCAGATGCGCGCGTAGGTCGAACCGACGCGGATCGGGAAGCTCACCGCCGGCGGTCCCGGCGCCCGGCGGGCTTGCGGCCCCGCGCCTCCAGGCGCGACTGGCTCGACTCGGCGGCGGGAACCCGCCGTAGCCTGCCGAGCTCGGGGGCCAGCAGCTCTTCGGCACAGCGCCGGTGCCAGTGGTGGTGGTCTGTGCCTCCAAGCCGGCGCACGTACTGGACCACCGTGTGCTCCTCCCCGACCGGGATGTCGCCGTGGCAGCCGGGGCAGTGGTAGAGCTTGCGGGCGATCCCCCGGATCAGCCAGGTCTCGTCGCCCTCTTCGTTCAGCCCGGTGAGGCTCCAGCGCATGCTCGGAAGGCCGTCGAACTGGGACATCAGCGCCTCGACATCCAGGCGAAGCCGGCGGCCATCGCGACGTTGGCGGCGCCGGCGATCCGCAGCCCGAGCTTTGCCCCCGGTCGGGAGACGGCCGGCGAGGCCGACCAGAGCGCGTCGGTGGCGATCTCCGTCCCCCGCAGCCAGGCCAGCGACTGCCAGTCGGCGGCGCTGCCGCGGCGGTCGGCGACGAGGTGGGCGGCGGCGAAGGTCAGCCAGATCGGGCCGCAGCGGCGGAAGAGGTGCTTCGCGTCGGGCGAGGGCTCCTCGTGACCGAGCACCTTCAGGGTCGCCGCCGGCGCCGCGATCGCGGCGCTGCCGAGCAGGAGATCGAAGACGATCATGTTGCGGTTGGTGAGGCGCAGGGCCTCTTCCAGGGTCATGACTCCCCAAATCCAACCAGACGGCGGAAGGGAAAGAGCCAGGTTCGGCGAAATGGACCGCCGTGACCAAGACCGCAACGAAGTCCCCACAGCTCAAAAGCCTTTCCGACTACATCCAGGAGCGCTTCGACGAGTTCTCGCGCTCCCAGAAGGACGTCGCCCGCTACATCGTCGACCACCTCGACGAGGCAGCCTTCCTCACCGCCGAGGAGCTGGCCCGAAGAGCGAGCACCTCGTCCTCGACGGTGGTGCGCTTCTCCCAGGCCCTCGGCTTCGAGGGCTACCCGGAGCTGCAGCAGGCCGCGATCGAGGAGTACCGGACGACGATCGCCGCCAGCAGCGCCAACGGCGGCGCCCTCTTCTCCTTCGATCACTCCGAGCTGGAGGGGTCCCTCAGCGCCGACTACTCGAACCTCGAGGAAACCGCGCGCAAGCTGACCTCCGAACAGGTCGAAGCCTCGGTCGCGGCGCTGGCCACGGCGCAGCGGATCGTCATCGTCGGCGTCGACCAGATGGCCTTCTTCGCCAGCTACCTGCGCCACACCCTCAGCCTGCTCGACATCCGTGCCGAAATCGTCGCCAGCACCGGCGGCGAGTCGCTGCAGCGGCTGGGCCGAATCGACGAGAACACGCTCGTCATCACCCTCTCCGCCGGGCGCGCCCACCCGCTGCTGCTGCGGGCGATGAAGCTGGCCCTCCATCGCGGCGCCCGCACCCTTGCGATCTCCGACGCGACGATGTCCGAGGTCGGCGAGCACGCCGAGCTGACGCTCTACTTCTCCTCCAACAGCCCCAGCTTCACGCGCAGCCACACGGCGCTGATGGCGCTGATCCAGGGCCTGGCCCACGGTTTGTACGCTCGTGACGAAGCCGCGCACAAAGACCGCATCCGCGCGTACAAACTGAAGTAGCAGCGTCTGCCTCGCAGGCGCGGCGCCCGCACCCGTCCGGTAGGTAATCTGGGCGGGATGACCGAGCGCGCGACGTTTCGACTGAAGACCGGCCTGGCGGAGATGCTGAAAGGCGGCGTGATCATGGACGTGGTCACCCCCGAGGAGGCGAAGATCGCCGAGGAGGCGGGGGCCTGCGCGGTGATGGCGCTGGAGCGCGTCCCCTCCGACATCCGCCGCGACGGCGGCGTCGCCCGCATGTCCGACCCCGCGATGATCAAAGCGATCCAGGAGGCGGTCTCAATCCCGGTTATGGCGAAGGCCAGGATCGGCCACTTCGCCGAGGCCCAGGTGCTGCAGTCGCTCGAAGTCGACTACGTCGACGAGTCCGAGGTGCTGACCCCCGCCGACGAGCACAACCACATCGACAAGTTCGCCTTCGAGGTGCCCTTCGTCTGCGGCGCCACCAACCTCGGCGAGGCGCTGCGGCGGCTCGGCGAGGGGGCGGCGATGATCCGCTCCAAGGGGGAGGCCGGGACGGGCAACGTGGTCGAGGCTGTCCGCCATATGCGTGAGATCACCTCCGGCATAAAGCGGCTGGCGCAGCTCGGTCCGGAGCAGCTCTCTGCCGAAGCCAAAGAACTGCAGGCCCCGCTCGAGGTCGTGAAACTAGTCGCCGAGGCCGGGCGCCTGCCGGTGCCGCTCTTCTGCGCCGGCGGCATCGCCACCCCTGCCGACGCGGCGCTGATGATGCAGCTCGGCGCCGAGGGGAACTTCGTCGGGTCCGGCATCTTCAAGAGCTCCGATCCGCAGCGGCGGGCGCGGGCGATCGTCGAGGCGACCACCCACTTCAACGATCCCGAGCGCGTGGCGGCGGCCTCGATCGGGCTCGGCGAGGCGATGCCCGGCCTCGAGATCGCCGGCCTCGCCGCCGAGGACGCCCTGCTGCAGAACCGCGGAGCGTAGGTTGGCCGGCGCCGCGGCCGGCAACCCTCTCCGAGTCGGGGTACTCGCCCTCCAGGGCGGCTTCGAAGCCCACGCGAAGACGCTGCGTCAGCTCGGTGCCGAGCCGCGCGAGGTGCGGGTCCCGAGCGACCTCGAGCAGCTCGACGCCCTGGTGATCCCGGGTGGGGAGAGCACGACCATCGGCAAGCTGATCGCCTCCGCCGGTCTGGAGCCTGCACTGCGGGCGCACCACGAGGCCGGGCGGCCGATTCTCGGCACCTGCGCCGGGCTGATCGTCTGCGACGCCGAGCACCTCGGTTTCCTCGACGTATCGGCGAGGCGGAACGCCTTCGGCCGCCAGCTGCAGAGCTTCGAGGCAGACCTCGAGGTCGAGGGAGCGGGGGACGAGCCGCTGCGGGCGGTCTTCATCCGCGCCCCCTGGGTCGAGCGCCTCGGGCCGGAGGTGGAGGTCCTCGCCTCCTACGAAGGTCACCCCGTGGCGGTCCGGGAAGGGAGCGTGCTCGCCTGCGCCTTCCATCCCGAGCTGACCGACGACCCCCGCTTCCACGCGATCTTCATGGCGATGACCACGGCCGCCCGCGAACGGGCGGGGGAGGAGGTAGGGCGATGAGCGGCGGCGACCCCCGGGTCCAGAACCTGGCGAAGATCCTGGTCGGCTACTCGACCGCGGTGAAGGAGGACGACGTCGTCGCGATCGACGGCGAGAGCGCTGCCGCGCCGCTGCTGCTGGCGGTTTACGAGGAGGTGCTGCAGGCCGGCGGCCACCCGATGCTGAACGTGGCCCTGGAGGGCCAGATCGCCGCCTACTTCAAGCACGCCTCCGACCGGCAGCTGGAATGGATTTCGCCCTTCGCCGAGTGGATGGTCGACAACGCCGACGTGCGGATCGCGATCGGCGCCAGCACCAACACGCGGGAGCTCTCCGGCGTTCCCCCGGAGCGCCAGACGCTGCGCCAGTCGGCGACCGGCGACCTGATGACGCGGGCGATGAAGCGCGCCGCCGAGGGTGAGTTCCGCTGGTGCTACACGCTCTTCCCGACCAGCGCCTACGCCTCCGAGGCGGAGATGAGCCTGGCCGACTACGAAGACTTCTACTACGGCGCCTGCCTGGCGACCGACCCCGAGCCGCTGACCGCCTGGAAGCGGGCCTCGGAGGAGACGACGCGCCTGGCAGAGTGGATCGAAGGGCACGAGGAGGTGCGGGTGACGGCGCCGGGGACCGACATCAAGCTCGGGATCGCGGGTCGCAGGTTCATCCCCTGCGTCGGCGACAACAACATGCCCGACGGCGAGTTCTTCACCGGCCCGGTCGAGGACTCGGTTGAGGGCGAAGTCAGCTTCCACCTGCCGGCCGTGATCGGCGGCCGCGAGGTCTCTGGGGTGCGCCTGCGCTTCGAGTCGGGCCGCGTCGTCGACGCCTCCGCCGACCGCGGCGAGGAGTACCTGCTGAAGCTGCTCGATACCGACGAGGGCGCCCGCACGCTCGGGGAGCTGGGGATCGGCACCAACTACGGGATCGGCAAAGGGACCCGCGAGGTCCTGCTCGACGAGAAGATCGGCGGCACCGTCCACATGGCGGTCGGCGGCAGCTACCCGGAGTCCGGCGGCGAGAACGAGTCAGCCGTCCACACCGACCTCGTCTGCGACCTGCGGCTGGGCGGCAAGCTCGAAGTCGACGGCGAGGTCATGCAGGAAGACGGCCGCTTCGTCGTCTGATCAGGACTGGGTGATGATCGTGGCGATGACGCCGAGGAACCCGATCATCATCGCGGCAAACATCTGAGCCATCATCCGGTTCTGAGCTGCGATTTCCTGTCGGAGCGCGGCGAATTCAGCCCGCATTTCGGCAAAACCCGCATCCATCCGCTGCTCGATGCGGTCGACCCGCGCATTCAGGTCGTCGAGCCTCTCGTCGGTCCACCCGTCTCTTGCCATCACCGCCATCTTGCCAGGCTACAGAGGAAGATGCAATGTGTTGTGCGCGAAAGGTAAAAGTTTCGCATCGACTTCGCTACTGATCGGGCAACGGCGAGCCCGCCAGCAGGAAGAACCAGAGGGTGAGGGCGAGGGCGGCGAGCATCACCGAGGCCATCAGGACCGCCTCGACGACGGTGACAGAGCTCTGGATCGGCGCCGTGTCGCGCATGCTTTTCAGCCAGGTCGGGCGGATCGGCCCGATCCGGTTGGTGCCGGTGATGCGGATGTAGAGGTTGTTGAGGCGGCCGATCAGCCAGGCGACCACCACGAAGGTGAGAAGGATCCCGATCACCACCACGGCATAAGGCCCGCCGGCCGGGAACTGGGTCTGGGAGAGCTTGGAGGCGATGTAGACCCAGCTCAGCGGGATCGCGGTCCAGAGCGAGAACGCCGCCAGCAGCATCGCGAGGAAGACGAGCCCCGCGGCGAGGCCGCGTCCTGCTTCGTAGGTTCGGTTCTTGGTGGCCATCGGGCGACTTCATAGAATGGCAGGCGATGTCCGGGCACTCCAAGTGGCACTCGATCAAACACAAGAAGGGCGCTGCCGACGCCAAACGCGGCAAGCTCTTCAGCAAGCTCGCACGCGCGATCACCGTCGCCGCCCGTGACGGCGGCGGCGACCCCAGCGGCAACCCGACCCTGGCGACGGCGGTCCAGAAGGCCAAAGAAGCCTCGATGCCGAAGGACAAGATCCAGAAGGCGATCGACGTCGGCACCGGCGCCGGCAGCGACGGGGCCGCGATCGAAAGGATCGTCTACGAGGGTTACGGTCCGGCTGGCGTCGCCGTGCTGGTCGAGGCGCTGACCGACAACCGCAACCGCGCCAGCGCCGAGATCCGCCACGCCTTCTCCAAGCACGGAGGCAACCTCGGCGAGCCCGGTTCGGTCGCCTGGATCTTCGAGAAAAAGGGCGCGATCGTGGTCGACGGGGAGCGCTACGGCGAGGACGACCTGATCGGGGCGATCGACGCCGGCGCCGAGGACGTCCGCGAGGACGAGGGCAAGCTGCGGGTGATCTGCGAGCCGACCGACCTCACCGCCGTTCGCGAAGCGATCGAAGGCGAAGGGATCGAGGTCGAGTCGGCCGGTCTCGTAACCGAGCCGAAGAGCAGCGTCGAGCTCAAAGGCCATGACGCCGAGCGGATCCTGAAGCTGCTCGAGGCGCTCGACGACCAGGACGACGTCGACGAGGTCTACGCGAACTTCGATATTCCGGCGGACGTGTTGGAGAAACTGGCGGCTTAGCGGGGGAGGGGTCGGGGGACCCCCTCCAGACACATCTCACTATGGCTCGATGTTGAGTGTCTGGAGGAGGCCCCCCGGCCCCTCCATCGACAGTGGGGAAGGCATCCGACCGGAATCCGAGAATCACTGGTTATGCAAGTAGTGATGGGTATTGATCCTGGCGCGGCCAATCTCGGGTTCGGGATCGTTCGGATCGAGGGGAACCACATGGTTGCTCTGGACGGAGGAGTGGTGGAGACGACGCCGGATCAGCCGATGGAGCGGCGCCTGGAGCGCATCCATCGCGCCCTGGCTGAGCTGCTCGAATGGCACGAGCCGAAGGCGGTGGCGATCGAGGAGGTCTACTTCGGCAAGAACGTGCGCTCGGCGATGGCCGTGGGTCAGGCGAGCGGAGTCGCGATGCTGGCCGCCGCCGAACGCGGGGTCGGCTGCTTCACCTATACGCCGCAGGCGATCAAGATGGCGGTGTGCGGCTCCGGCGCTGCCGGCAAGGGTCAGGTTCAGCGCATGGTGGGGACCCTGCTCGGGCTCCCGGATCCGCCCGAACCCGATCACGCCGCCGACGCGCTCGCGGTGGCGATCTGCCACGGCAATGGCAGCGGGCGCCGCAACGCGGTCGCCGTCGCGCGCGAAGCGGAGATCGCAGGATGATCGCCGCAGTTCGCGGCGAGGTGATGGTGCGTCGCCCCGACCATGTCGTCATCGACGCCGGCGGCGTCGGCTACCGGCTCGCGGTCTCCGCCGAGACGCTGAAGTCCGTGCCGGCGACGGGCCGCGACGCCTTCCTCCATGCCGAGCTGATCTCCCGTGACGACTCGCTTTCCCTCTACGGCTTCGCCTCCGAGGAGGAGCGGGACCTCTTCCGGCTCCTGATCACGGTCAGCGGGGTCGGCCCGAAGGTGGCGATCGCGACCCTCTCCGGGGGCAGCGCCCGCGACCTGCTGCGGGCGATCGCGGCCGGCGACGCCAAACGCTTCCAGGCGGTTCCGGGCATCGGCAAGCGCACCTCGGAGCGGATCATCGTCGAGCTTCGCGAGAAGGTCGCCGGGGCGCTGGAGGAAGAGGTCGCCCTCGGCGCCGCGGAGGAGAGCGATCCCCGCGCCCTCGCCCGCGACGGCCTCGTCAACCTCGGCTACGCGCCCCTGGAGGCCGAGCAGCTGCTCGACGGCGTAGAGGGCTCGGGCGCCGAGGATCTGGTTGCGGCGGCGCTGCGCAAGGCCGCCGCCGCGAGGAACGCGGCGTGAGCGGCCCTCCGGACATCGGCGGCAACAGGATCCGCACCCCCGGGATCGAGAACGAGCCGGTCCCGGTCGACGCCGAGGTCAGGGTCCACGACGCCCGCGCCGAGGCCCCGGACGAGGACCTCGACCGCTCGCTGCGCCCGCCGACCCTGGACGACTTCGTCAACCAGACGCAGGTGACCGACCAGCTGGCGATCTTCATCGAGGCGGCGAAGCGACGGGGGGAGCCGCTGGACCACGTCCTCCTCGCCGGTCCGCCCGGCCTCGGCAAGACCTCGCTCGCGCACATCGTCGCGGCCGAGCTGGGGGTGCCGATGGTGCAGACGGCCGGCCCGGCGCTCGAGCGCAAGGCTGACGTCGCCTCCTTCCTCACCGCTCTGGAGCCCGGCAGCGTCTTCTTCATCGATGAGATCCACCGCCTCGGCAGGGCGGTCGAGGAGACCCTCTACCCGGCGATGGAGGACGGCGAGCTGCCCGTGGTGCTGGGACAGGGCGCCGGGGCCCGGACGGTGACGCTGCCGCTGCCGCCCTTCACCCTTGTCGGCGCGACGACGCGGTCGGGTCTCCTGACGACGCCGCTGCGCGACCGCTTCGGCGTCTCCCACCGCCTCGAGCACTACGCGACCGAGCACCTGGCTCTGATCGTCGAGCGCTCCGCCGCGATCCTCGGGGTGGAGATCGACGGAGGCGGCGCGGAAACGATCGCCTCGCGCTCGCGCGGCACTCCCCGTGTCGCCAACCGGCTGCTGAAGCGGGTGCGCGACTTCGCCCAGGTGAAGGGAAGCGGGCGGATCGGCACCGACGTCGCCGCCGACGCCCTGGAGATGCTCGAGGTCGACGCCGGCGGACTCGACCGCAGCGACCGCGCCCTGCTGGAGACGATCGCGACCAAGTTCGGGGGCGGCCCGGTCGGGCTCTCTACCCTGGCGGTCGCGATCGGCGAGGAGCAGGACACGATCGAGGACGTTCTCGAGCCCTATCTCCTGCAACAGGGCCTGCTGAAGCGGACCCCCCGCGGGAGGGTCCTGAGCCAGCGGGCCTACGAGCATCTGGGGCTTCCGACGCCCGAAGGCGCGGCGAGCCTCTTCTGAGCCGCGCCAGCTAGCCTGTCGAGCATGCCGTTCTTCATCTGTCCGAATTGCGGGCACCGGGAGGTGAGCGGGGAGCGCACCGCAGGGTTCAGCACCCGCCCAAAGGGCTGCTCGAAATGCGGCTTCGGCTTTGTCTTCGAATTACTCGACGATTATTATCCGGCTCCCAATGCTGCCTTTTTCGTCTGTGACAAGCAGGAACGCGTGATCGACGCCGGCAAAGGCAGCTTCGAGCTGACCGGTCTCACCGACGAGGACGTGATCGGGCGACCGGTGCGCGAGGTCCTCGGGCTCGACTGGATCGACTCCGGCGACGGCGGTGCCGAGGCGGACACCGACGGCGACGGCGTCAGCGACCCGATCGAGACCTCGCTGGAGTGGGGCGTGCGCTCGCTCGGCAAGCGGGTCTCGGTCAACGCTGAGGGCGACCTGCCCGCAAAGGCGGTCGCCGATGTTTTCCCGGCCTACGACGACGACGGCGGCCTCCTCCTCGTCCTCACCCCGGAGGGCTGAGCGGATGGGAACGCGGCGCGGCCACCTTCTCGTCCTGCTCCTGGTCCTCGGGCTGGTGATCGTCTCCGCGCTCGTCATCGCCAAGAAGGAAACGAAGCTCGGCCTCGACCTCCAGGGCGGGCTCGAGCTCGTCTACCAGGGCCAGCCGACCGAAGCCGGGGCCGAAGTCAGCGGCGAAGACATCGACGACTCGATCTCGATCATCGAACAGCGGATCAACAAGCTCGGCGTCTCCGAGCCCGAGGTCGCCCGCCTCGGCGTCGACCAGATCACCGTCAGCCTCCCCGGCGTCACCGACGCCAACCGCGCCGCCGAGCAGGTCGGCACCACGGCCCAGCTCTACTACTACGACTGGGAGCCGAACCTGCTCGGCCCGGAGAAAGCGATCGGCGGCACGCCGGGGGCCGAACCGCCGAAAAAAGCGGTCAAAGAATCGGAAAAACGGTGGGAAGAAGCCGGCCGCAACGTCCACAAAAACGAAGTCAAAAGGCTGATCTTCTCCGGTGCGTACCCGACCGCCTACGATGCCGTCAAGCTCGCCTCCGAACAGCCGCCGGCCGAAGACTGCGAGGACTGCTCGGTCGCCCGGCCCCGCTACTACCTCTTCGACAAGGACGAACCCGGAGAAGCGCTGGCCGGGCCGGAGCTGGCGAAAAAAGACCTCTACGTCACCCCGACCGGGGAAAAGCTCTCCAAAGACGGGATCGTGCTGGAAGTGCCGCCGGGGACCGTGGTCGTCTCCGAACTGCCGACCGACGAAGGAGGCCAGCTGATCGAGGAGGGGGAACCGGGGTGGTTCGCGCTGAAAGACGACCCCGCCCTCAGCGGCGACGAAATCACCGATCCCGAACAGACCTACGAACCGACCACCAACGAACCAGTCGTCGCCTTCGAGTTCACCGACAGCGGGCGCGAGGCCTTCCAGGAAGTCACCCGCCAGATCGCCCAGCGGGGCAAGGCACGAACGATCGGCCCGGTCAGCCCGCAGGAAGCCGAAGCCCTCTCCGGCCACTTCGCCGTCATTCTCGACAACGAAGTCAAAACCCGGCCGATCATCAACTTCGAAGACAACCCGGACGGGATCGACGGGCGCACCGGGGCCCAGATCTCGGGCGGCTTCAACAGCGTCGACGAGGCCCAGGAACTGGCGACGACCCTGCAGATCGGCGCCCTGCCGATCAACCTGAAGCTGATCAGCCAGACGCAGGTTTCGGCGACCCTCGGCAGCGAAGCGCTCGACCAGGGCGTCAAAGCCGGCGTCGTCGGCCTGGCGCTGGTGATCATCTTCCTGCTCCTCTACTACCGCTTCCTCGGCCTGATCGCCTCGATCGCCCTCGGCGCCTACGCGGTGATCTTCTTCGCCCTGATCGACCTCATCCCGATCACCCTGACCCTGCCGGGAATCGCCGGCCTGGTGCTGACGATCGGAGTGGCAGCGGACTCCAACATCGTCATCTTCGAGCGAATAAAGGAGGAGGTGCGGGCAGGGCGCTCGATGTCGAGCGCGATCGCCGCTGGCTACAAACGCGGGATCAGCACGATCATCGACGCCAACGTCGTCACCCTGCTGACCGCCTTCATCCTCTTCGTCCTCGCCACCGCCGGGGTCAAGGGCTTCGCCTTCACCCTCGGGGTCGGCACGATCGTCTCGCTGCTGACCGCGGTTGTCTTCACCCAGGCCCTGCTCGGCAGCATGAGCCGCTCGCGGCTGCTGCGCTCGCCCAGCTTCCTCGGCGCCGCCGGCGAGGGCAAACGCTGGCACTTCGACTTCATGGGCGCGAGCCGCTGGTTCTTCTCGATCTCGGGCGTGATCCTGGTCATCGGCGGCCTCGCCCTGGCGACGAAGCAGCTCAACTTCGGGATCGACTTCGAGTCGGGGACCAGGATCACCGTCGCGGTCGAAGCCGACACGGACGAGGAAGAGGTGCGGCAGGCGCTGGAGGAAGCCGGAATCAAGGGCGAGGAGATCCAGGCCGTCAACGACAAGGCCTTCCCGGGCAAAGACGTCTTCCAGATCCAGTCCCACCAGCTGGAACCGAGTCAGGTCCGGGAGGCCGAAGCCGCTCTGGGCTCCGAATTCGGGATCGTCGAAAACGGGTTCGACAGCACCAGCGTCGGGCCGACCTTCGGCCAGCAGGTGGCCAACAGCGCGCTCAAGGCTTTGATCTTCTCGATGCTGGTGATCGCGGGTTACGTGGCGCTTCGGTTCGACCCGAAGTTCGCGATCCCGGTGCTGATCGCGATCTTCCACGACATCCTGATCACGGCGGGCGTCTACTCGTTGACCGGAAAAGAGGTGAGCAGCGGTACGGTCGCCGCCTTCCTGACGATCTTGGGTTACTCGATCTACGACACGATCATCGTCTTCGACCGGATCCGCGAGAACGTGCCGCGGATGCCGCGCGCCGCCTTCTCCCAGATCGTCAACCGCTCGATGAGCGAGGTGCTGACGCGATCGCTGGTAACGAGCTTCTCGACCCTGCTCGGCGTCACCTCCCTGATGGTCTTCGGGGGCGCCACCCTGCAGGACTTCGCCTTCGCGATGCTGGTCGGGATCGCCTCCGGAACCTACTCCTCGATCTTCATCGCCTCGCCGGTCCTGACCGCCTGGAAGGAACGCGAGCCCGGGTTCGTGCGCCGTCGCCTGCGGATCGCCGAAGCCGAAGGCGGCCGCGTCCCGGCCTACGCCGACGAGATCGAGATGGCGAAGCTGGGCCGCGACGACGAACGCGAAGGGGAAGCCGCTCCCGAGCCGCAGGCGCCAGCGGCGGAGGTTGCGCCGAGCTCGGTCGCGACGGTCGAGCGCGAGGACGACTCCGGCAACGGCTCCGGCTCGCGCGACAACGGCGACACCGAGGCTGCCGCGGCCGCCTCGAACGAGCGCCGTCAGCGAAACGCCGAGCGCCGGGCCCGCCGCCAGGCCCGCCGCAAGCACGGGAGGTCCCGCTGATGGCACTGGTCGTCTTCTTCATGATGGGCATCGCCCTCTGGCACTTCACGGTCTTCCTGCCTGACCGCTTCTGGCAGGGAATCGTCGGGGCCTTCCTCGGCGCCGTGCTGGGCTCGATCGTCTTCGGGATGATCGTCCAGGAGATCAGCGGCAAAGACCTCGGCGACACCGATCTCTCGACGGCGCTGATCGCGATCCCGGGGACCCTGATCGGCCTCGCGATCGTCTACGCGATCGGCGTCCGCTCCGAAGAACGCCTGGGCTGAGATTTAGCTGCAATTTCGGCCGCTTCCTCACTTCTCTTTCCGTCCGAAGCCAAGGGCAGCCTGAAAGGGTGCCGCCGAACACCGCTTCATTCGCCGCCGAACCGTACGAGTACGCAGAGGCACGCATGCTGGCCGACGAGCTCGGGGTGAGCGAGCCGGTTGCGGTGACGCTGGTGCGGCGCGGGTACCGGACGCCCGAGCAGGCGCGGTCCTTCCTCGCCGCTGACGAGACCCATCCGCCGAGCGCGTTCGCGGGGATGGCGGAGGTCACCGAGGTCGTCCGAGGCGCGATCGAGGCCGGCCGGCGGATCACCGTCCATGGAGATTTCGACGTCGACGGCGTCTGCGCGACCGCGTTGACGGTCTCGACGCTGCGGGGGCTCGGAGCCGAGGTCGACTGGTTCATCCCGAACCGGATCGAGGACGGCTACGGCCTCTCGGTCGAGAACGTGCGGCGGCTGGCGGAGCGGGGGACGGGGCTGCTGCTGACGGTGGACTGCGGGATCACCTCGGTCACGGAGGTCCGGCTGGCGCGGGAGCTGGGGATGGAGGTGGTGGTCACCGATCACCATCAGCAGGGGGAGGAGCTGCCGGACTGCCTGGTCCTCCATCCCCAGGTCTCCGGTTATCCGTTCGAGTCGCTTTGCGGCACCGCGGTGGCCTGGAAGCTGAGCTGCGCTTTGGGTGCCGACCCGGAGGCGGACCTGGACCTGGTGGCTCTGGCGACCGTGGCCGACGTGGTGCCGCTGGTCGGCGAGAACCGCTCGCTCGTCAAGCGCGGCCTGGCGGAGATCAGGCGCGGGCGCCGGCTCGGCCTGCGGGCCCTGATGGAGGCCGCCAGATGCGAGCCGGAGCGGCTCGACGAGGGGGACCTCGCGTTCCGGCTGGCGCCGCGGATCAACGCGGCGGGGCGCCTGTACCGGGCCGATGCCGGGGTCGAGCTCTTCCTCACCGACGACGAGCAGCGGGCCGAGGCGATCGCGATCGAGCTGAGCAAGGCCAACTCGGAACGGCGGGCGACCGAGCGCGAGGTGGATGCGGCGGCCGAGGCGGCCTGGCGGGAGCTGCCGGCGGAGCTGCAGGAGGCGCGCGGGTTCGCGGTCGCCGGCGAGGACTGGCACCCCGGCGTCGTCGGGATCGTCGCCTCGCGGATGGTCGAGCGCCACCGCCGCCCGGTGGTCGTGATCTCCCTGGACGCAGAGGGGAACGGGCGGGGGTCGGGGCGCAGCATCCCCGGCTTCGACCTGCTCGCCGCCCTGCGGGCCTGCGCCGAGCACCTGGAGGGCTTCGGCGGCCACCGGGCCGCGGCGGGGCTGCAGATCAAGGCCGACAACCTGGGCGCCTTCCAGGCGGCGTTCGCCGCCCACGCCGACGAGGTGCTGAGTCCCGAGGATCTGCAACGGACCGAAAAGGTCGACGCGATCGTCGGCGGGGTCGGCCTCGGCCTCGAGCTGGCCGAAGAGCTGAAGCAGCTGGCGCCGTTCGGGATGGGCAACCCCGGGGTGCGGCTGCTGGTGCCGTCGGCCCGGGTCAGCGACGTGCGAGCGATGGGGGAGGGCAAGCACGCCCGCTTCAGCCTCCACAGCGGCGCCCACCGGGCGCTCGGGGTCGCTTTTGGTCGCTCCAGCCTCGGGGTCGAGGACGAGGACGTGCTCGACGCCAGCGTCCGCCTGGAGCTCAACCACTGGAACGGCTCGGTCGAGCCGCGGGTCGTCCTGCGCGAGCTCCACCCGCTCGAGGAGCCGGAGGCGAGCGGTCCCGAGGCCGAGACGCCCGTGCTGCCCCATGCCTGCACCAGCGACGAAGCCGCCTGGTGGACCCGATTCGAAGCCGAGCTCTCGACGGAACCAACCGCCGAGTCCGCGTCAACCCGTCTACAAGAAGGGTTGATGCGGACTCGCGAGGCTGGACGGCGGTTGGTGGAGGGAAACGCGCCGGCGACGGTCGTGGTGGCGGAGCTGGTGTCGAGCGGGGCAGGGGTGCTGGCGGTCTGCGCCGACGCCTCGCGGCGGGCGGCGCTGGCGAACGGGGCCACGGGTCTCGCCCGCTTCAATGGCGGCGCCGCCTTGATCGCCTGCCATCGCTGCTCCGACGAGGAGATCGGGCGGCTCGTGAACCGGGCGGAATCGGGCCTGGCCCTGACCGACTACGCGGCGCTGGAGCGGCGGCCGGAGCTGGCGGCGGCCTTCGAGCACGTGGTCCTCGTCGATCCGCCGCGTAGCGAGGAGGATCAGCTCCGCGCCCGCAGGCCCTGCGAGGGGGGCGGCTTCCTCCACGCCCCCTGGACCGAGGCGGAGGTGGAGTTCGCGGCGCAGGCGCTGGCCGAGCAGTGGGCTACCCGCGAGGGGGTGGCGGCCACCTACCGGGTGCTGCGCCAGACCGGCGACGCCCGCGGAAAGCGGCTGCGGGAGGCGCTGGCGGGCCGGGGCAGCCACCCGCTCTGCCCCGAGGCTTCGGCACGGCGCTTCCGCGTCCTTCGCGAGCTGGGGCTGCTGCAGGGTTCGTCGCAGGGCGGCGCAGGGGTGGTGCGGGTCGTATCCTCCGTGAGGACGGATCTACAGCGCTCAGCTGCTTTCCGTGCCTACAGCGCCCAGCTTTCGGAGGCTCAGCGATTTCCAGCAAGACCCAAACTGCCGTAGAGCACAAGGAGCTCCTCGCCGATCTCTTCGCCGTGGTCGAGGAGTTCGACTCGGCTGCGCCCGAGGCCGGAAACGTGAACGGCGCCCTGGGGAGCAGCGCCTCGGGCGGCACCGCGGTCGCGGTGGCGCCGATCGACCGGGCGCGGGTCGAGCGGGCGTTCGACTTCGCCTGCGACCGCCACGCCGACCAGCGCCGCTACTCCGGCGACGAGTTCATCACCCATCCCGTGGGGGTGGCCCAGATATGCGCCGGGATGCGGCTCGACACCGAGACCCTCTGCGCCGCGCTCCTCCACGACACCGTCGAGGACACCACCGCCAGCCTCGACGAAATCCGGACCGAGTTCGGCGAGGAGGTCGCCCAGCTGGTCGACGGGGTCACCAAGCTGACCGGGATCACCTTCGAGAGCCGCGACGAGCGGCAGGCCGAGAACTACCGGAAGATGATGGTGGCGATGGCCACCGACGTCAGGGTGATCCTGATCAAGCTGGCCGACCGCCTCCACAACATGCGCACCCTCGGTGCCCTGCCGAAGCAGAAACAGACGCTGAAGTCGCACGAGACGCTGGAGATCTACGCGCCGCTGGCGCACCGGCTGGGGATCCACGCGATCAAATGGGAGCTCGAGGACCTCGCCTTCGCGACCCTGCACCCGCGCAAGTACAAAGAAATCAAGCAGCTCGTCGCCCAGCAGCGCGACGAGCGC
Organism: Solirubrobacterales bacterium; assembly: GCA_035558995.1. GTDB lineage: Bacteria > Actinomycetota > Thermoleophilia > Solirubrobacterales > 70-9 > VAYN01. Next base: position 16,269 of record DATMBY010000235.1, read on the forward strand.
GAAAACTTCGTCTCCGAGGCGGGCGAGTTTCTCGCCCGCGAGCTGGAGCAGGTCGGGATCGAGGCCGAGATCTCCGGCCGCGCCAAGCACTTCTACTCGATCTACACGAAGATGGCGAAGAAGGGCCGCGAGTTCAACGAGATCTTCGACCTGACGGCGATGCGGGTGATCGTCCACTCGGTCAAAGACTGCTACGGCGCGATCGGCGTCATCCACTCGCTCTGGAAGCCGCTCCCCGGCCGCTTCAAGGACTGGGTGGCGATGCCGAAAGCCAACATGTACCAGGCGCTGCACACGACCGTGATCGGCCCCGAGGGCAAACCGCTCGAGATCCAGATCCGGACCGAGGAGATGCACAAGCTCGCCGAGTACGGGATCGCCGCCCACGTCGCCTACAAAGAGGGCACCAAGGGGGACCCGGAGCGGGAGAAGATGACCTGGCTGCGGCAGCTGGTCGAGGCCGAGGGCGAACAGGACCCGACCGAGTTCCTCGAATCGCTCAAGGTCGACCTCTTCGAGGACGAAGTCTTCGTCTTCACCCCGAAGGGGGAAGTGAAGAACCTCTCCGCCGGCTCGACCCCGCTCGACTTCGCCTACGCCGTCCACACCGACGTCGGCCACAGCTGCGTCGGGGCGAAGGTCAACGGCTCGATCGTGCCGCTGCACTACCAGCTGCGCTCGGGCGACATCGTCGAGGTGCTGACCGCCAAGCAGAAGCGCGGTCCCTCGCTCGACTGGCTGAAACTGGTGCGGACCAACCGCGCCCGCAACAAGATCCGCTCCTGGTTCAAAGAGGAGCGGCGCGAGGACGCCGAGCGCGACGGCCGCGAGAAGCTCGAGGAAGCGCTGCGCACGCGCGGGATCCCGATGCAGAAAGTCTCCGGCTCGGCCCTGCTGGCGGACGTGATCCGCGAGATGGGCTTCCGCAAAGGGACCGAGTTCTACATCGCCCTCGGCCAGGGCAAAATCTCGGCCAAGACCGCCGCCAACAAGCTGATGCAGAGGCTGAAAGCGGGGGAGGGGGTCGAGGAGGAGGCCCCCGGCGCCCCCGTCGGCCGCGAGGACAAGGCCCGGCGGACCAAGGATGCCTCCAACTACGGGATCATCGTCAAGGGCGTCGAGAACGTCGCCGTGCGCCTGGCCAAGTGCTGCCGGCCTGTGCCGGGGGACGAGATCGCCGGCTACGTCTCGCTCGGCCGTGGGATCACGATCCACCGCACCGACTGCAAGAACCTCAAGGCGCTGAAAAAGGCCCCCGAGCGCTTCGTCGAGGTGCGGTGGGAGGGCGAAAACGAGGCCTCCTACCGGGTCGAGCTGCAGATCGACGCCTACGACCGCACCCGCCTGCTCGAGGACCTCTCGCGGACCTTCTCGGAGGCGGGGATCAACATCATCGGCGCCTCCTGCACGACCAACCACCCGATGGTGAAAAACAAGTTCGTGGTTGAGGTGGGGGATACGGAGCAGCTCAAGCACTGCATTAGCCGCCTTCGCAATGTCGATTCGGTCTTCGACGCCTATCGAGTGACTCCGGCCGCTTAGGGAGGGCCGGGTGCCCCTCCCCGGACACATCTCGCTATGGCTCGATGTTGAGTGTCCTGGGAGGGGCACCCGGCCCTCCCATACGATTGGTGGATGGCGCTGAAAGTCGCGGTCACGGGCCCTACGGGGGAGATTGGGAAACCCTTGATGGCCGAGTTGGAGCGGCGTCCTGAGGTGAAGGAGGTGCTGGGGATGGCTCGGCGGCCTTTCGATCCTTCTGAGGAGGGGTGGGAGAAGGTTGCCTATCGGCGGGGGGACATCCTCGATCGGGGGGCGCTGGCGGCGCTGTTCGACGGGGTGGACGTCGCCGTCCATCTCGCTTTCGCGATCTTCGGCAGCCGCGAGGAGACGCGCAAGGTCAACCTGCAGGGGACCCGCAACGTCTTCGAAGCGGCGATCCGGGCCGGGGTCCAGCGGCTCGTCTACGCCTCTTCGGTCGCCGCCTACGGCTTCCACCCCGAGAACCCGCAGCCGCTGACCGAGGAGGTCCCGGCCCGCGGCTCGGAGAGCTTCTACTACTCGGTCCAGAAGGCGGAGTTGGAGGACCTGCTCGAGGAGCTGCTGCTGGGCAGCGCAGTCGAGCCCTACGTCTTCCGCCCCTGCATCGTCGCCGGCCCGCGGGCGACGATGCTGGTCGAGCAGACCGTCGACGCGGTACGTGTCGGAGATCCCGTGCCACTGCTGCGCAGGGGCGTGGAAAAGCTGCCGCTGGTGGCGCCGGTCCTACCCGATCCGGGTGTTCCGTTCCAGCTCGTCCACCACGACGATGTCGCCCGGGCGATGGCGGCGGCGATCTGCGGCGACGGCCCTCCCGGCGTCTACAACCTCGCCGGCGAGGGGGAGATCCAGGTCTCCGACCTGGCCGCAGCCCTCGGCTGGCGCTCGCTTCCCGTTCCCGGTCCCGCGGTGGGGGTCGGCACCGCCGCCGCCCGACGGCTCACCTTCGCCTCCTCGAAGCTGGAGTGGGCCACGGCGCTGGACACCCCGGTTCTCATGGATTCCGGCAAGGCTCGCCGTGAACTCGGCTGGAAACCGCTCTACGACGCGGATGAAACCCTCGTCCAGACGGTCGAAGGGGCGCGGCAGAAGGGCCTGCTCGACTAGCTGTCCAGGGTCCCGCGGGGGTAGCGGGGAGGCTGAAAATCGGATAGAAGAAGGACTGGCTAGTTCGCCAAACCGGCCGAGAGGGTAGGTCCTGGTACATGACCGTGACTGGGGGAGGACTCAAGTTGGCCCGCGACGACGGGGAAAAGCGGCAGGTGGCGGTTGTCCTCAGCCGCCTTGCCCTCGAGGGCTTGACCGGCGGCGGCGACGTGCCGGCGGCGGTAGGGCTGGACGGGGCGATCCGCTGCTACCTCGGCGACCGGAACTCCGAGCGGCCGGCCTGGCCGTACCCCGATTTCCTCCGCGGCAGCGAGACGGAGGGGGCCGCTTCGATCGAGCTGGAGCTGGACGCCGGTCTCTGGCGGGAATTCGAGCAGGAGGCGGAGCGGCAGGGGGTCTCGGTCGAGCAACTGGCCGAGCACGCGGCCTTCTACTTCGCCGCCGAGCTCGACGCCGGTCGCCTCACCCAGCGGATCCTCGACGACCTCGACTCGGGCGAAGGCGACGCCCGCGCCTAGGAGCCCTGGGGGGAGCCGACCACCGGCGCCGCGCCGAGGTCGGAGAGGTTGGCGCGCAGGGAGCGGCGGCCGCGGTGATGAAGGCCGTGGACCGAGCTCTCGCTCTTGTCGAGCGTGTCCGCTATCTCCACCGGGGAGAGGCCGACGATGTGCCGCAGCACCAGCACCTCCCGCTGGTCCTCGGGCAGGTCTTCGAGCGCCTGCCGCAGGGCGCGACCGCGATCCTGAGCCGTCTCGGCGCGCCCGGTGTCGGTGAGCCTCACCTCCTCGGTCGGGATCGCCCGCTTTGCCCGCAGGTGGTCGAGCGCCGCGTTGCGGGCGACGCGGAGGATCCAGGCGTCGAACGGCACCGCGCGCTCTTCGTACTTGTTGATCGCGGTCATCAGCTTGGCGAAGACGTTCTGGGTGATGTCTTCGGCCTCGTGCTGATCGCGGACTAGCCCATTGATGAACCGACGGACGTCATCCGCGTATCGAACGTAGAGGTAATGCAGTCCCTCGGAGTCTCCCGCCTTAGCACGAGTCACAGCCTCCTGCGTCAAATTGCCGGCCCCGTGGCTCGATCCGGAGCCCTCGGACGCGCTGCTCATTGGTGTTCTCCCTCATGCTCACCGCATGCACTTCCTGTGGGTTTTCAAAAAAGTTTCCAAACTGGGGAATAGAACAAACGTCCAACCCGCACACAGCGGGATTAAATTCGGCTGAAGCTGATCACCATTGAGGCGGATTGTCAACGACGAACTCCTACTATTAGGAGCCGTTCGGCCAAGTTTCCTGCAAAAGACCCGATTTGCTCAAGAAGTTAACGGTTTGCGCAGGGGCTGAGATAAGGAGGAATCGCCGCGCTCGATGCAAATGTTGCCCACCCCAGGGGAGTTCTTTACATCGGGATGGTCAACGTCGAACTCGGAAAACTCGCTTGTATCGGGCTGGAAGGACACTTCGGAAACGTCGAAGCCGGAACCCGCAAAGCGCTGCTCCACTATGTGTACAAGCTCAAGGTCGGGCGGAAGCCGGTTGCGGCTCCCCGCTTTCTGAAGGCACCATCAGACACTGTGACCAAATTCGACCTAACCTTCGACCGGGAAACCGAAGCGTTCCTTTCGCGGGAGGCCGCGGAGCAACACACCACGGTGAGCCGTCTGGCGACCCACGCGGTGCTGGTCTACCTCGCCGAGCTGGAGTTCCTCGGCGTCGTTCCTCGCAACCGCGAGACAGCGCCCAACGGTGACGAAGGGGTTTAGTCGCGGCTCGGCAGCGGTGCCGGAAGATTGGTCCGGACGGCGCTGAGCGCCTCGGCGATCGGCTGGACCGCCACCGGCTTGCCCTGGTTCTGCAGCGACTCCTCCAGGGCCTCCAGGCAGAGGACGATCTCGAGGCCGAGGTGGGCGTTGGAGACCGGCGTCGTGCCCTCGCGGATCGCCGAGGCGAAGTCGCGCAGCTCCTGTCCCAGCGGCTCGGAGGCCGGGACCCGCGGCGCGATCATGTCGCCGGTGCGGTAGGTGAGGCGGTACTCGCCGAAGTTCGCCGGGGGCTCGTCGAAGTCGAGCCCGCGATCGTAGATCCGGACCGAGTCGTCGGCCGCGGTGTCCTCGTACTGGACCATCCGCTGGCTGCCGACGACGACCATCTGGCGCATCTTGCGCGGCGCCAACCAGGACAGCTGGACGTTGGCCTGGGTCCCGCCCTCGAAGCGGAGGGTGAGGAAGGCGGTCTCGTGGATGCCCTCCTGGAAGACGCTGCGTCCGGTCGCCGAGACCTCGAGCAACGGCCGGTTCAGCCAGTGCAGGAGGATCGAGAGGTCGTGCGGGGCGAGGTCGAGGACGACCCCGTCTTTCTGGTAGAGGCCGAGGTTCATCCGCGAGGAGGTGATGAAGTAGATCTCACCCAGCTCGTCGCTCTGGATCAGGTCGCGGACCGCGTTGACCGAGGGGCTGTAGACGAAGGTGTGGCCGGGCATCATCACCAGACCGAGCTCCTCCGCCAGTGCGCTCAGGGTCGCCGCCTCCTGCGCCGTCCGCGCCAGCGGCTTCTCGACGAGGACGTGCTTGCCGGCCTCCAGCGCCCGGCGGACGAGGTTGTAGTGGGTGTGGGGCGGGGTGGCGATCGCCACCGCCTCGATCCGCGGGTCGGCCAGGGCGGCGTCGAGATCGGGCTCGATCCAGATCCCGGGATGGCGCCGGCGGAAGTCTTCGGCGCGGCCTTCGTCGAGCTCGCAGAGACCCATCAGACGGAACTCGGGGCGCTCGACGACGTTGCGGACGATGTTCGGGCCCCAGTAGCCGTAGCCGACGACCAAGGTTCCGATTGCTCCTGCTGGATTCACTCTGCTCCCTTTCGGCTTAGGACTACCCATGGGGTCTTGAGAAGGATCGAGAGGTCGAGGCCGAGCGTGCGGCGCTTCGCGTACTCGATGTCGAGGCGGACCATTTCCTCGTAGGTGCGTTCGCTGCGGCCGCTGACCTGCCAGTAGCCGGTCAGGCCGGGCTTGACGGAGAAGCGCTGGCGGTACCAGTGCGGGTACTCGGCGACCTCGTAGGGGATCGCCGGCCGTGGACCGACCAGGGTCATGTCGCCCTTGACGACGTTGAAGAGCTGGGGCAGCTCGTCGAGGCTCCAGCGCCTGATCCAGCGCCCGACCGGGGTGATCCGGTTGTCGACGGCGAGCTTGTAGAGGTTCTCGCGGCCGCCCTCGGGGCGTTCGTCCTCGCCCTTGATCAGCGCCGTCACGTACTCCTTGTGGCCGCGGGGATCGGCGTCGACCCGCATGCTGCGGAACTTGTAGAGGGTGAACTCGCGTTCCCGGTGGCCGACCCGGCGCTGGCGGAAGAAGGCGGGGCCGCGGCTGTCGATCCGCACCGCGAGGGCGACGGCGATCAGGACCGGGCTCAGCAGCAGGATCAGGGCGAGGGCGAAGGCGACGTCGATGCAGCGGCGCAGCGCCTCGACCGTGCGACGGCGGGTCGCGCTCCCGGTGAGAGCCTCCTCGCGGGTGAGTCCGTGAGCCTCCATCGCTAAACACAACGACGGCGGGGGCGGAACTCTTGCGGCCCGCGCCCGCGGCGGCCGATGCTTGCGGATCCTGTCACCCGGCGCGGCAAGTTTTTTCCGCGGCGGCGAAAAGACGCGCAGCCCTCTCGCGTTGATTGCACATGGCAGCCCGAATCGTCTCCGTGATCGGCTCTCGCCCCGAGATAGTGCAGGCGGCGCCGCTCTCGCTCGCCTACTCGAGCTGCGTCGAGGAGATCCTCGTCCACACCGGGCAGCACTACGACCCGGGGATGTCCGACCTGCAGATCGCCGACCTGCACCTGCCGCTGCCGGAGTTCAACCTCGGCGTCGGCTCGCTGCCGCCGGGGGCGGCGGTGACGGTGGCCGAGGAACGGATCGGCCGCGTGATCGCCAGCCGCGAGCCCGACGCGGTCCTGGTCCGCGGCGACACCCACGCGACGATCGCCGGCGCCCGCGCCGCCGTCGCCGCCGGGATGCCGCTGATCCACGTCGAGGCGGGGCTGCGCAGCTACCGCCAGGACATGCCCGAGGAGGCCAACCGGATCGAGACCGACGAGCTCTCCGACCTTCTCTTCGCCCCCTGTGAGCACGCCCGCGACGTCCTCCTGGAAGAGGGGGTCAAGGGAACTGTCCACGTCACCGGCGACGTCCTCGCCGACGTTCTGCTGGCGACGATGCCGCGGCTGCCGGAGAGGCGCGAGGAGGGCGATTACGTCCTCGCCACCGCCCACCGCAACTACAACACCGACTCCGCCGTGCGGCTGGCCGCCGTCCTCGCCTGTCTCGGCGCCGCCGAATGCCGGGTGATCTTCCCCCTGCACCCGCGGACGCGGAAGAGCATCGAGACCTGGAACCTCGAGGTGCCCGCCAACGTCGAGGTGCGCGACCCGGTGACCTACACCGAGATGCTGACCCTCGAGCGCGACGCGAAGGCGATCGCGACCGACTCCGGTGGCGTCCAGCGCGAGGCCTATCTGTGGGGGGTGCCGTGCATCACGATGCGCGAGGAGACGGAGTGGATCGAGACCGTCTCGACCGGCTGGAACACGCTGGTCGGCGTCGACAGCGAGAAGTTCCGCGACGCCCTGGCGAAGCCGCTGCCGAGCGAGCGCCCGCCGATCTTCGGCGACGGCCACGCGGCCGAGCGGATCGCCGAGCTGACCGTCGCCCACCTCGACCGCTCGCGGGAGGAGTCCCTTGTCTGAACAACTTCGGGTCGGCGTCATCGGCTGCGGCCGGATGGGCGCCTTCCACGTTCGCAACTACGCCCAGCTCGACTGCGCCGAGCTGGTCGCCGTCGCCGATCCCTCGCCCGAGGCGCGGAGCAGGGCGCTGGCCGGCTCGCAAGCGCTCGAGTTCTCCGACTGGCGCGACCTGATCGAAGACGGCGACGAGCTCGACGCGGTCTCGATCGCCTGCCCCTCCGAGCACCACGCCGAGGTGGCGCTGGACGCGCTCGCGGCCGGGCTTCACGTGCTCGTCGAGAAGCCGATCGCGACCACCCTTCCCGACGCCCTGCGGATGCGCGGCGCCGCGATCGAAGCCGACCGCAAGCTGATGGTCGGCCACGTCGAGCGCTTCAACCCCGCGGTCGAGAAGCTGCGCGAGCTGGTCGCCGACGGCCGCCTCGGCCGCGTCTACCGGGCCCACACGACCCGGGTCGGGCCGCTGCCGACGCGGATCCAGGACACCGGCGTCGCGATCGACCTCGCCACCCACGACCTCGACGTCATGCAGTACGTCCTCGACGGCACGATCCACGAGATCTACGCCGACGGCGGTCGCTTCCAGCACAGCTCCCAGGAGGACCTGCTCACCTGCCTCGCCCGCTTCGGCGGCGAGGACGAGGCGCAGACGCTGGGGCTGCTCGACGTCAACTGGCTGACCCCGGAGAAGAAGCGGGAGATCGCCCTGATCGGCGAGAACGGCCTGCTGCGGGCGAGCTACATCACCCAGGACGTCTGGTTCGTCGAGTCGACGACGGCGCCGCTGCAGTGGGACGGCCTCTCGGTCCTGCGCGGAGACGGCGAGGGGGCGGCGGTCCGCTTCTCGCTCGCCAAGGCCGAGCCGCTGCGGGCCGAGCTCGAAGCCTTCTGCCGCTGCGTCCTCGACGACACGCCGGAGCCGGTTGGCGCCCACGACGGCGTCAAGGCCCTGGCCGCGGCGCTGGCTGTGCGCGAGTCGGCCGCCGTCCGCCGCCCGGTCGAGCTGCTCGACATCCCCGCCCCCCGGCCCCTGGAGGTCTTCGCATGATCCGCTTCGTGATTCCCGCCTACAACGAGGCCGAGAACATCCCCCGGCTGCTCTCCGACCTGGCGCCGGTCGCGCGCGAGCTGGGGGCGCGGGTGATCATCGTCGACGACGGCTCCACCGACGGCACCGGCGAGGTGATCCGCGAACACGCCCAGGACATGCACCTGGCGGTCGTGACCCACACCGTCAACCGCGGCCTCGGCACGGCGATCAACACCGGCATCCGCTCGGCCCTGAAGGAGTCCTCCGACGAGGACGCGATCGTCACCCTCGAGGCCGACACCACCTCCGATCTCTCCGACCTGCCGCGGATGATCGCGCTCTTCGAGCAGGGCGCCGACGTCGTCCTCGCCTCGGTTTACGCGCCCGGCGGCAAGATCGTCGGCGTCGCCGGCTGGCGCCTGGCGGCGAGCAAATCGGTCTCCAACACCTTTCGCTATCTCGGCGGCCTGCGCGAGATGCACACGCTCTCCTCGCTCTACCGCGTCTACCGGGCCGGGACGCTCCGCAAAGCGGCCGACACCTACGGCTACCTGCTGGTCCGCGAGCCCGGCTTCGCCGCCAACGTCGAGCTCCTGCTGAAGCTCTTCAACGCCGGCGCCAAGGTGGCCGAGGTGCCGACGACCAACGATTGGACGACCCGCAAAGGCGAGTCGAAGATGCAGCTGAAGCCGACCGTGCTCGCCTACATGAGAGTGATGGCGGCGCACCTGGTGGGCCGGATCCAGCCGCCGCCGGTCTCGCCGCTGGCGGAGGCGACGGCGCCGAAGGGCCTGCCCGAGCCGGCCGCCGCGACGGCGACCGAGGGCGGCCCGGCCACTGCGCCGGCACCGGCAGCGCGATTCTGATGGACGCCGGCGCACCGCGGATCGGCGTCGTCGGCGGCGGCGTCCTCGGCGTCTCGCTGGCGCTGCGCCTCGCCCAGCAGGGCGCGCGGGTGACGGTCGTCGAGCGAGGCCCCAACCTCGGCGGCCTCGCCGGCACCTTCGACTTCGGCGGCCACGAGGTCGACCGCTTCTACCACGTGATCACGCCCGCCGACCAGCGGATGGTCGCGATGGCCGAGGAGGTTGGGCTCGGCGATCAGCTGCGGTTCACGCCGGTCGGCGCCGGCTTCTTCTCCGGCGGTGAGATGCACGACTTCAACGGGGTCGGCGACCTCCTGCGCTTTTCTCCGCTGAGCCCGCCGGCGCGGCTGCGCCTCGGCGCCTTCGTCGCCCAATGCCAGCTGCGCAGCTCCTACGAGAAGCTGGAGCGGATCCCGCTCGAGACCTGGCTGCGGCGGATCTGCGGCAACCAGGTCTGGGAGCGGATCTGGAAACCGCTGCTCGACACGCGCTTCGACGGCGACCCCTCCGGCCTGCCGGCCACCTACCTCTGGGCCCGCACCCGGC
>DATMBY010000236.1:0-16420 GCA_035558995.1 Solirubrobacterales bacterium
CCAGTGTGTAGTTCGGCACCTATGAGGTGCTCAATTACACACTGACGGTCTTAACCGGTTGCGACGAGCGGCTCATCGACCTCGTAGCCGAACTCGGCCAGGGTCTCGCCCATCACCTCGTGCATCGCGCGCTGCTCGGCCTGGTTGAGGTTCTCGCGCCAGCCTCCTGGCTGGGCGCGGCGGATGAAGCGCTGACGGCCGCGGGCGGCGCGCGGCTGCTTCTCGAAACGGTGCGCTTCGACCACCTCCGGCACCGGCTCGGGATCGAGCTCGATCATCCCGCAGATCCGGGCGAGGCAGGTCTCGGTATCCCCGCGCAGGTCCTCGTAGCGGATCAGGATCCGGGCCTCCTCGGCCCGCGCCTCATAGGCCTTGCGGACCTCACGGCTGCGGAAGGCCCAGACTTCCGAGAGCCAGCGGATCAGCGGGATCCGGCCCTCGTCGGAGACCGGGAAGGCGCCGCCGGGGATCGCCCATGAGCCGTCGCTGTAGGCGTCGAGCCAGGAGTCGACGACGTCGCGCCCGTCGCGCAGGAGGAAGATCACCTTCGAGGCGGGGAAGAGCTCGGCGAGGAAGGGGGCGACGTGGGAGCCCGGCTCCTTGACGACGAAGGCCGCGGCGCCGGCCGGGTCCTCGACCCCCGCCTCGGTCGCCTGCGCCTCGAAGCGGGCTGCGATCAGGTCGCGCAGCGGCTGTTCCCAGGCCTCGCGGTAGCGCTCGGCGAAGAAGTACCCCGGCTCCTCGGCCTTGATGTCCAGCAGGGTGCTGAGCTGGGGCGGGTCCTCGCAGGCGGCCCAGGCGAGCGGGATCGGGCGCCAGACGCCGAGGTGATGACCGAGGTGGGGATCGTCGATCGGCACCACGCCCTCGAGGTCGGAGAGCATCTTCAGCAGCCAGGTGCTGCCGCTGCGCGACGAGCCGAAGATCCATGCCAGGCGGTTCTCCTGCATGTTGCGCCGAGGCTACCCCCGGTGACGGTCGAAATAAACCTCAAGAGTTCTTCTTGAAAAGCCCGCGAACGGAGCCGGTGGCGGCCGCGAGGAAGGCCCGGCGCAGCGCTCCCTGGCGCCGCGCGTGCCAGCCGCCGGCGGCCGCGTAGGGGCCGCGGCTCGCCAGCACGTTGCCCGGCGCCGGCGCGGCACCGACCCGGCCCCAGGTGCCGCGGACGAAGGCGCCGTGGGCGAGGCGGCGGTAGAGCGGCGGCGCCAGCGAGTGGAGGATCTCCAGCGCCCGCCCCGCCTGGCCGTAGTTGACTTCGCGCTTCGGGTTCTCGGCGCAGAGCTCGATCCCGCGGGCGAGCTCCTCGACGTCGAGCACCGGCGGAATCGGCCGCACCTGTTTGCCGGTGTAGTTGCCGGCGTGCTCGAAGATCGGCGTGTCGACCGCCTGCGGGACCATCGTCGCGACGTGGATCTCCTCCTCGTCGACCAGTTCGCCGGCGAGGCATTCGGAGAAAGCGCGGACCGCGTTCTTGCTGACGATGTAGGGAGTCACCTCGGGCGTGCTGACCCGCCCCCAGACCGAGGACATGTTGATCAGGACGCCGCTGCCCTGGGCGCGGAAGCGCCGCAGCGCCGATCGCGCCCCGTGCACCTGTCCCATCAGGTTGGTCTCGACGATGCCGCGGAAGACCTCCGAGGGGATCTCCTCGAAGGGGCCATAGGCGATCGCGCCGGCGTTGTTGACCCAGACGTCGATCCGCCCGAAGTCCTCCTCGACCGCCTCGGCGAAGGCCTCGACCGCGTCCTCGTCGGCGACGTCGAGCGCCCGGCAGATCGTCGCGGCTCCCCGGCGCTCGCACTCCTCCGCGACCTCGGCGAGCACCTCCCCCGAGCGCGCGCAGAGCGCCAGCGCCCGCGCCCGGTGGGCGAGCCGCAGCGCCGCGGCGCGGCCGATCCCGCTCGAGGCGCCGGTGATCACCACCACCGCCTCCTCCAGGGGTCGCGGCACGGCGCCTCCTAGCCGAGCCCCTTCTCCTCGGCGGCCTTGTAGGCGATCTGGAAGAAGTCCGAGATCGTCAGCGCCGCGAAGAGAGAGGCGACGAAGCGGGTCACCCGGGGGGCGAACAGCAGCCCGACCGAGAAGGCGGCGACTACCCAGAGGCCGAGACAGTAGGGGCAGATCAGCAGCTCGCCGATCGCTTTGCGCAGGCCGGTGCCGCGGCTGCCCTCCTCGAACTCGGCCGGGCCGCCCCTGCCTTCGAGTTCGGTGAAGGGCGCTCGCAGCGGGCTCGTCACCTTGTCCTTGGAGACGACGCGGCTGAGTTTGTGCGAAGCGGTGCCGATCAGCAGCAGCTCGCCGGCGCTGACCTTGTCCGGCAGCTCGCGGCCCTGGCGCCGGGCGAGCAGCAGGGCGGCGCTGACCAGCGTCCCGAAGATGCTCATGAAGGCGAGGTAGGGGAGGAAGGGCGGTCGTTTACCTGGCTCGGCGTAGCCGGCCACCGCCTCCGCCGGGACCTTCAGCGCCGATCCGTCCTCTGGGCTCATCGTCCCCTGCTACCCATTGCGGTGGCGGTTCCAACCCTCGCTGCTGACGGCGAGGTGGAAGGCCCCGTCGGGTCCGCGACGCTCGATCACGAGTCCCTGTGCCACCGCCCGCCGCAGCGCCCGCCGCAGGTCGCGCGATTCCAGCCTCGGAAAGTTCCTGGCCAGGTCGCTGCGGCGGCAGAACCCGTCGTCGGCGAGGGAGACGATGGCGGCAACGATCTCATCCGGCGGCGGCAGCGGCTTACGGGGTGACACCGGCGCGAGCTTAAGTTAGGATTGAGCCGATGCTCCCGGACGTGGGGCCGGATGCATCGCTTGATAACAGAGGCACGGGATTCGGCTGGACAAGTCGATCTACGGACCGAAACGAAGGGATCGATCCGAAGAAGGGTTTGCCATGGCCGTTGTCGGAACTAGAATTCGCCGAGATGCAGCGCTTTAGCGTCACCACCACGGACCTGCAGCCGGACTGCAGGGATATCCAGATCGAAGGCGAGCTCGATCTTGCCGTCGCCGGTCAGCTCGACGAGGTCCTGACTGCCGCCGTCGACGAGTGCTCCCGCGTCCTCGTTGGCTTGGAGCGGTGCGCCTTCATCGACTCCTCCGGAATCGCCGTGATCCTTCGCGCCCACAACCGGATGGAGGAGAACGGCAGCCGGCTCGCCGTCTACGGCGCGACCGACCAGGTCGAGCGGATCCTCTCGATGACCGGCCTCACCGCCAACGGCCTCGTCTTCCACAGCGCCGAGGAGGCCGTCTCCGCGATCGGCGAGCCGGCCATTTAGCCGCAGCTGGCCCGGACCAGCAGGCTGCGCAGAGGCACCAACACGGTCGCCCGCTGCACCATCCGCTCCGGCTCGCTTGCCAGCGGGCTCAGCCGCAGCCTGCGCAGGACTGCCGGGATCACCGTCTCGATCTCGGCGTGGGCGAGCGGTTCGCCGACACAGCGGCGGGCGCCGCCGCCGAACGGGAAGTAGGGCCAGGAGGGGGTGATGTCGGCGAGCCAGCGCTCGGGCTGGAAGCGGTCCGGGTCGCGGAAGCCGCGCCGGTCGCGGTGGACGAGCGAGGTGGGGAGGAGGACGGTGGCGCCCCGTGGCAGCTCGTGGCCATCGACCCGCATCGGCTCGAGCAGGCGCCGCAGCGCCCCGGAAGCCGGCGGGCGCAGGCGCAGGGTCTCGCGGACGACCGCGTCGGAGAAGGGCGAGTGCGGGTCGGCGAGGAACTCCTCTTCCAGCCGCGTCTCCCGCCGCAGCCGTTCGAGGATCCAGGTGAGGGCGATCGAGGGCGGCTCCTGCGCCGCCATCAGCAGCGACATCAGCTCGTCGACGATCTGCTCGGTGGTGAGTTCGGCCTCGGCGGCCACCATGCAGCCGAGCACGTCGACCTCCTCGCTCGCCTCGGCCCGGCGCGCTTCCACCGCCGCCGCGAGGGCGGCGACGACCGGCGCCTGGCGCTGCTCGAAGAGAGCGTTGCCGACCTCGCCCATCACCCCGTCGCCTTTACCCGGCAGGGTGACCGGCGGGTTCCCCGGGGTGCGCAGCATGCGGCCGATCGCCCTGGTCAGCTCGGTTGCGAGCCGCTCGTCGCGGACGCCGAGGACGAGGCGGACGAAGATCTCGTCGCAGAGGGTGCGCATCCGCGAGAGCAGACGGAAGGGCCGGCCCGTCGGCCACGCCGCCGCGTGCCGCGCCGCGATCCGCGCCATCTCGGGCCGGTGAGCGTCGAGCACGTCGGGGGCGAGGGCGGGAGCGATACGGGCGCGAGCCGAGCGGTGGGCCTCGGCGTCGCCGCCGAAGACCGAGCGGCTGGAGGCGAACGGCAGCACCGCCCGCCGCGCCTCCCCGGCCCGAGCTCGCTTGGGATCGGCCCCGAGAAGGTCTCGGACCGCCTCCGGATCGGTGACGACGAAGGTCGGCCGCGCCGTCAGCAGCCGGATCCGGAAGACGTCCCCGAACCGCTCCTGCTGGCGGCGCAGGAACCCGAGTGGGTCGCGGTGGAAGGCGACCGTCTGGGCGAGGACGTTCGAGTCCGGCCCGGGCGGAGCGGCGGCGGAAGTTGCCATCCCCCCGCGAGTACCCAGCGGCGGCGGGTGGAGAAACGGGGCTCAGCCGAAGCGCGGTTCGAGCCGCTGGAAGGTGCGCCACCAGCCGTAGTCCAGTGCGGCGTGCTCGACCGCCTGCAGCAGCGAGCCGTCGTCGTCGTGCAGCTCGTAACTGACGACGGGGGTGTCGCCGTCGAGGTCGACGGCGACGATGCGGGCCATCATCAGGTAGGGCGGACAGCTGAGCCAGACCTCGCCAGGTTTAGGAAGGGTTTTTAATCTGGAGCCCGCCATAGCTTCTCGGTACCCCTGCATTCGACGCGAAAACGCTGAACCTTCCCCGAATTTGGGGTTAAGGCGAGGTAATTCTTCTGGTCGTAAACGGCGGCTCAGGTGCCCTGGCGCTGCCCGACGCCGGTGGCGATCTCACGCGCCCGCATCGGCCCGCCGGCGGTCGGCTCCAGCGGCGGCGTCGGCGCCCCCTCGGCGTTCCGCATCCCTCGCAGGAGGTCGTCGAGCGCCTGCAGCGAGGTGACGCTCGGCTCCCAGCCGAGCTCGGCGCGGGCGCGGGCGCTGTCCATCATCGGCACCCCGAGCGCGAGGTCGATCCAGCCGGGAGGGGAGGGCTGCAGGCGCAGCTTCCAGGTGACCTCGGCGGCGGCGCGCAGCGCCCCGGCGGGCAGCGGGAAGCTGCGGGCGCCGAAGAACTCGCGCAGCTCCTCGATCCCGATCTCCGGCTCGGCGGCGATGTTGAAGGGGCCGTGGACGTCGCGCACGACCGCCTGGCGGTAGGCCTCGCCGACGTCGCGCGAGTGGACGGCCTGGAAGCGCAGCCGCGGCACGTTCGGGATCAGGGGCACCAGCTGCTTTCGGACCAGGAAGCCGGGCAGGAACGGCCCGGCGAAGAGGCGGCGGATCTCGCTCGCGGCCTCGGATTTGAAGATCAAGCCGGGGCGCAGTCGGACCACCCGGACCTCCGGCTCGCGCCGCTCGAAGGCGTCGAGGAGGGTTTCCACCGCCGCCTTGTGACGGGAGTAGAACGAGGTCGGGATCCCTTCCACGGGCCAGGACTCGTCGACCTGTCGCTGCTTCGGGCCGGGGCTGTAGGCGCCGACCGAGGAGGCGTGGACGACGGCGCCGACGCCTGCCCGCGCCACCGCGTCGAAGACCCGGCGGCTGCCCTCGACGTTGATCCGCTCGGTCACCCGCTCGTCCCGGCCCGGCTGGATCGCCCAGGCCAGGTGGACGACCGCGTCGGCGCCGGCGAAGATCGGTACCAGGTCGTCCTCGGTGACGTCGGCGCCGACCCAGCGCACCTTCGGCATCTCCACCTCGGGCACCCGCCGGGCGATCCCGACGATCTCCTCGACCTTGGCCTCGCGACCCAGGGCCTCGAGCACGCTGGTGCCGACGTTGCCGCTGGCCCCGGTGACGACGACGCGCATCTGGCTCACGCTCCCCTCATGGCTGAATCACGAACTTGATCGCGCCGTCTTCCTTCTTCTGGAAGGTCTCGTAGGCGCCCGGGACCTCGTCGATCCCGATCTTGTGGGAGGCAAGCTCCTCGGTCCCGAGCGGGTCGGCGTCGTCGGTGACCAGGGGCATGATCTCGTCGATCCATCTCTTCACGTGGGCCTGGCCCATCCGCAGTTGCACGCCCTTGTCGAAGAGCTGCATCATCGGGATCGGGTCGACCATGCCGCCGTAGACGCCGCTGATCGAGACGGTGCCGCCGCGGCGTACGGTGTCGAAGCACTGATAGAGCGCCGACATGCGGTCGATCGCCGCTTTTTCGATCAGCTTTTCGGCGACCGCGTCGGGCAGCAGGCCGGCCGCTTTCTGGGCGAGCTCGCCGACCGGGGCGCCGTGGGCCTCCATCCCGACCGCGTCGATCGCGCCATCGGTGCCCCGGCCCTCGGTCATCTCCCGGATCGTGTCGGAGATGTCCTCGTGCTCTTCGAGGTCGAGCGTCTCGATTCCGTGCTTGCGGGCCAGCTCCAGTCGCTCGGGGACGATGTCGACGCCGATCACCCGCGCCCCTTTGTGGGCGGCGATGCGGGCGGTCATCTGCCCGATCGGGCCAAGGCCGAAGACGGTGACCGAGCCCCCCTCGGGTATCGCCGCGTAGTCGACCGCCTGCCAGGAGGTCGGCAGCACGTCGGAGAGGTAGAGGAAGCGATCGTCGGGTGGCCCCTCGGGGACCTTGATCGGCCCGAATTGCGCCTGGGGCACCCGCAGGTACTCGGCCTGCCCGCCCGGCACCTGCCCGTAGAGCTTGGTGTAGCCGAACAGCGAGGCGCCTTTTTCCTCCTCGTGGTTCTGGGTCGTCTCGCACTGGGCGTAGAGCTGCTGGTCGCACATCCAGCAGTGCCCGCAGGAGATGTTGAAGGGGATGACCACGCGGTCGCCGGGGGAGATGTGGGTCACCTCCGGGCCGACCTCCTCGACGATCCCCATCGGCTCGTGGCCGAGGATGTCGCCCTCTTCCATGAACGGGGAGAGGACCTCGTAGAGGTGGAGGTCGGAGCCGCAGATCGCGCTCGAGGTGATGCGGACGATCGCGTCGGTGGCTTCTTCGATCTTCGGATCGTCGACCTCGTCGACGCGGACATCGCGGGGGCCGTGCCAGACGGCGGCTTTCATCGCCCCTCCCTCTCTCCGGCGGTCGCCGGCTGGGCAATTTTGCGGTGCATTTCGGCCTTGACCGAGTCGGGGACGACCTTGCCGAGGACCGTCTGCGCTTTGTTCTTGAAGCTGCCGCCGACGACCTTTTCCCTGCCGGCCATCAGGGCCTCGAAGCCCTGGCGGGCGACTTCGGCCGGGTCGTCCTTCTCTTCTTGGCCGACCGGGGTGTCGAGCATTTCCGCCCGCTCGAAGAACTCGGTCTCCGTCGGGCCCGGCATCAGCGAGGTGACGGTGACGTCGGTGTCCTTGAGCTCGTTGCGGATCGCCAGCGCGAAGGACTGGACGAAGGACTTGGAGGCGTTGTAGGCGGCCTGGTAGGCCCCCGGCATCGTCGAGGCGATCGAGGAGGTGAAGAGGATCCGGCCCTCGCCGCGAGCAACCATGTCCTGGACCACCAACTTGCAGAGGTGGACGGTGGAGCGGACGTTGAGGTCGATCAGCCGCAGCTCCTTGCGCAGCTCGGTTTCGCGGGCGAAGTCGCCGCCGGCGCCGATCCCGGCGTTGAGGACGAGGACGTCGACGGGACGGGCGGTGGCCTGGATCCGCTCGTAGAGGCGGGCGACCTCCTCCTCGCGGGAGAGGTCGAGGCGGGTGCACTCGACGCTGCCGGTGAGCTGGTTCAGCTCCCGCTGCGCCTGGTCGATCTCGGCGTCCTCGGCGGTGATCAGGAGGTCGAAGCCCTCTTCGGCGAAGACCTTGGCGAGCTCGAACCCGATTCCGCTCGAAGCGCCGGTCACGACCGCGAACGGCCGCCTCTCTTGGGTGCCCATGCTGGTTTGCCTTTCCCTAGCTGCTGACGGTTGCCAACTCCAACTCCCCGTGCCCCGGCAAGGCGAAACGGGAAGAAGCTGAGGCCGGGGGCTCAGGAGACGAGCTCGATGACTTCCCGCTCGATCTTCAGCCGCTGCTTCGCGGTCATCCGGCCGTTGGCGCTCGGCGCCGGCCGGATCGTCGTCCCGTCGCGGTAGCGGTCGAGGACGCGGGGGTCGATGTAGGAGGCGCGGCAGACGGCGGGCGTGTTGCCGAGCGCTTCGGAGACCTGGTTGACGGCGCGGGTGATCGCGCGTTTGGCGGCGGCGTCCGAGCGCGGCCGCTCCTCGCCGGCGAGGGCGACGGCGGCGAGCACGGTCCCGTGCCAGGTGCGGAAGTTCTTCGCCGTGAACTCCTCGCCGATCTTCTCGTGGATGTATTCGTTGATCTCGTCGGAGCGGACGTCGACCCATTCGCCGCCGGCGCGGTAGGCGAGCAGGTCCTCGGGGCCGCTGCGGCGCCGGTACATCGCCTCCAGGACGCGGCGGGCGGCGGCGTCGCGGATCGACTGCACCCGCCGCTGGCCGCTCTTGGCCGGGAAGTCGAAGACGACCTCGCTGCGCTTGACCGTCACGTGCTCGCGGCGCACGGTGGCGAGCCCGAAGCTCTCGTTTTCCTCCGCGTAGACCTCGCTGCCGATGCGGAAGAAGCCGAGGTCGAGGAGGCGGACGGCGCAGGCCAACGCCCGCTCGCGCGGCATCCCCTGGCGGCGCAGGTCGGCGGTGACGGCGCGGCGCAGCTTCGGCAGCTTGAGCGCGAATTCGCGCACCAGCTCGAACTTCCGTTCCGCCTGCCGCTGCTGCCAACGCTCGTGGTAGAGGTACTGCTTGCGACCGGCTTCGTCGTAGCCGGTCGCCTGGATGTGGCCGAAGGGGTCCGGGCAGATCCAGACTTCCTTCCAGGCGGGCGGGATCGCCAGCTGCCGGATCCGTTCCAGCGTCTCCTCGTCGGCGATCTTCTCGCCGCTCCCGTCCTCGTAGGAGAAGCCGCGGCCGCGGCGCACGCGCCTGATCCCGGGGCCGGCGCAATCGGCCCGGCGCAATCGGCCCCGGCGGGGGGCGGTCGCGGTCGCGCTCACCGCGCGGCGCCCTGCAGCGCGCCCGCCACGCCCTCGAGGTCGGCGACGAAACCGGCGAACTCGGCCTCGCGCTCGTCGTGCTCGCGCAGGCGCAGGATCGCCGAGGGGTGGATCGTCACCGCCGCGACAGGGGCCAGCGGCGACTCCAGCGGCCGCCCGCGGTCCTTTGTCACCTTCACCTTCGGCCCGAACAGCGACCGCGCTGCCGTCGCGCCCATCGCCAGCACCGCCCGCGGCCTCACCGCCTCGACCTCGGCCGCCAGCCAGGGCTTGCAGGCCTCGACCTCACCTGCCCGCGGCGTCTGGTGCAGCCGCCGTTTCCCGCGCGGCTTCCACTTGAAGTGCTTGACGGCGTTGGTCAGGTAGGCGGCCGAGCGGTCGATCCCCGCCTCCTCCAGCGCCCTGTCCAGCAGCCGCCCCGCCGGCCCGACGAAGGGCTCCCCCGCCAGGTCCTCCTTGTCCCCCGGCTGCTCCCCGACCAGCATCAGCTCCGCCGCCTTCCGTCCCTCCCCGAACACCGCCTGCGTCGCGTCCTCGTAGAGCGGGCACCCCCGGCACCCCTGGACCGCCTCTTCCAGCGCCTTCAAAGACCGGGAAGAGGGCAAAAACTCCGCAGCGCTCGACATAAGCCGCAGGTACCCAAGCGCGAGCAGGGGCGAAACCGACCCCCCCCAACCCTTAAGTGGGCACCATGCCCCCGCACCCTCCCGCCGAGACCGCAAAAAAGCATCCTCAAGATGTCTTTTCGCGGTCTCGTGATGATGATCGCCGGATAGGGGAGCTGGCGAATCGGCAGTACGGGCTGGTGGAGCGGGGACAGTTGGAGGCGCTGGGGCTCGGCCGAGGAGCGGTGCTGGCGAGACTGCAGGCGGGGCGGCTGCATCGGGTGTACGGCGGGGTCTACTCGGTAGGTCATCAAGTGATGAGCCGACCGGGCCGGTGGATGGCCGCTGTGCTCGCCTCCGGACCCGACGCTGTCCTCAGCCACTGGTCGGCCGCGACCCTCTGGGCGATCCGGCCGAACTCGCGGTCAATCATCGACGTCACCACTCCCCACAAGAGCAGGACCTGGGATGGGATCAGGAGGCATCACAAAGCCCTGCCGGTCGACGAGGTCACGGTGGAGGAAGGGATTCCGACGACCGGTCCCTGCCGGACCGCCTTCGACCTCGCCGCCACCGAGCCGCTCGACGTGGTCGAGAACCTGATCCGGGAGATGGAATTCCTCCAGCTCTCCGACCGCCTTTCGCTCCCGGATCTCATCGATCGCTACCCGGGCCGCCGTGGGGTCCGCAAGCTTCGCCTCGCCCTCGATCGCCTCGAGGAAGACCCGGCCGGCCGCAAGCGCTCGCCTCTCGAGGAGCGCTTCAGCCCGTTCCTCCGCCGGCACCGCCTGCCGCTGCCCCGCTACAACGACTGGATCCAGGTAGGCACCAAGCGCTACCAGGTCGACTGCCACTGGCCCGACCTCCGCCAGATCGTCGAGCTGGACGGCTGGCAGGCCCACGGCACCAAGACCGCCTTCCACGACGACCGCGCTCGCGACCGCCGCCTCGAAGTCGCCGGCTACTCCGTCACCCACATCACTTGGAGCCACCTCGATGTCGAACCGGAGGCCCTTGCCGCCGACCTGCGAGCGCTGCTCGGCGGCTCGATCTCTGGCTGACCGAAAGGGTGAACCGGTGCCTGCAACTCTCCTGAGTAGATGGAGGCTGCAGTCGTTCAGGTCTGTCGGAAGGGCTAGTTTGTCAAGTTCGTGGCGGTCGAGCAGCTAAAGGGAATTTGGATGCGAATTGCTCGCTCGGGCCAGCATTTGAGCGATCTGGCACGAGCACGCCAAGTGTTTCTCCAGGCTGAAGAACGCGCAATCATCGGGCAGTTTGAGAAGGAGTCAAACGACTACGTGTTCCGGATGAGTGGCAATCCGCCGGAGCCCGAGATGGGAGTGCTCGTCGGTGAGTTTGCCCATCAGCTACGCGCAAGCTTGGACAACCTTCTGTGGCAGGTCGTGTTGCTGCGTGGGGATAGGCCTGGTCGACACACGCAATTTCCCATTTGTTCAACGGAGCAATCTTGGAAGACAAGTCAGGCCGCCATTAAAGGAGTCAACGAAAACGACCGGGCCACGATTGAACAGGTTCAACCATTTCAATGGGGCGAGGAGACCCCGAGCATCCACCCTTTGGCTCGGCTTACTTGGTTGAACAACAGAGACAAGCACCGGCTTCTCCACGTGGGCTACGCAGTGGCCGCGTTTGATCCGAAACAAGCCCCTCCGGGTGTGGAGGATGCGGGTGGAACCTTGCTATTTGGCAAAGAGGTTCCAGAAAATTACTTCCCGTGGATGCCCGAGCCCACTCGAGATGTCAAAGTCATAGAGAGCATCACATTCAGCGCCCAGCAAAGAGCTAATCACCCTGATCCAACTGAGATGGCGAGGGTGAGGATAGTTCCGGATGGTCCGAATCCCGAGTTGAAGTTGATGGGCGGAGAGACTGTCGACCTTGGGTTCGGCGATGCGGATCCGCCGATCAATCTGGACGAGCTAAACAACCTGCGTCGCGCAGCTATTCAAGTGGTGGAGAAGTTCGAACCGAGCTTCAAGCACAACCCGATCTGATCGCGAGGTTGCGCTAGACGCCGTTTGCCGGCTCGACCCGGAACGCCGACCGCAGCGGGTGGGCCGGCTTGAAGAACGTCGCGGTCTGGGTCATCACCTGCCACGGATCGGGCAGGGCTCCGCCCGGCGCACCGAGGAACCTGGTGAACAGGACCGAGGCGCGGCGGCAGCCGATCCCCGACTTGGCCGGGATGTAGATCAGGTACGGGCCCTTGGCGAAGAACAGGGGACCGACGTCGGTGCCGGCGTTGACGGTGAAGGTGCCGGGGCAGAGCTTGCCGACGAGGTTGTTGTTACCGCCGCCGCCACCGCCGCCGATCCGATTGACCATGATCGTCGCCGAGCCGGCGCGGTTGAACTGCGCCCGGCCGCTGCCGCGGGCGGTCACGGTCCAGGGTTTCGGCAGGGTGCCGTCCCAGTCCTGGAGGAAGCGGGCGAACAGTTTCGAGGCTTCCGAACAGCTGAAGCCGGGCTTCGTGGTGACTTCGTAGTTGCCGGCCGGGAAGCTGGCCGCGCCGATCCGGTCGTCGTGGAGTACCCGGAAGCTCGGGCAGGTCGCCGCCGCGGCCGAGCCGCCGCCGAGCGACAGCAGCGCCAGCGCCGCGACAGCCACCGCCGCGAGGGCGGCGGGAAGGGGGCGGCGTGAGGTTCGGACGGGACCCACTGCGCCAGAACCTATCAGCGCCGATCCGTAGCATGCCCGCCACCGATGCCGGAACCCGTCAAGCGCAACCAGCGCTACATGCCTGGGCTGGACGGGCTGCGCGCAATCGCCGTCCTCGCCGTCATCCTCTTCCACCTCGGCGTCGACTGGGCGCCCGGCGGCATGCTCGGGGTCGGCGTCTTCTTCACCCTCAGCGGCTACCTGATCAGCGACATCCTCCTGGCGCAGCTGAACGCCCGCGGGCGGATCAAGCTGACCGCCTTCTGGCTCGCCCGCGCCCGCCGCCTGCTGCCGGCCCTCTTCGTGATGCTGGCGATCGTCGTCGCCTGGGTGACGATCTTCGGGCCCGCCCAGCCCGACCAGTTCCGCAAGGGCGTCGTCTCGGCCGTCTTCTACGTCAACAACTGGGAGCAGATCTTCGCCGACGTCTCCTACTTCGCCCGCTTCGAAGCCGAAGGCCCGCTCGACCACCTCTGGTCGCTCTCGGTCGAGGAGCAGTTCTACATCGTCTGGCCGTTCCTGCTGCTGCTCGGGGACAAGCTCGTCCGCGAGCGGCCGCTGCCCTCCGGCGTCCGCCCCCGCCTGGCGCTGCTGACGCTGGCCGGCGCGCTCGCCTCCTCGATCCTGATGGCGGTCCTCTACGAGCCCAGCCTCGACCCCTCGCGGATCTACTTCGGCACCGACACGCGCGCTGGCGGCCTGCTCTTCGGCGCCGCCCTGGCGATGATCTGGCCGAGCCGCAAACTCAACCGCCGGATCGCCCCGCAGGCGCGCAACACGCTCGACGCGATGGGCGCCGCCGGCCTCCTGATCATCGCCCTGATGATCTGGCGCACCGGCGAACTCTCCGCCTTCAACTACCGCGGCGGCTTCGTCCTCCTCTCGCTGGCGACCGTGATGGTGCTGATGCCGCTCACCCACCCGGCCTGCCGCCTCGGCGCCTGGCTCGGTGTGCGGCCGCTGCGCTGGGTCGGGGTCCGCTCCTACGGGATCTACCTCTGGCAGACCCCGGTCATCGTCCTCACCTCGCCGCAGGGGATCCACGACGACAACCTCGTTCGCAGCCTCCTCCAGGTGGCGGCGATCTTCGCCATCGCCGCCGTCTCCTGGCGCCTCGTCGAGGAGCCGATCCGCCACGGCGCCATCGGCCGCTTCTTCGCCCGCCGCCGCGCCGTCGGCTGGAAATGGGAGACCTTCGCACCGGGGATGCGGGTGGCGATCGTCGGCATGGGCGTCGTCCTCCTCGTCGCCACTGCCGGGATGGCCGGGGTCAACTCGAGCTCGGCCGAAGGGGAAAACATCCGCGTCGAACAGGCGCGGGCGGAGGGGGGAGCGACGAAGCCGCCGCCGCTGACCAAAGCGCAGGCCGCGGACTCGACCAAATCCTCCTGCAAAGCAGTCGTCCACATCGGCGACTCGACCTCCGAGGGGCTCGACAATGCCGAATACCTGCCCGAGGAAGGGCAGCGGATCCCCGCCCGCTACGCCGAAGTCGGGGTCGAAGAAGTCCACATGGAGGTGCAGGGGGCGACCTCGATCGAAGAGCAGTTCGAAGGCCACCCCAACGCCCAGGAAGTCGCCGCCGCCTGGAAGGCGGAAGGGTTCAAAGGCTGCTGGGTGCTCGCCCTCGGGACCAACGAGGCCGCCAACGTCGCCGCCGGCTCGGCGGTGAGCGAGCGCGAACGGATCGAAAAAATGATGGCGATCATCGGTGAGGAACCGGTGCTCTGGGTAAACGTCCGCTCGTTGGTCGAAGCCGGCGATCCCTACTCGAAGGAAAACATGGAGACGTGGGACGAGGAACTCGAAGCCGCCTGCGACTCCTACCCGAACATGCGCATCTACGACTGGGCCTCCGAGGTCAAAGACGACTGGTTCATCGAAGACGGCATCCACTTCACCTCGCCCGGCTACGCCGCCCGCGCCCAGCTGATCGCGCTCGCGCTCGCCCACGCCTTCCCGGAAAAAGGCGAAATCGAAGGCGGGACGAAGAACTGCGTCGTCAGCTGAGACCGGCGATCTCGACCGGCTCGGGGTCCCCGGCTGGCTCGAAGCCCATGATCCGCCCGTAGAAGTAGAGCTCGGCTTCGAGGCAGCGGATGTTGGTCTCGGCCTTGCGGAAGCCGTGCTGCTCGCCCTCGAAGGCGAGGTAGGCGTGGGGGATGCCGTTGCGCTCCAGGGCGGCGACCATCGTCTCCGCCTGGTTTGGCGGCACGACCTTGTCCTCCAGTCCCTGGAAGAGGATCACCGGCGAGCGGAGCCGCTCGACGTGGTGGATCGGCGAGCGCTCGCGGTAGAGCTCGGCCTCCTTCGGATACGGGCCGATCAGGCGGTCGAGGTAGCGGGACTCGAACTTGTGGGTGTCGCCGGCGAGCGCCTCGGCGTCGGCGACGCCGTAGTAGCTGGCGCCGGCGGCGAAGGCGTCGTGGAAGGTGAGGGCGCAGAGGGTCGCGTAGCCGCCGGCCGAGCCGCCGCGGATCGCCAGCCGGCCCCCGTCGGCCTCGCCCTCCGCGGCCAAGTAAAGCGCCGCGTTGACGCAGTCCTCGGTGTCGACCACGCCCCAGGTCCCGCGCAGCTTGTTGCGGTACTCGCGCCCGTAACCGCTGGAGCCGCGGTAGTTGACGTCGACGACGCCGATCCCGCGACTGGTCCAGTAGATGAACTCGCGGCTGAGCGCCGGGGTGGCGTGGGAGGTGGGGCCGCCGTGGCTCTCGACGATCAGCGGCGGCAGTTCCCCCTCCGGCGCCGCGAACTCCGGGTTCGCCGGCGGGTAGAAGAAGCCGTAGGCGACATCGCCCTCTGCGGTCGGGAACTCGATCGGCCGCGGCCGCGAGACGTAGGCGGGGTCGACCGGCTCCTCGCTCGAGGTCCGCACCACCTCGGTCTCCCCCGACTCCGCGTCGTAGACGACGACGGCGGCCTCGCTCTCCGGGGTGGCGGCGGCGAAGGCGACCTTCTCGCCGTGCGCCGAGAGGGCGGGGTAGCCGAAGGAGGTGAAGGGGAGGCCGAGGTCGGTCGGTTCCCAGCCCTCGGGCCGCAGCAGGAAGAGCTTTTCCTCGGCGCCTTCGGTGCGCACGCAGGCGATCGCGCCGCCCTCGAGGAAGGCGTAGGTGGCGCCGCCGAAGAGCCACTGCGGGTGGGCGAGGTCGGCCTTCTCCTCGGTCAGCTGGATCAGGGACCCGTCCTCGCCGCTGAGCTGGCCGCCGGGGTCGCGGGCACGGTAGAGGTTCCAGTAGCCGTCGCGGTCGGAGACGAAGTGCAGGCGCCCGTGTCGGTCCCACTCGGGCTGGAAGACCGAGCGGTCGCCGCCGCCGGCGATCAGCCGCTCCTCGCCCGGATCCCCGAGCGGCGCCAGCCAGAGCTCGGTCCCGTCCCACGGCATGTTCGGGTGGTCCCAGCAGGTCCAGGCGAGCCAGGCGCCGTCGGGGCTGACCCGCGGGAAGGAGTAGAAGTCGCGGCCGCCGGCGAGGACCTCCGGCTCGGCCGAGCCGTCGAGCGGCAGGGAGACGATCTCGTTGACCGGTTCGGGCTCCGCGTCGCGTTCGCGCACGCAGACGATCGAAGCGCCGTCGGGCGTCGGGCGCATGTCGGCGTAGCGCAGCGCCCCGGGCTCGGGCGGCTCCGGCGAGATCGGGACCGGCTCCTCTTCCAGCCGCAGCCGGTAGAGCCGCTGGTCCTCGAAGGAGACGAAGACGACGACCTCGTTCCCGACCAGGGACCAGGCGCCGCCGCCGTACTCGTGGACCCGCGTGCGCACGTTCACGCCCTCCGGCGTCACCCGCTCCGGCTCGCCCCCCCCGGCGCGCCGCATCAGGCAGACGCGGCCGCCCTCCTCGGGCCGCCCCTGCGCCCACCAGACCGCGCCGTCCCCGGCCAGGACCGGAAAGGCCAGCCGCCGCCCCGCCCGCGCCACCGTCTCCGCCGCGATCGGCGAGGACCAGGACCCGTAGGGGGCGACGGTCGCCATCTACTCCTCCGCCGAGACCTCGCGCAGGCGGTGGGTGTCGACGTCGTAGACGAAGCCACGAACGACGTC
>DATMBY010000237.1:0-11910 GCA_035558995.1 Solirubrobacterales bacterium
ATCCTGTACTTCTTCCCCCCCACCCAGGAAGTCTTGGTGCCCGTGGAAGGCAAAGAACCTGAAAAGACCATCTCCTACAACCTCGTCGCACTGGTCGCCCTGGCGCTGATCGTCGGGACCGCGGGCGCCGCCTTCCTGCAGGCACTGCAGACGAGAGCGCTTGCCCTGACCAAAGCGCAGCAGGGCGAAACCGCGACCGCGACCGCGATGGCCGCGGTCAGTGGCTTCGCCAAGCAGGCCGAAGCGACCACCGAAGCCCAGATAAAAGCCTCCAGCACCGACATCAAAAGGGAGCTGCAGAGGTCGACTCCCCTGCAGCCGGGCGAAGCCGACGAGATCATCGAAGACCTTGCCGACAAGGCCTCGAGTGCGATCGCCGAAGACCTCGAATCCCATGTCGAGGCGACCCAGCAGGTGATTGCCGCGGCGGCAAGCGGCGAGCATCTGGATCGCTCTGAGGTCGGCGGCGGCTCGAAACCGAAAGCAGGCTGATCCGCGCGGCGGGACGCGATCAGGCGGCGTAGAGCTGCTCGATCGCGTCTTCGTGCTTCTGGGCGACGACCGCTCGCTTGACCTTCAGGGTCGGGGTCAGCTCGCCTGACTCCTGGGAGAGGTCGTGGGGGAGGATCGCGATCTTCTTGACCTGCTCGACGCGGGCGAAGTTCTGGTTGATCTTGTCGACGTGGGCTTCGATCGCGGCCTCGACGTTGGGGTTTTGAGCCAGCTGGGCCGGATCCTCGGGGAGGTCGTGCTCCTGCGCGTATTTGACCGCCTCTTCGGGATCGAGGGTGACCAGCGCCACCAGGTAGGGGCGGCGATCGCCGACGACGACGCACTGGGAGACCAGCGGGTGCTGCTTGATTTCGGCCTCGAGGTTGGCGGGGGTGATGTTCTTGCCGCCCGCGGTGATGATGATGTCCTTTTTGCGGCCGGTGATCTTGATGAAGCCATCGGGCTCGATCTCGCCGATGTCGCCGGTGTGGAGCCAGCCGTCGACGATCGTCTCCGCCGTCGCCTCGGGGTTCTTGTGGTACCCCTGGAAGACGTTCGGGCCCTTGACGAGGATCTCGCCGTCCTCGGCGATCTTCACCTCGCAGCCGGGGAACGGTTTGCCGATCGTCCCGACCTTGAAGTCCTCCGGCGTGGAGATCGTCGCCGCGGTCGAGGTCTCGGTCATCCCCCAGCCCTCGAGCACGAGGACGCCGGCGGCGTCGAAGAAGCGGAGGATCTCCGGGTTGATCGGGGCGGCACCGGAGACGGCGAGGCGGATGCGCCCGCCGAAGAGGTTGCGGATCTTCGACAGCACTTTCTGGTCGGCGAAGGCGTATTGGCGCTGCAACAGGAAGCCGGGCGCTCGGCCGCCGCGTTCGGCCGCGCGCATCTTCTCCCCGACCTTGATCGCCCAGTTGAAGATCGCCTTTTTGAGGCCGCCCTCTTTCTCGATCCCGCTGTTGGCGGCGGTGTAGATCTTCTCGAAGATCCGCGGCACGGAGGGGAAGTAGGTCGGTTTCAGTTCGGCGAGGTTCGGGAGGATCTTCAGCGGGTCGCGCTCCCAGTAGGCGAGCGTGGTGCCGAGGTCGAAGGTGCCGAACTGGATAAGCAGGGCGAAGGAGTGGGCGAGGGGCAGGTAGAGGTAAGCGAGGTCTTCGTCCTCGATGACGCTGACCCCGTTGACCATGTTCAGCATCGCCCGGTAGTTGCCGTGGCTGATGATGCAGCCCTTCGGCGGCCCGGTCGTGCCCGAGGTGTAGATGAAGGTGCAGATGTCCTCGGGGGTGACCGCCTCGTGGAGCGTTGCCCAGGTGGCGGCGTTGCCGCCGGCGCCCTTGGCGGCCAGGTCCTCCATCGAGATCGCGTCCTCGGCGCTGCCGGTCATCAGCACGATCTGCTCCAGCTGCGGCAGCTGGTCGCGGACCGCGCGCACCTTCTCGAGCTGTTCGGCGTCCTCGACCACGACCACCTTCGAGTCGGAGTTGTCGAGGACGTAGCGGCACTCCTCGGGCGAGTTCGTCTGGTAGATCGGGACGACGGTGGCGCCGATCGAGAGCGCGGCGAAGTCGAAGTAGGTCCACTCCGGCCGCGTGTTGCCGAGGATCGAGACCCGGTCGCCTTTCTCCACCCCGAGCGTGACCAGCCCGAAGGCGAGGGGGCGGACGATGTCCCGCACCTCCTCGAAGGTCTTGCCGACCCACTGGTCGCCCTCCTTGTAGCGGACGGCGACCTTGGGCCCGTACTGCTCTGCCGCGCGCGGCAGCAGGTCGGCGACGGTCTTCGAGTTGGTGCCTCTCCCCGACATCCGCGGGGAGTCTAGTTCAGCGTCGGCTCTGGCGGGAAGCCTGACGCGAGCCGCTCGCGCCGAGGTTGCGCAGCGAGACTTCGAACAGCGTCCTGTCGATCCGGCCGTGGTAGATCGGGACCCCCATCTGAACGCATCTCCCGATCACCTCCTGTCGCTCCATCTGCAGCTGGTCGGCGAGCTCGGCGGGCGTCAGGTGATGAGCCATAGATGACCTCCAGGGTCGTTGAAAACTGGGTAGCACCATGTCTACCGCGCCGGCCGGATGGCGTCAACGGGATAATGGGGGAAGTGTCCTCTGAAGTCGCCGCCAAGCCTCTGCCCCGGCGGGGCAGGCTGTGGATCATCGCCGTGCTCGCCCTCGGCCTGTTCGCGCTCGGCTACACGATCGTGCAGATGGCGACGCAGGAGCCTGGCGACCCCGTCGTCCACCTCGACGGCATCTCCGAAGCGCAGGGCCTCTTCGGCGGCATCCCGCAGGAAGGCGACCGGCTCGGCTCCGACGACGCCCCGGTGACGATCCAGGTCTTCAACGACATCCAGTGCGACGACTGCCGCGAAGACTTCCTCTCGACGATCCCGGCGCTGACGGAAAGGTACGCGCGGCCCGGCGACGTTAAGCTGCTCTGGCGCCACTACTCCAACAGCGTCCAGCCCGAGCAGCTCGGCTTCTACGGAGCCGAGGCGGCGGCCGACCAGGGCTACGGCTGGCAGTACATCTACCTCTTCTTCCGCAACCAGAAGGAAGCCGAACGCTTCGGCATCGACCAGGACTTCCTCGCCTCCGTCGCCGGCGGCGTCGAGGAACTCGAAATCGAAGAATGGGAGCAGGACCTCGAAGACAACGGCCAGAAGGGCGGCCCGATCGAGCAGCGGCTCGAAAGCTACGAGGAACTCGGCCGCGACCTCGAAATCCGCACCGGCCAGGGGATGGTCGTCAACGGGCCGAACGGGACTGTGACGCTGCAGGAAGGCCCGTCGCTGGCCGAGGTCGAAGCGGCGATCGCCGAAGTGGCGGCGTAGCCGCGCTTTTAGTCGCAGCCGATTCTCGACGCAGCCGGCTGTGTCGAGAATCGGTTACGCGACGCGGCGGAGGCGTGCCCGCGGCGCGATCACTTCCCGCCACTCGGAGTCGACGATGTGGGCGGGGGCGGTGGTGGCGAGGAAGTCGCCGAGGATCCCCGCCAGCCCCTCCGGGTCTTCGAGGTTGGGAAAGTGGGCGGCGCGGGGGAGGGTCTCGAAGCGGCAGTTGGGGATCGAGCGCTCGGCTTCGAGGCCGTGCTCGAGCGGGATCGTGCGGTCGCGCCCGCCCCAGACGATCAGGGTCGGCATCTCCTTCAGCAGGTAGAGGCGGTCGCTGGCGCTGACCTTCTGGCCCTGGACGTCGATCACCGAGCGCAGCGTCTGCAGGAAGGCGCGGCGGGAGCCGGGCTCCTGCAGCGGCCCCAGCGCCCGAGCGACGGCCTGCAGGTAGACGCCGGTGGAGTTGCCGCGCTCGCGCAGCTTCGCGCCCGTCGCCGCCAGGGCGCCGACCAGGCGCGGCCGCGTTGCCAGCCGCAGCAGCGCCGCCGAGCCGGGCAGCGCCGCGCCCCGCAGCAGCGGGCTGACGCCGTGCCCGAGGCCGCCGCTGGAGACCAGGACCAAGCGCTCGGTGCGCTGGGGGAACTGGTAGAAGAACTGCATCGCGACGCCGCCGCCGAGCGAGTGCCCGACGATCGTCGCCCGCTCCACCCCGATCGTCGTCAGCAGGTCGCGGATGCTCGCCGCGTGCGCCCCCAGCGAGTAGTCCCCCCGCGGCGTCGCCGCGTCGCCGTGCCCGATCAAATCCGGCGCGATCACCCGGTAGCTCGGCGCCAGCCGCTGCGCCACCGCCTCCCAGTGCCGCGAGGAGTTGATCATCCCGTGGATCAGGACCACGTTCGGCCCGCTGCCGACGGTGCGGTAGACGGCGCGGTGCCCGTGCAGGTCTGCCTCGTGAACCTCGAAGGCGGGGGCGGGGGGCATGTGGGGACACACTAGCGCCGCCGCGGGCCGGGAAGTTAAAAGACCGGCCGCGGTGTCTGGGCGAGCGGCACCGCCACGGCCGCGGCCAAGGGCGACACGTTCCGCAACCACGGCTCGATCCCCTTTTCGGCCATCCGCGACTGGGTGACCAACGCGAAGCGCTGGGGCCACCCCTTCTTCCTCCGCTTCGCCTCAGGCTGCTTTACGGCTGGGATCCTGTCGAGGAGCAGTAGAAGCGATCATCAGGCGAGGCCAGCGTTGGCGCCAGCCAACAAGCTTTCTGTCTAAGAAGGCTTCGTAGCGAGAGTCCGAGAGTCCCGCTGGGGTGGGTCTGACTATGCCCCGAAAGGCGTCTTCCAAGCCATAAGGCGCAAGGATCTCCAGAGACCCATCGTTGAGCAGTCGCACCGCTATCGCTGAAGATCTGTCTGGAAAAGCCTGAAGCGCCGCACCCAGCGTGCGATATGGAGCATCCCCGCTACGGCTGTGCATCCGCCCTTGATCTTTGACTGACCAGTGGATGCCGGGGGCACTTCGGAACAGCGAAGCTCGTATTCCTCGCTCGCTCAGAGGAACGTGTCGCTCGGGGTCCATATAGATGACATCGACATCGGCAGGGACGCAAGGGTTCGACATGTTGAAGACCTCGTCCCAGATGGCGTTCCGGACGAAGCCACCGGTGATCCAGGCAAATGGTGCTATTCCGCGGAGAGTTTTGAGAGCCTCGAAATGCCAAGCGTCATTGAGCAAGATGCTGGTTAGAGACGCTTTTCGAACATCGCTCCGGTCTTGGATATTCATGGATTCTCAGCTTTGATCTTACGCTTGGTCGACTCCTTCTTCGCGGCAGCCTTCTTCGCGTCAAGGTAGTCACTGTCGGTGTGCGCCGGCAGGATCTCGATGATCAGGGCGTGTCGCTCACCAAACTCCCGAATGAGCGGCGGGTCGTCATCTTCAACCGGTTGCCTGAGGCGATTCTCGAGATCTCGGATAAAGCCGGTCAAGACCACGATCGCACGCTGATGCTGGGATGCCCGGTCGCTGAATTTCCAGGCCAGCTCGCTGATAACCGCGATCAATAGAAGAAGCAGGAACAGATTCATCATGAAGTTAACGAGTCCGCGACTGAGGTTGAGATCGCTGGCCAGATCATCGATTCCCATGAAGCTGATGCAAGTTGCGACGGTTGAGGTCCCGATCAGTAGAAATTTGAGCCACTGACTCCATTTTTCGGCGCGAGTGAGCTTCAGGGAGTGGATTTGTCGAAGCGTCGATGCGCTTCGTAGATAGGTCAGGAGCGATTGGGCGGCTCCCCCTGGCAGCGGTGCGGAAGACCCCCCAGGATGGGCTCGAAGGTTTCGCGCATGAAGCAGACCCCAACCTGCAGCCAGAGACAGGCCTGCGAGCAGAGCGTCACGGCTTGCGGAGCGCACCGGTTCTCGAGCGTTTGCCATCAGCGACAGGATGACAGACGGGCCGGATGCTTCTGTCTTCATCGGGGCGCCCGGATTTGAACCGGGGACCTCACCGACCCGAACGGTGCGCGCTACCAGGCTGCGCCACGCCCCGAGAGGGGTGATTATCTCAGAAGCGGAGAAGGGGAGTGCCGGGGGTGGGGTGCCGCTACTTTGAGCGGGAGAGCGGTTCCAAGCGATGACGATGGCGCGCAGGCTGATCCCGATCCTCGTACTGGCGCTGCTGGCGATCTGGCCGGCGGGCGCTGCCGGGTACCTGCCGCCGGGCTTCATCGGCGTCTCGCCGCAGAACTCGGGGACGGCCAAGGACTACCGGCTGATGCGCGAAGCGGGCGTCTACAGCGTCCGCATGCCGCTCAACTGGAGCTCGGTCGAGCCGCAGGACCCCGACTTCTCCGAACGCGACTGGGAGGGCTTCGACCACGAGGTGCGGCTGGCGGCGCGGGAAGGAATCGAGATCTTCCCCTTCGTCACTAGCTCCCCGGAATGGGTCGCCAGGCAGGGGATCGACCTGCCGGTCGCCACCGCCTACCAGCGCCGCGCCTGGGCCTCGTTCCTGCGGGCGGCGGTGCGGCGCTACGGGCCCGAAGGATCCTTCTGGCGCGAAGAAGCTGAAGCCGACGACCTGCCCTACCTGCCGATGCGGCGCTGGGAGATCTGGAACGAGGAGAACATCGTCAGCTTCGCCGCCCATCCCGAACCGAAACGGTTCGCGGAGCTGATCCGGATCGCCGGCCGCGTCATCCACCGGGAAGCGCCCGGCTCGAAGGTGATCGTCGGCGGCCTCTTCGGACGGCCGCTGCAGATCCCGCCCAACGTCGCCTCCGGCGACTTCCTCTCGCGCCTGTACCGGGCGCGTCCGATCAAGCGCTTCTTCGACGGGGTCGCGCTGCACCCCTACGTCGCCGACGCGCGGGCGATGGGGACGCAGCTGACCAACCTGCGGCGGATCATGCGCCGCCACCACGACGGCGCCACGCCGCTGTACGTGACCGAGCTGGGCTGGGGATCGCAGAGCGGCCCGACCCGCTGGCAGCGCGGCCTCTGGGGCCAGGCCTACCAGCTCTCCAAGGCCTTCGCGATGCTCTCCGCCAACCGCACCCGCTGGAAGGTCCGCGGCGCCTGGTGGTTCACCTGGACCGACGAGGGCGGCAACTGCGTCTTCTGCCGCTCGGCCGGGCTGCTGACGGGCAAGCGCGAGGGCAAGCCCGCCTGGTACCGGTTCAACGAATGGACCGGGGGCGACGCCGGCACGGTGCCGCGGATCGGCAGCGACGGCGACCTCGGCGGCGAAGCCGAAACGCCGCCGCGGGGCGAAGAAGGGGCGCCTCAACAAGCGGAATAAGTAGGCTCCGCTCGGACTTCAAAACGAGCAAAGGAGCAGTTTCGATGGCGTTCTCAGTACCTGACCTGCCGTACGCATACGACGCGCTCGAGCCTCACATCGACGAGGAAACGATGCGCATCCACCACGACAAACACCACCAGGCCTACGTCGACAAAGCCAACGGCGCCCTCGAGGGGACCGAGTGGGCCGACCGCGACGTCGAGGACGTGCTCCGCAACCTCTCGGCGCTGCCGGGCGACAAGCAGGCCGCGGTCCGCAACAACGCCGGCGGCCACTACAACCACACCCTCTTCTGGCAGATGATGAGCCCCGACGGCGGCGGCGAGCCGGCCGGCGAGCTGGGTTCGGCGATCGGCGAGACCTTCGGCTCCTTCGACGCCTTCAAGGAGGAGTTCAAAAACGCCGGCATCGCCCGCTTCGGCTCCGGCTGGGCCTGGCTGGTCAAAGACTCGAACGGCCTCGCCGTGATCTCGACCCCGAACCAGGACTCGCCGATCTCCGACGGCACCACGCCGCTGCTCGGCGTCGACGTCTGGGAGCACGCCTACTACCTGAAGTACCAGAACAAGCGCCCCGAATACCTCGACGCCTTCTGGAACGTCGTCAACTGGGACTACGTGTCTGAGCGCTACGCCAGTTAGCCGCCGGGCGCGAAAACCAAGCAATTCGGCGGACGCAGGGAGGCCAGGGAGGGGAGCGCACTTAAGTGCGTGACCCGACCGGGCCGACCGAGGACTCCGAAGTGCGCAGGTTTGCAGCGTCCGGGACCTCGCTCATCGCGTGCTCGGCTAGTGCGGTGATCGTCAGGCTGGGGTTGACGCCGACGTTCGCCGGCACTGCCGAGCCGTCGCAGACGAGCAGGTTCTCGTAGCCGAAGACCCGCTGGCTGGCGTCGACGACGCCGTCCTGCGGCCCGTGCCCGATCACCGCCCCGCCGAGGATGTGGGCGGTGGTCGGCACGTTCAGCAGCGCCTCGGTCATCGAGCTCTGGGCGACGCCGCCGGTGCGCTCGGCCAGCCATTCCGCCGCCTCGTTGGCGACCGGGATGAAGGTCGGGTTCGGTTTCTCCGGGTCCTGTTCGGTCTGCAGCCAGACGTTGCCTGAGCGTTTCAGCTTCGGCCGCAGGGCGATCGCGTTGTCGAGCGTCTGCATCACCAGGAGGATGATCGTGCGGCGGGACCAGTTCTTCGGGTAGAGCACCTTGGCGAAGCGGACCGGGTGGCGGAGCATCTGCCCGAGCAGCTTCAGCGGCCGGGTGACGCGGGTGCCGTCACCGACCAGCAGGGTGTAGAGGAGGCTCATCGAGTCCCCGGCCTTGCCGTAGCTGACGGTCTCGATGTGGGTGTCGGCGTCGGGGTAGATGCTGCCGCTGATCGCCACCCGCTTGGTCAGGTCTTCGGGGTAGTCCTCGGGGACGGTGACCGCGAGGATCATCTCGCTGTTCGTCCGCACCAGCTCGCCGAGGCGCTCGGAGATGCGGGGGAGGGCGCCGCCGAGGCGGCAGCGCTGCAGCAGCTTGTTGGTGCCGAGGGCGCCGGCGGCGACGACCACCCCGCGCGCCCGCAGGGTCCGCTTGCCGCGGCGGGGGATCATCCCCGAGCGCTCGCTGGCAACCGTGTAGCCGTCGCTGCCGTCGTAGGCGCCGATCGGCCGGATCTCGGTCACGGTGCGGTCGGGGATCACGTCTACCCCGCGCTGTTCGGCCAGGTAGAGGTAGTTCTTGACGAGGGTGTTCTTGGCCCCGACCGGGCAGCCGACCATGCAGCGGGCGCAGAGCGTGCAGCCGGTCCGGTCGGGTCCCTCGCCGCCGAAGAAGGGGTCGGGGACGGTCTTCCCGGACTCGCCGAAGTAGATCCCCACCGGGGTCTTCCGGTAGGTGTCGCCGACGCCGATGTGCTCGCCGTACTCGCGCAGGAGGTCGTCGGCGGCATCGTCGGTCTCGACGTCGACGACGCCGAGCATCCGCTGCGCTTCGGCGTAGTGGGGGGCGAGCTCGCGCTCCCAGTCGGCGAGGTCGCCCCACTGCGGGTCCTGGAAGAACTTCGACGGCGGTTTGTAGAGCGTGTTGGCGTAGCCGAGGCTGCCGCCGCCGACGCCGCTGCCGCTGACCACGGAGACGTCCTTGAAGGTCGAGAGCCGGAAGATGCCGCGGAGGCCGAGCCGGGGCGCCCAGAAGTAGCGCCGTAGGTCCCAGGTCGACTTCGGGAAGTCCTTGTCGGTGAAGCGCTTGCCGCACTCCAGGACCGCGACCTTGTAGCCCTTTTCGGCCAGGCGCAGGGCCGAGACCGACCCCCCGAACCCGGAGCCGACGACGATCCAGTCGTAGTCGTACTGGCTCATCGTCCCAACCTCACCGGGGCCTAGGCCTCGCCGGGCTCGAGCGGGCGGAAGTCCGTCGTGCGGGCGCCGCAGACCGGGCAGAACCAGTCCTTGGGGATGTCCTCGAAGGCGGTTCCCGGCGGGATGCCGCCGTCCGGATCGCCTACCGCGGGGTCGTAGATGAACCCGCAGCTGTCGCAGATCCAGAGCGTCGCGTCTTTGGTCTCGGTGGTCATTGCCCTGAATCTTAGAGATCTTGGCTGCGTGGCCAGGACTATTTGCCGAAGCTGACCTGCGGCGCCTGGCGCTCGCTGGCGTCCTCGATCTCGAAGTACTCGCGCGGGGTGAAGTTGCCCTGGTTGGCGATGATCGAGCCCGGGAACTGCTGGATGTCCGTGTTGTAGGACTGGACGTTGGAGTTGTAGATCCGGCGCGAGGCCTGGATCTCGTCCTCGAGCTCGGAGAGGTTGCGGCTCAGCTGCTGGAAGTTCTCGGTCGCCCGCAGGGTCGGGTAGTTCTCGGCCACCGCTTTGACGTCGGCCAGCGCCTGGGTCAGCTGCTGCTCGGCTTTGGCGGTCTCCTGAACGCCCTGCGCCTGCATCGCCGCCGCCCGCGCCTGGGTCGTTTTCTCGAAGGTCGCGCTCTCGTGCTCGGCGTAGCCCTTGACGGTTTCGACCAGGTTGGGGACGAGGTCGTGGCGCCGTTTCAGCTGCACGTCGATCCCGCTCCAGGACTCGTCGACGCGGTTGCGCGAGGCGATGATCGAGTTGCGCTTCGCGATGTAGTAGAGGACCGCGAGGATGAAGATCGCGACGACGACGATGATGGCGATGGTCATTGGGGCTCCTGTTGTCGAACCGGGGTCGAGGCCCATCCTATCTGCCCGGCGTTCGTCCTTTTCCGGGCATATGACCAGGAAAGGACGAACGCCGGATCTGTGACGCGTAGGATCGCGGCGTGGGCGCGAAGAACGAAGCGGGGGAGTGGGCGGAGACCGTGCGGCGCTACGGCGAGCGCAACGGGCTCACCTACGAGCCGGTCGGCGGGATCAACCCGAAGGACGGGCCGGTGGCCCTCTGCGTCGGTGGCGTCAACCGCCTCACCGGCCAGCTGGGCGAGGGCTTCTGGGGCGCCTGCTGCGACGCCGACGAAAAGGAGGTCGGCGGGTTCTTCAGCAAGGCGGTGCTGCCGACCGCGATCCTCGCCAAGTCCCACATGCCCGACCTCGCCCAGGTGGTGCCGGCCTTCAACGTCGAGTCGATCGAGGGCCACGAGGTGGTGACCCAACGCTTCCAGCGCAAGGTCGAGTTCGAGTCGATCGACTTCAACCGGCGTTTCCTGGCGACGGTGCCGAGCGAGTACGACCCGGTCGCCCTGCGGGAGCTTTTCAGCCCCGGCTTCCTCAGCTGGGTGACGACGATGGACGGGGAGATCGACTTCGGCGTCAACGACCGCCAGCTCTGGTTCCTCTGGCGCCTGCGCGAGCTCAGCGAGGCGGAGCTGAAAGCGGCGCTGATGAACGCCGGCCAGCTGTTCCGGCGGCTGCAGTCGGAGATGGACGAGAGCGGGCTCCACACCTACCCGCCTGGCCCCTGGCACGCCGGCCTGCAGCCCTTCCCGGCCGAAGCTCAGGCCGGGTAGTCGGGGTCGCCCGGGAGGACGACGCGGGGTTCGGCCCCGTCTTCGGCGATCACGACGGGGAGGATCGGCTCGAGCGTGCGCTCGCGGTAGGCCGT
Organism: Solirubrobacterales bacterium; assembly: GCA_035558995.1. Taxonomy (GTDB): domain Bacteria; phylum Actinomycetota; class Thermoleophilia; order Solirubrobacterales; family 70-9; genus VAYN01. Next base: position 11,179 of record DATMBY010000237.1, read on the forward strand.
CAACGCCTCGTCGGAGGTGCGGAACTCGGCCAGCCAGCGCAGCTGCGTCTGGGTAGGGAAGGAGAGGACGAGCTCGCCGGCCTCCTGCGCCGCCAGCGCCGCGGCCGGCTCGAACCAGCGCGCCTCGGTGGTCTCGACGCCGTCGGCCTTCGGCGGCGTGTGGGCGGGGGCTAGCGCGAGGAAGAACCAGGCGTCGAAACGGGTCGCGATCACCTCCGGGGTGATCCAGCGGCTGAAGGGGACGAGCTCCTCGGCGGCGTCGAGCTCGATCCCGGCCTCCTCGGCCAGCTCGCGCATCGCGCAGGCACGCAGCCCGGCTTCCTCGGCGCCGTCGGCCGCGTCGAGCGAGCCGCCGGGGAAGACCCAGACGCCGGGCATGAACTTCGCCTTCTCGCTGCGCTTCAACATCAGCACCTCGAGCGCCCGCTGCGAGTGCTTGCCGCCGCGCCGCAGCAGCACGATCGAGGCAGCCGGCCGTGGCGTCGACGGCGGCCCGAAGTTCGGCATCTCCGCCGGCCCGCGGCGTCGCTCCTCCATGGCGGGAGCGTAAACCTCAGCTGAGGACGCGGCGGCGCTCGCGGCGGACCCAGGCGCGGTGGGCGAGCCAGGCGAGGAGCGCGAGGAGGGCGATCGGGCCGAGGATGGCGAGGGCGACGACGGTGACCGCGACGGCGACGGCGAGGATCTTGCCGGCGTCGTCGATTGCGTCGCCGACGCCCCAGGCGCCGCCTT
>DATMBY010000238.1:0-2057 GCA_035558995.1 Solirubrobacterales bacterium
GCGACCTTGTTCTTGACGACTTTGACCCGGACCCGGTTGCCGACCGCCTCGGTCCCTTCCTTCAGGGTCTCGATCCGGCGGATGTCGAGCCGCTGCGAGGCGTAGAACTTCAGCGCCCGGCCGCCCGGCTGGGTCTCCGGCGAGCCGAACTGGACGCCGACCTTTTCCCGAATCTGGTTGGTGAAGATGCAGACGGTGTTGGTCCGGTTGAGGTTTCCGGCCAGTTTGCGCATCGCCTGGGACATCAGGCGGGCCTGCAGGCCGACCGTGGTGTCGCCGATCTGCCCGTCGAGCTCCGCTTTCGGGGTCAGCGCCGCGACCGAGTCGATCGCGACCACGTCGACCGCGCCGGAGGCGATCAGCCGGTCGGCGATCTGCAGCGCCTGCTCGCCGTAGTCGGGCTGGGAGACGAGCAGCTCGTCGGTGTCGACCCCGATCGCCCGCGAGTAGACCGGGTCGATCGCGTGCTCGGTGTCGATGAAGGCGCAGACGCCGCCCATCGACTGGGCCTGGGCGATGATGTGGTTGACCAGCGTCGTCTTGCCCGAGGACTCCGGGCCGAAGATCTCGACGATGCGGCCGCGGGGGACGCCGCCGATGCCGAGCGCCAGGTCGAGCGCAAGGGACCCCGTTGGGATCGACTCGACCTTGACCGTGCCCTTGTCGCCCAAGCGCATCAGCGATCCCTCGCCGAACTCTTTCCTGATGCCGCTGACGGTGCTTTCCAGCGCGGCGTCCTTCGCTTTCGCCTCCTTCGCGGAGACGTCGTTCAAAGTCGTTTTCCTGTCTGCCATCTCGATCACCTCACTGCTGCCTCATCCGGGCAGCTGGACTTGTGCCAACGGCACGTAGCGCGCACCGGTCGGCTGGAGTTCAGAACGGTAAAGCGTCATCCGGCGGCAAATCCGCGCCTCGGACATCCCCTGCGGCAGCTTCCCCGGAGGATCCGCGACGACCGCCGGCCGCCGCGATCCCCGCCCCTCGGGACGGACCCGGGCGACGGTCACATGCGGCCAGAATGGCCGCTTCTCGTGCTCGTAGAAGCCACCTTCGGCCAGCCCCTGGGCAACGCCCGCCTGCAGGGCCTCGGTCCCCGGAGAGAGCGCCGGCAGGGCGTACAGCCGCGCCCGGCCCCGCGGCGGCCGCTGCTCGGGATCGAGCAGCTCCACCCATGGTGCCGGGCCGACCCGCTCCCGCACCACCGCCGCGATCGCCTCGACCTCCTCCTGCGGCCGCTGGCCGAGGAAGGCGAGGGTGACGTGGAGGGCCTCGGGAGCGACCGGGCGCAGCGCCGGATCGGCCAGCCCCTTTCTCCCCCAGGCGACGATCCCCTCGCGGAGCTCGTCGGGCAGGTCGAGCGCCACGAACAGGCGCACCCGCGGGGTTTTCAGTCGCTCCTCGGCCACGGCCGCCACGCTAGGGGCCCGGTTCATGCGAAACAACGCCGCAAAGCAAATTCTCGGCTACGACCTCGTGCCTTCTTGCTCGCCGAGGAGCAGGCGCAGCAGGTGCATCCCGACCAGGGCCGAGCGTTCGCGGATGTCGAGCCGGCCGCCGGGGATGACCGGGTCGCGGGCGATCGCGGTCCCGTCGGCGAGGCGGGCGTTGAAGCAGACGTAGCCGACCGGTTTCTCCTCGCTGCCGCCGCCGGGGCCGGCGATGCCGGTGATCGAAACCGCGACATCGGCCTCGAAGCGCTCGATCGCCCCCACCGCCATCGCCTCGGCCACCTCGGGCGAGACCGCCCCCTTGTCCTCGATCAGGTCCGGGTCGACCCCCAGCAGCTCGCTCTTCGCCTCGTTGGAGTAGGCGACGACCCCGCCCGCGAAGTACTCCGAGGCCCCCGCGAGGTCGGTGATCCGGGCCGCAAGCAGGCCGCCGCTGCAGGACTCGGCCAGGGCCAGCTTGCGGCCGAGCAGGAGCGTCGCGACCTGGGCGTCGATCGTCTCGCCGTCGAGGCTGAAGGTCTCCTCCCGGTGGCGCTCGACCAGGCCCTGGCGCACCCCCTCGGCGATCTTCTCCGCCTCGTCGCGGTAGCGGACGTCGATCTCGATCTC
>DATMBY010000239.1:0-7414 GCA_035558995.1 Solirubrobacterales bacterium
GCGTTGGAAGACGACTTCGATCCGGAGCAGTTCGAGTTTGCGAACCGCTCGCTGAAGAAGAAGGACATCAACCAGATGGTCTCCGACCTGGTCGAGGGCTACGGGGCGCCGGCGGTTTCGCAGGTGCTCGACGCCTTCAAGGACCTCGGCTTCCAGTACGCGAGCCAGGCCGGGATCACGGTCGCCAAGAACAACGTGGTCTCGCCGCCGGAGAAGGCGGAAATCCTCGATCGCTACGAGAAGGAGACCGAAGCGATCCAGCAACAGTACGACGAGGGCTACATCACGGCCGAGGAGCGTCATGAGGCTGTGACCGCTCACTGGAACCGCGCTACCGACGAGGTCGCGCAGGCGATGGAGGACAACCTCGACGAGCTCAACCCGATCTTCATGATGGCCAACTCGGGCGCTCGCGGATCGTTCAAACAGATCCGCCAGCTGGCCGGGATGCGCGGCCTGATGGCCAACCCGAAAGGGGAGATCATCGAGCGGCCGATCAAGGCCAACTTCATGGAGGGGCTCTCGGTCCTCGAGTACTTCATCTCCACCCACGGCGCCCGAAAGGGCCTCGCCGACACGGCGCTGAGGACGGCCGACTCCGGCTACCTCACCCGCCGCCTGGTCGACGTCGCCCAGGACGTGATCGTCCGTGAGGAGGACTGCAAGACCAAAGAACACATCGAGATGGTCATCCGCAAGGACGACGGCTCCCTCAACGACAACCTGATCGGTCGCCTGGCCGCGAAGAAGCTCGAGACCAAACGCGGTCGCGAACTCCTCAAGCGCAACCAGGAGATCACCCAGACCGACGTCGAGGCGATCGCCGAGGCCTTCGGCGACGAGGACGTCAAGGTCCCCGTCCGCTCCGCGCTCAAGTGCGAGGCCGAATCCGGCGTGTGCCGATCCTGCTACGGGATCTCGCCGGCGACCGGGTCGACGGTCGACATCGGCGACGCGGTGGGCATCATCGCCGCCCAGTCGATCGGCGAGCCGGGGACCCAGCTGACCATGCGCACCTTCCACACCGGAGGTGTCGCCGGCCAGGACATCACCCAGGGTCTGCCGCGCATCGTCGAGCTCTTCGAGGCGCGTAAACCGAAGGGCCTGGCGCAGATGGCCGAGGCCGCCGGGAAGGTCTCGATCGAAGAAACCGACAAAGCCCTGAAAGTGATCGTCACCGAGTCCAGCGGCGAGGAGCACAGCTACAGCTTCCCGCTGCGCACCCGGCTCCACGTCGCCGACGGCGACCGGGTCGAGGTCGGGCAGCAGCTGAACGAAGGCTCGCTGTACCCGGCGGACCTGCTGGCGATCCGCGGGCGCACCGCGACCGAGCTCTACCTCGTCGACGAGGTGCAGAAGGTCTACCGCGCCCAGGGCGTCGACATCAACGACAAGCACATCGAGCTGATCGCCCGCCAGATGCTGAAGAAGGTGCGGATCGAGTCCAAGGGCTCGACCAGCCTCCTTCCGGGCCAGCTGGAGGACCGCGGCAGCCTCAAACGGCTCAACAAGAAGACCAAGGAAGACGGCGGCACGCCGGCCAAAGGCGAGGAGGTCATCCTCGGGATCACCAAGGCCTCGCTGGCGACCGAGTCCTTCCTCTCCGCCGCCTCTTTCCAGGAGACGACCAAGGTGCTCACCGACGCTGCCCTCGAGGGCAAACGCGATCGCCTGGTCGGCCTGAAGGAGAACGTGATCATCGGCAAGCTGATCCCGGCCGCGACCGGCCTCAAGCACTACCGGACGGTCGCGATCGAGCCGGCGGAACCGATCGAACCGCCGGGCGACGACGACCTGCTCGAAGAAGACGAGCTGGCGGCGGAACTCGGCGTCGACGGGGTCGAGGCTCCGGTCGAGGGCTTCGGCACCTCCTTCGCGGAGGAGCTCGAGGAGCTCGCCCAGGAGATCGAGTCGACCTCGGAAGAGTCGAAATAGGGCTGAAGCTCAGTACGGATGTGTAGTGCTCCCAGAAATGGGTAACTAAGAGGTACCCCAAGAACACCATCTTCTTGCTCTTGAGGTACTTCATTTCTCCTTGACGCCGAAGGTCGGGTCCACCTTTCCCCGGCCTTCGGTGCGTCTGGGACCGGTTCTCCGCCTGAACTGGCCGCATGGCCAGTCAGGTAGATTGGGCGCGATGGAGCACGCGGAGAAGGTCTGCATCATCGGCGCCGGCAGCTCCGGGATCTGCGCTGCGCAGGTGCTCGACGCTCGCGGGATCCCCTTCGACTGCTTCGAGAAAGGGTCGATGATCGGCGGCAACTGGCGCTACGAGAACGACAACGGGATGTCCTCGGCCTACCGCTCGCTGCACATCAACACCTCGCGGCGGGTGATGGCGTTCAAGTCGCTGCCGATGCCCGACCACTTCCCGGACTACCCGAACCACTTCCAGATGGCGGCCTACTTCGACGAATTCGCCGATCGCTTCGGGCTGCGGGAGAAGATCAGCTTCCGCACCGAGGTGGTGAACGTGGAGCCGGCCGACGGCGCCTGGGCGGTCACGGTTAAGGGAGAAGGCGGGGGAGAGCGGACCGAGCGCTACCGGGCGGTGATGGTCGCCAACGGCCACCACTGGGACCCGCGCTGGCCCGAACCGGCCTTCCCCGGCTCCGACGAATTCGAGGGCGAGCAACTGCACGCCCACCACTACCGGGAGCCCGACGTCCTCCGCGGCAAGCGGGTGCTGGTGCTGGGCCTGGGCAACTCCGCCACCGACATCGCGGTCGAGTCCTCGCGGATCGCCGAGAAGACCTTCCTCGCCGTCCGGCGGGGCGCCTACGTGATCCCCAAGTACATCAACGGCAAGCCGATCGACGAGCTCTCGAACCCGATCACCTCGATGACGCCGCTGGCCGTGCAGCGGTTCTTCGCGATGCGGGCCCTCGGCGTCGCCTCCGCCGCCGACCCCACCGCCTACGGGCTGCCGAAGCCCGACCACAAGCTGTTCGAGGCGCACCCCACGGTGTCCTCGGAGCTGTTGTCCCGGCTTGGGCACGGAGACGTCACCCCGAAGCCGAACATCGATCGCTTCACGGGCGGCAGGGAGGTCCGTCTCGTCGACGGCAGCAGCGAGGCGATCGACCTCGTCGTCTACTGCACCGGCTACAAGATCACCTTCCCCTTCTTCGACCCAAAGGTGCTGGCGGCTCGGGAGAACCGGCTGCCGCTCTACCGCCGCGTCGTCTCGGTCGAGCGGCCGGGGCTCTACTTCATCGGCTTCATCCAGCCGCTGGGACCGATCATGCCCTTGGCCGAGGCCCAGTGCGAATGGGTCGCCGACCTGCTCAGCAGCCGAGCGACGCTACCGCCGGCGGGGGAGATGAAGCGGGAGATCGCGCGCGAGGAACGGAAGCAGGCGAAGCGCTTCGTCAGCTCTAAGCGTCATACCGTCGAGGTCGACTTCCACCCTTATCTGCGCGAGATCCGGCGCGAGCGAAAGCGGGTTGCGCAGCCGGTCTGACGACGCGGGTGCGGCCGCCGGGCGGGCAGTCCGGTGCCGGCAGGGCGGCGCCGCCTCCGTGGGGACCGCCGCGACGGGGACCGCGGGGCAGCTTCGGCTGCGGGCGCCGCTTGGCGCCGCCGCCGTCCTCGTCGGTCACGGCCTCCGGTTCGTCGTGCTGCTTGGCCGCCCAGTAGACGAGCCACATCGAGGCCAAGACCGGGATCTTGAGCACGACTGCGAGGAAGAAGATGGGCCAGAACCCCGTCACTCGATTCAGTGTAGAGAGGTGGCCCAGGCGGTCAGGGCGTCGACGTGCCCCTCCTCGAGCCCTAGATGCGGCTCGGTCGGGACCAGCAGCGTCGGCGCCGGCCGGCGCTCGGCCCACTCGTAGCAGCTGGCGTCGAAGTTGTCGTCGATCCAGGCAATCGGCCGCTCCCCCGCGAACTTGTCCAGCGCCGCCAGCTTCCAGTGGGCGCCGCCGCTGCGGGGGGCGACGTCGAAGGAGATGTGGGGGAGCTCCGGAAGCCCCAGCAGCTGCGGCAGGTAGAAGTTCGCTTTGTCCTCCCAGCCGCTCGCCCAGACCAGCTCGAACGCCTCGTTAAGCCGCAGCAGCCGATCCCCACAGACGAGCGAGATGCAGTGCGGAACGCCGTCAACCAGCTGCAGCTCGGTGTGCGGCGGCCGCTCCTCGAAGCCAAAAAGCGAGATGACCCCGTCGATGTCGACGGCTAAAAGAGGCTTTTCAGAAGTACGCAGAGGCGCTGAGGGAGTGGCTGGCAAGGATGCAGGGAGCGAGGTGAGGGGAGCGCACTCTGGTGCGTGACCCGATCCGAGCGACTGAAGACGCCGCCAGGCGCTTCCTCAGCGCCTCACCATCTGTAATGCGCAAACGCTTTATTGGCTTGGGCCATGCGGTATATGTCGTCCTTGCGCTTCCAGGCACTGCCCTGCTGCTGGTTGGCGTCGAGGATCTCGCCGGCGAGACGCTCGGCCATCGAGTACTCGCGGCGGGCGCGGGCGAACTGGACCAGCCAGCGGACTGCGAGGGTGCGGGCGCGGCGGGCGGGAACCTCGACCGGCACCTGGTAGGTGGCGCCGCCGACGCGGCGGGAACGAACCTCGAGCACCGGGGTCAGCTGTTTGATCGCCGCCTCCAGGGTCTCGACCGCGTCCTCACCGGTGCGCTCGCCGACGATCGCCAGGGCGTCGTAGACGATCCGCTCGGCAAGGCTCTTCTTGCCATGGCTCATCACCTTGTTGATCAGCTGCTGGACGAGGCGGTTGCGGTGCCTGGCGTCCGGCTCGACCGGCCGAATCTGTGCTGCGGAGCGACGGGGCATTACGAAGCTTTGACGCCGTAGCGGGAGCGGGCTTGCTTGCGGTCGGAGACCCCGGCCGCGTCGAGCGTGCCGCGGACCACCTTGTAGCGGACGCCCGGCAGGTCCTTGACGCGACCACCCCTGATCAGGACCACGGAGTGCTCCTGCAGGTTGTGGCCCTCGCCCGGGATGTAGGTGGTGACCTCCATCCCGTTGGTCAGCCGCACACGGGCAATCTTGCGCAGCGCCGAGTTCGGCTTCTTCGGGGTGACCGTGGCGACGCGGGTGCAGACGCCGCGCCGCTGCGGGGCAGCTACGCGCTTCTTGCGACCTTGGCCCGACTTGAGGCCCGGCGTCGTGGTCTTCTTCTTCGGGCGCTTGCGGCCCTTCCTGACAAGCTGATTCGTATTCGGCACGGCCGCGCATAGTAGAGGAGTCCGGCCAAAACCATCATCCCGGCCGCGGCGAGCTCGGCGTAGAACCCGTCCTCGAGCACCGCCGAGGTGCCGGCGAAGCGGGCGGCCTGGCCTCCCTCGTCGAGCCCGTTGGGCAGGTCGACGAGCAGGATCACCGCCAGGGAGAGGAGGCCGAGGGCGGCGACGAGCAGGCCCAGCCGCTTGCGCTCCCGCCGCAGCGCCAGGGCTCCGATGGCCATGGCCGCGACCCCCACCGGGACCAGCAGGTAGGCGTGGGCGGCGCCGGCGGTCTTTTCGCCGACCGTCGGGACCTTCGCCACGGCGGGCAGGCCGGCGTAGCCCGGCTGGCCGATCTCGACCGCCCGGTAATCGACGAACTGCGAGGCGACGAGCAGCGCGCCGGCGGCGAGGAGGACGAATGCGGCGGCTCGGGCGGGGGTGGCAATGCGGCTGAGGGCGGTCGCCAGGCGCACCAGCAGGGTGCAGCCGCGGCGGATCCAGCGGCCGCCGGCCGCCAGGCCCTTGAAGACGACGCCCAGCAGCGGCCGCAACCGCGGCCAAACCCAGGCCCAGCCCCGACGCGCCCAGAGCGCCAGGTGGTGCCGCAGCAGGACGAGCGGCGGATAGGCCCGCTCCAGCCCCCTGTTCGCCGCCCGATCGACCTGCCTGGACCCGCGGCGAAGCGCTGCTATCATCGCCCGTCGCTCAGGCAGTTTTCGCTGTTTCTTCGCAGGACGCTTCGCCGGGCCCTCTGGGCCCTTTTTTTGCGGCTTATCACGACTACTGGACTTAGGACTCATGGCACGCAGCTTCCCACTCGAGAAAACCCGGAACATCGGCATCATGGCGCACATCGACGCCGGTAAGACGACGACGACGGAGCGCATCCTCTACTACACCGGCCGCACCCACAAAATGGGCGAGGTCCACGAGGGCGCCGCGGTCATGGACTGGATGGAACAGGAGCAGGAGCGGGGGATCACGATCACCTCGGCTGCGACCGCCTGCGAGTGGAAGGGCCACCGGATCAACATCATCGACACGCCCGGCCACGTCGACTTCACGGTCGAGGTCGAGCGCAGCCTCCGCGTCCTCGACGGCGCGATCGCCGTCTTCGACGCCGTCGCCGGCGTCGAGCCGCAGTCGGAGACGGTCTGGCGCCAGGCCGACAAGTACAGGGTCCCGCGCTTCGCCTACATCAACAAGATGGACCGCACCGGCGCCGACTTCTTCAACTCGGTGCAGACGATGACGGACCGACTGGGGGCCAACCCGCTGCCGATCCAGCTGCCGATCGGGGCGGAGGACAACTTCAAAGGCGTCGTCGACCTGGTGAAGATGAAAGGTCTCATCTGGACCGACGAGCTCGGCGCGGCCTATGAGGAAATCGATATTCCCGAGGATCTGCAGGACCAGGCCGAGGAATACCGGACCCAGCTGATCGAAGCCTGCGCCGACTACGACGAAGAGCTGATGGAAGCCTTTCTCGGCGAGGAAGAGATTCCCCAGGACAAGCTGATCGACTCGCTGCGCCAGGCGACCCTCTCGACCAAGGTCACCCCGGTCCTCTGCGGCACCTCCTTCAAGAACAAGGGGGTCCAGCCGCTGCTCGACTCGATCGTCGAACTGCTGCCCTCCCCGCTCGAGGTGCCGCCGGTCACCGGCGTCATCCCCGCCGGCAAGGGCCAGCCGGAGGACGTCGAGGCCGAGCGCGAAGCCAGCGACAGCGCCCCCTTCTCGGCGCTCGCCTTCAAGGTCATGTCCGACCCCTACGTCGGCAAGCTCACCTACTTCCGCGTCTACTCGGGCAAGCTCGAGAAAGGCGGCCGCGTGCTGAACGTGAAAACCGGCAAGACCGAGCGGATCGGGCGCCTGCTGATGATGCACGCCAACAGCCGCGAGGAGATCGACGAGACCTATGCCGGCGACATCTGCGCCGGCGTCGGCCTCAAGGAAACCGGGACCGGCGACACCCTCGCAGCCCCCGACGCTCCGATCGCGCTGGAGAGCATCGAATTCCCCGAGACCGTGATCGCGGTTGCGATCGAGCCGAAAACCAAGGCCGATCAGGAGAAGATGGGCAACGCCCTTGCCCGCCTCGGCGAGGAGGACCCGACCTTCAAGATCGAATCCGACGAGGAAACCGGCCAGACCCTGATCCACGGGATGGGCGAGCTCCACCTCGAGGTGATCGTCGACCGGATGCTGCGCGAGTTCAAAGTCGAGGCCAACGT
>DATMBY010000240.1:0-20399 GCA_035558995.1 Solirubrobacterales bacterium
CAAACCTAGCCGGTGAAAAGGCTCGGAGCGAGCCCCCGCGAACGGGGACCCGCTCCTCGATCCTCAGGCGCGTGCCTGCTCTTTGACTTCCTGCGCGTTCTCCGCGGCGGTGTCTTTGAGCCCCTCGGCCTGCTCCTGACCGGCCTCTTTCGCGGTCTGGACGGCTTCCTGGCCGACTTCTTTGGCGCCTTCGACGGCCTGCTCGGCGACCTGACTGGCGACCTCGCGGCCGCGGTCGAGTGCCTCCTGGCCGGTTTCGACCGCCGATTCCTTCACCTGGTCGGCGACCGGCCCGACCTTTTCGTCCTCGATCCGGGTCGAGGGGATCAGCATCCCGGCGAGGAAGCCGGCGGCGAGGCCGCCGATCGCGAGGCCGAGCGGGTTTTCCTGGGCGATGCCGACGGCCTGGCGGGCGCTTTCTTTGACTTCGCCCCCGTCCGGGGTCGCTTCGCCGACTTTGTGCGTCGTCCCCTGGACCTGCTCGATCAGCCGCTCCCGCTTGTCCGAGATCGACTCTTTGACCCTGGTTTTGACGTCGGTCTTGTAGGCGAGCGCATCGACGGTGTCGCCCATTTCTGCGCGCGTCTCCTCTATCTCCTGGCGGATTTGGCTCGGCTCTTGGCCCATTGCACGTCCTCCTTCACGGTTTCGACGGTTTGTTCGGGGGCCGGTGGCATCCCCTTCTTGACTCGGTCCCTTCCGGAGAGGGCCAAAACGGCGGCGATCGCACCGTAGATGAGGGTCACGATCAGGGCCGCGACCCAGAGGTCCATCGCCTTGTCGAGCAGGGCGAGGATCATCGTCGTCAGCGTCCCCAGCGCCAGCAGGCCGACGACCGCGGCGCCGCCGAACATGCCGGCGCCTTCGCCCGCCACCTTGCCTTTCTGGCTCAGCTCGGCTTTGGCCAGGTCGATCTCCTTGCGGACGAGCGTCGTCGTCTGCTCGGAGAGTTCTTTGACCAGCTCCCCGGTGGAGTGCGAGCGCAGCTCGTTGCTCTCCCCGTTCATGGTGCTCATGGTGCGGCCGAGGGAACGGCCGGCTGCGCGGTGACCGGCGGCGGGCTTACGACCGGCTCGACCGCGGAGCGGCGGACCGGGACCGCATCGGTGCTCTGCGGCGCCCTCGTGCTCGAGCCGTTCCGCTGCTGGTAGCGGTTGCGGCTGGACGCCTTCAGGAACCTGGCGGCGAGGATGCCGACTGCCGCGCCTCCGGCGAGCACCGCCCACGGACGCTGACGGCCGAAGTCCTCGACGTCTTCCAGCATCCTGTCGGTGCCGTTCTCTTTCAGGTAGGAGCCGACCTTCTCGGTCTGCTCGGCGGCCCTGTCGGCGAGTTTCGCCGGCGCGTCCTTGCCCTGTTTGCGCAGCTCCTCGCCCACCGAGCGCAGATCCTGCGCCGTGCCGGTGACCCGCTCTCCCGCCTGGGTGGAGCGGTCGTCGATCTGCTGGCGAATGCTCTCCTGCGCATTGCCGGCCGCCTCGCGCGCTTTCTCCTGCGCCTGGCCAGCGACCTCCTGCGCTTTCTCCTGCGCTTCGCCAACGCTTCCGTCAGCCATCATCGTCCTCCAGTCGTCGGATCTCGAATAAGTCGACCGGCGGTCAGGTCCGAGGTTCGTCAACCTCGCCACTCCGCAGTCACTGTTCCCCAAGATCGGCGCGAACCTAAGTGAGACGGCGCGACATCGGGCTCACTGTGGGATTACCCCTCACTGCGATAGACAAACGGCCGCGTGGAATCCCGGACCGCCATCTTCACCCGCTTTCTCAAGTTCGGCTGCCTCGCCTGGGGCGGCCCGGCGGCGCAGATCGCGATGATCAAGCGAGAGTGCGTCGAGGAGGAGGAGTGGATCTCCGAGCTGCAGTTTCAGCGCCTGCTCGCCGTCTACCAGGTGCTGCCGGGGCCGGAGGCACACGAGCTATGCGTCTACTTCGGCCGCCTGCGGGGCGGGAAGCTCGGCGGCTTCCTCGCGGGCCTCGGCTTCATGCTGCCGGGGTTCCTGCTGATGCTCGGGCTCTCGGCGCTCTACGTCGAGGCTGACATCGCCCAGAACCTCGACGCGCTCTTCTACGGGCTCAGCGCCGCGGTCGGGGCGCTGGTGGCACGGGCCCTGGTGCGGCTGGGGAAATCGTTCATCCGCGACCTGCCGCTGGCGCTGATCGCGCTCGCCGGCTTCGCCCTCACCCTCTTCGCCGGCGCCAGCTTCGTCCTCGTCCTGCTGGGCGGCGGCCTCGCTTACGAGCTCTGGCGCAACGCCCGAGACTGGCTCGGCCGGGCGAGCTCCCTCTCGGTCGGGCCGGCGGCGCTGCTCTGGATCCTCGCCGGCGCGGTCACGGTCTCCCTCACGGGGCAGATCTTCCTCGAGGGCCTGAAGGCCGGGCTGCTCACCTTTGGCGGCGCCTACACCGTGGTCCCCCTCCTCCACGACAGCGCCGTCGGCGGCCACCATTGGCTGACCGAGAGCCAGTTCGTCGACGGGCTGGCGATCGGCGGCATCCTCCCCGCTCCGCTGATCATCTTCGCCACCTTCGTCGGCTACCTCGCCGGCGGCCTGGTCGGGGCGCTGGCGATCACCCTCGCGATCTTCATCCCCGCCTTCTGCTTCCCGATCTTCTGCCACCGCCAGCTCGTCGCGATCGCCGAAAACGACCGCCTGCACCAGTTCCTGCTCGGGGTCGCCGCCGGCGTCGTCGGCCTGATCGCGGCGGTGACGGTGGAAATCCTCGACGCCAGCATCGTCGACGCCTACACTGCCGCACTGGCGATCGGGGCCTTTCTCGCCCTCAACCGCTGGCACGGAAAATTGACGGTGCTCTACGTGGTCCTCAGCTGTGGAGCGATCGGCGCCGCCCTGCAACTGACCGTTGTCTAGCCAGCGCTTCCGAGGCGGCGCGGCCGGCTGCGGGCAGGGTAGATGCAGCCGGCCGCTGCCCCTGGGCCTCGGCGGGGGAGGTGCTCGCTCGCTCAGCTGACCGGCGCCGCAAGGGGCGGGGCGCCTGGTTTTCGCCGCGACCGAGCACGTACTCGACGATAGACCTCGGGCCACCCCCCTTCCGAAGGGTTGAGCCCGCCCTGCGACTAGTTCATTCTCTTCCCATGGGACAGAAGGGGGCGAGCCGAGACTGGCACCGGCAACCGTCGGAATCGGCAGAGGGCATCCAGGCGATGCTGAACGCACTGCCGGCCTTGGTCGGCTACTGGGACAGCGAGCTGCGGAACCGGATGGCGAACAACGCCTACATCGAGTTCTTCGGCAAATCCCCCGAGGAAATGCGGGGGACCCATATCCGCGAGCTATTGGGAGCCGAGCTCTACGAGCAGAGCCTCCCCCACATCGAGGGCGCGCTCGGCGGCGAGACCCAGCTCTTCCACCGGGAGATCCGGACCGCCTCCGGCGAGACCCGCTACACCCAGTCCTCCTACATCCCCGACTTCGTCGAGGGCGAGGTGCGCGGGTTCTTCGTCCTCGTCACCGACATCACCGAGCAGCGGCGGATCGAAGAAGAGGTCGAGCGCAACCGGGCGCGGCTGGCCGAAGCCGAGCGGATCGCCCGCATGGGCAGCTGGGAGTGGGACATCCCCAGCCGGCAGCTGACCTGCTCGGAAGGGCTCTACGAGATCTATGGCATCTCCCCCCAGGAGTTCGACGGCCACTACGACGGGGGGTCCCAGTACGTGCACCCGGACGACCGCGAGCTGGTCGAGCAGCAGATGCGGGAAGCCGTCGAGAGCGGCGTCTGGGTCGACCTCGAGTACCGGATCATCAGGCCCGACGGCCGCGTCCGCCGCGTCCGCAGCCGCGCCGAGCTCAGCGCCAGCAGCGACGGCGAGGCCCTGCGCCTGACCGGCACCGTCCAGGACGTGACCGAGCTCCACGCCGCCGCCGAGGCCCTCCACCAGACCGCCAGCGACATCGGCCGCCGCGCCGCCGCGCTTCGCCCCTCCCGCGACCCCCACGACAGCGCCGACCTCACCAGATCCCTCTCCCCCCGCCAGCTCGAGATCCTCGCGCTCGTCGCAGACGGCCTCAGCAACGCCGAGATCGCCTCCCGCCTCTACCTCACCGAGAGCACCGTCAAATGGCACGTCCGCAAGATCCTGCGTGCGCTGGGGGTGGCGAACCGGGCGCAGGCGGTGGGTCGGTACCTGTCAATCGCGCGCTAGCCGGACCGGATTGTGTTCAGTATCTCTTCCGCTTTTTCTGCTTCGGAGGTCTTTAGGTCGATGTTCTCTTCAAGCAGTTCGATGGCTTCGGCCTCCTCGCCTTCAGATAGCAGCAGACGGGCTAGCCGAATAGAAGCATCGCTCCGATATGGCTCATTTTCGCGCTCCACCACAAGTCGAAATCTGGCGGCAGCCTCCTCGACGTCGCCACGTGCCCTAGCGACGATCCCCGCCGAGAGGTGCAGGTAATCGATACCACGCTCCTCCTCCTGCCCCCGAAGTCCCTGTGCCTGATCTAGAAGCTGCCACGCCTCCGCTTCACGACCAGGCTGCGCAAAGATGGTGAGAGCCAGGCTGACAAAAGCCTGCAAGCAGTTAACTTCTATTCCTCTTGCGAATGCCTCTTCCCCTGCCTCCATTTCTCCGCGAGAACAGAGAAGTACCCCTAAAGCATTAGCGCCAAATCCAATGGCCTCCCGGTCATTGGATGCCATCGCCTGTTCGAACAGTTCCCGAGCCTCACTCTCTAGTTGCTGATCGCCCTCCGTCTTTGACGCTTCGACAGCAAAGAGGGTTGCTCGATCCGCTTGGACGCTCTCGACGGAAGTCTTGGATCTGAGCAGGAGCCCTAAATTCACTGCCGCCTTCGGGTACGCCCACGAGTCTGGATTTTCTAACACGATCCTGTACAGGGACTCTCTCTCGTGAAAAGCATCGCGGTCGATGATCCCTGCCAACCGGTAACAGGCGCTGGCTCTGACGCAGGGAAATTTAGAGTCGACCAGAGAGCGCAGTTGCCTGACGGAACTGGATCTGTTCCCCATTGCGTTGAGGACAGCTCCAAGATCGTCAATCCCATGAGCCGCCATATGCGGATCACTGTCCCTCGAAAGCTTCTCATATGCCTTGCAGGCGATCTCGAAGCGACCTCTAAGTCGAGCCGAGTCTCCTACTGAGCGGAGAGTAGCTCCCTTCTCGCTATCAAGGAGAGCCATCCACACCTTGTCTGGGATCAGGGCCATTCCTACGCCTTCCGCCACCTCGCCATCCCGGAAAGCGGTGATGTACTCAAACGGCTCGATTCCCCCATTCTCATCGCGCAAGAGCACGCCAATGTCTTGAATGACCGGCTCTCCCGCCCATGCAAGTGCTGGGGCTAGGTCCGCTGACAGCAACTGGGACCGTGGGCGGAGTTCGCGAAAATAGACTGGGGCAAGTTCGGCTAGCTCGCCTTCGGATGCCGGCCGGAAGACACCGGCCCGTTTACGGTCCACGGCCGCGGCCATGAGAGCGAATGCCACAGGATTCGATTCTCGAGCTGCCACATACCTTTGAACCAATTGCGGACCGGCAACTAAGTGAACGCCGATTCCGTCTCGAAAATCCTCCTGGGGATAAGCATTTTTTGCCGCTGAAGCCTCTTGCTCCGAAAGCAGCGGTGGCAAGGGAACGATTTCGGCCTGCTCGATGGCCTTCTCGACATCCGTGTCCCGACCCGTTCTTCGAAGGCTTTCGAGCTCGCTATCCCGGATAGTCGC
Organism: Solirubrobacterales bacterium; assembly: GCA_035558995.1. Taxonomy (GTDB): domain Bacteria; phylum Actinomycetota; class Thermoleophilia; order Solirubrobacterales; family 70-9; genus VAYN01. The sequence continues at coordinate 5,700 of DATMBY010000240.1, forward strand.
GACCACCACCACCTTTGGGTGGGCCGCCCGCCAGGCGTTGATGTCGTGATTTCCTAAAGATCGAGTTCGCAAGAACTCCTGAAGATCATCCAGCCAAATGATGACCCCCTGCTCATCAGCTTGGTCTACGCAATGAGCAAGGACCTCAGAGATGCCTTCGGGGTCAGAGCCAGGCAGGTCAGGGGCGATCAATGTTCTCTCAGGATGACTTCGGAAGACCGCCTCGAATGCCGTTCTCGACTTGCCTGCCTTAGATGGCCCAACGACCGCAACAAACGGTTTATTACGCAATAGATAATCGAGTTTCGAGTCGATATCTCTCGGCACATACGGGGGGGTGCCTGCAGCTCCCCGGTACCTATTTGCGATCTCCGACGAGGTAACCCCAATTCTGAATGGATCCGTGTCCTTGACACGGATAGGGGCCTGGCGCAGGAGGGCGTGCCGACGATCCTGTGCCGCGCGGCGTTTCTCTTGATGCCCCGCAATCTCTCGGATGGCGATGGCAACGGCGATCACAATAAGCAGTCCAGCTCCCACCCAGCGGGTGACCGGAAGCGATTGTACGACTGCCAATACGGCGGCTCCAACCAGCGATACGGACCCCGCGACCGCGCTAGAGACTCTCATCTATCCAAGAAACGTAATGAATTCAGCGGCGACGCGGATGGGGCAGCCTGGACTCGAACCAGGGACCGACGGATTATGAGTCCGCTGCTCTAACCAACTGAGCTACTGCCCCTCAAGGCGAGCGTACCGCGAGAAGTGGCCTCAGGCGCTGAAGAGCTGGGCGAGGGAGCGGCCGACGTCCGGTGGCTCTTCCTCGCCCCTGGATGCCGCCGCGGCGCCCTCGGCGAGGGCCTTGGCGGCGTCGCCGATCTGGTGGTCGCGGCCGCCGCGGATCGTGCCGGTCTTCTTCGCTTCGGCGAGGTCAGACTCCATCAGGCCGGCCAGCTCGGCGAGGCGACGGAGGCCGACGACGCTGGCGGTTCCCTTCAGCGCGTGCGCTTCGGCGCGCATCGTCTCGAAGTCGTTGGAGCCGGTGGCGAGGCCGGCGGAGATGACGTCGCAGCGGCGCTTCGCCTCTCCGGCGAAGGACTGGAGGAGCTCCTCCTCGGTGGCGGCTTTCTCGTTCACGGGACGATCGCCTTGTCGACGGCTTCGTGCATCAGCTTGAGCCCGAATGCTCCCTCAACCGCGGCTCTGACGACTCCCCGCCTGTCGATCGCGAACAGGTACGGCTCGCTCGGCAGGTGGAAGGCGCGCACCTGGGGCCGCACGCGGCGGGCGGGGTCGTTGTCGTTGTAGATCTCCATGTGGATGAAGGCCGCCTCGTCTCCGTATTCCTGCTTCGCCTGCTCCGCCACGTCGACGACGGGGCCGCAGACCCGACTCTGGCAGAACTGCGGGGTCGCAAACAAGAGGACAATCGGTTCCTTCCCTAGCGCTTCCGCGTAATCCACCTTGTTCTGGGTGTCCGGGGGTACTCGAGTCGTGATCTTCGACAGCTCACCGCCGACGTCCTGCGCGGTGGGGGTGTGGATCGCGGGGGCCTTCTGTCCCACGCGCGGAAGGCGGTGAAACTCGCCTACCTCCACGCTGGGCAGCAGGCCGCCTTTCAGCTCGCCGTCGTCCCTGACGATAGCGGCGAGCCGCCAGCCGCCTTTGCGGGGAAAGACGAGCTGGGTGGAGTAGACGACCGCGGCCGCGTCGGCGTCCGCCGAGGTCGATTCGGCGCGGAAGGCGGGCTTCGTCGCCAGGCCTTCGATCGAGGCCGGAAAGGGGCCGACGGCAGGCTGGTCGAGGGCCTGCTTTTCGGCTTTCGCCTCCTGCCCGCGGTTGCCCGACTTCGACTGCGAGCCCCGCTTCGGTTCCGGCACCTTGGCGAAGTAGAGGGCGACTTCGGCGTCGGTCACCTCACCCTGGTCGCGGTCGAAGACGCCGAAGGGGTAGCGGTTCGGGCCCCGGTAGAAGACTTCGGCGGCCGGGTCGAGGACCAATCCTTCGAGCGGCGCGTCGGCCGCCTTCAGGACCTGGCGCAGGGTCCGCTTCCCGGCCGTCGGGAACTCGGACTTCGGCGGCGCCGGCCGGCTTTCGGCTCCGCTCGCCACAGCGGCGGTCGAGCCGTCGGTCCCGGAATCGTTCCCGCAGGCCGCCAGTGCGGCGCCGCTTGCGAGCAGGCAGAGCAGCGCTGGGAGCATGCGGGGGGCGCGCATCGGCGGCATGTTATGGAGAGATAGGGTGCCCGGGGTTCTCGACGAGAGGAGATGGAGATGGCGGAGCGAGCGGCACTGGTAACCGGAGCATCGAGCGGGATCGGCCTCGCGATCGCGCGGACGCTCGGCGAAGAGGGCTATGCGCTGACCGTCTCCGCCCGGCGCCCACAGAAGCTCGAGGAGGCCGCGGAAGGGCTGCGCGGCGAAGGCTTCGAGGTCGAGCCGATCCCGGCCAACATGGCCGAGGAGGACCACGTCGTCGCCATTTTCGCCGCCCACCGGCAGAAGTTCGGCCGCCTCGACGTGCTGGTCAACAACGCCGGCGTCGGGATCGGGGCGCCGATGGAGCAGATCCAGACCAAGCACCTCGACATGCAGCTCGCCGTCAACCTGCGGGCGCTGATCCTCGGCACCCGCGAGGGGCTGCCGATGCTGCGCGAGGCCGGGGCCGAGCACGGCAAGGCGCTGATCGTCAACACCGCATCGATCGCCGGCAAGGGCGGCCAGGCCTGGCTCTCGATCTACGCCGCGACCAAGGCGGCGGTGATCAACTTCACCCAGTCGACCCACCGCGAGGCCGGCGGCGGCGGGATCCAGTGCACGGCGCTGGCCCCCGGCTTCGTCGAGACGCCGATGACCGAGTTCGTCCAGGGCCAGATCCCGCCCGAGGAGATGATCCGTCCCGAGGACCTCGGCGAGGCGGTGCGGTTCCTGCTGCGGACCTCGCGCAACTGCCACGTGCCCGAGGTTGTGTTCACCAGGCCAGGCGAGGGCTTGGACACCCCCTGAGGTCGTTTACGGACCTTGGGCCCCTATAGGGGCCCCAACTTCGGAGACGATGGGGGGATGAGCGAGCGCTTGAGGATCCTCGTTGCGGCCTTCGGCGACGCCGGGCACGTCTTTCCGGCGATCGCGCTGGGGAAGGCGCTCGCCGCACGGGGGCACGAGGTCGTGATCGAGACCTGGGAGGAGCGGCGGGCGGCGGTCGAGGGCGCGGGGCTCGGGTTCGCCGCGGCGGAGGAATACCGGATGTTCCCGCCGCCGGATCCCGATTCCGAGGAGGGGCAGCACGCGGCCGAGGCGGCGCAGGCGTTGATGCCGCTGCTGGAGGACTTCCGCCCGCACGTCGTCGTCAGCGACATCCTCACGCTCGCCCCCACCCTGGCGGCGGAGCGGGCCGGGATCCCGCTGGCGACGCTGATCCCCCACATCTACCCCGTCGTCGAGCCGGGCCTCCCCTTCTTCGCGATCGGGCTGCGGCCGCCGCGGACGCGCCTGGGCCGCAGCATCTGGCGCTACGGCCACGACCGGGCGCTTCGGATCGGGCTCGAGCAGGGCAGGCGCGACCTCAACATTCAGCGCAACCGGCTCGATCTGCCGCCGATCGAGCGCTTCCACGGCGGCATCAGCCCCGACCTGGCGCTGGTCGCGACCTATCCGCAGCTCGAGTATCCGCGCTCCTGGCCGCCGGGCGTGGAGATCACCGGCCCGATGACCTTCGAGCTTCCGCATCCCGAGATCGAGCTGCCGCCGGGCGAGGATCCGCTCGTCCTCGTCGCCCCCAGCACCGCACACGACTCCGACAACCACCTGGTGCGGACCGCCCTGGCGGCGCTCGCGAGCGAGCCGGTGCGGGTGGTGGCGACGACCAACCGCGTCGCCCCCCAGGGCCCGATCGAGGTCCCCGCCAACGCCAGGCTGGTCGAATGGCTCAGCTACAGCCAGCTGATGCCCGCCGCCTCCCTCGTCGTCTCCCACGGCGGCCACGGCACCGTCGCCCGCGCCCTCGGCGCCGGCACCCCCGTCCTCGTCTGCCCGATCATCGGCGACATGAGCGAGACCGCCATGCGCGTCGCCTGGGCAGGAGCCGGACTGTCGCTCCCGTGGCGCCTGTGTCGGCCGGCGCCGCTGCGGTGGGCGGCGCGCCGCCTCCTTCACGAGCGGAGCTTCACGGTGAAGGCCGAGGAGATCGCGACCTGGGGGCGGGCGAACCACGGTGCCGCCCGAGGAGCCGAGCTCGTCGAGCGTCTGGCGCTGAAAAGTCTTGCCACCGCTTAAAAGCTCCGGGGGTGGGGCTCGAACCCACAACCTAGCGATTAACAGTCGCTCGCTCTTCCTGTTGAGCTACCCCGGATCGTGTATGCCAAATGAGCTACTCCGGATTGGCCTTCGGAACAGAATTTAGCGGCACCGCCGTGATCCCTGCCTCCACCTCTGCGTGGCAGTTGGCACAGAGCAGGATGCACTTGCGCGCCTCAGCCCGGCACCGCGCCAAAGATCGGGTCACGCCGGTGTAACCGAGATGGAACTCCTTCGTGCGAGGATCGAGATGGTGGAACTGGAGTGCGCGCTGACACCGATGGTATCCGCAGATGACACACTTGCCGCCAGCCTCCGCAACCAGCTTGCTCTTGATAGTTCGCCGGCGACGACCCACCCTTTCGAGCCGACACCGTTTGCATCGGTAATAACCCCGACCCTCCAGCACGAACGACGTCTTCCCATGCCTACGGCACTCGAGGGTTGCTTCACGCGTTCCGCCATCGGGAGCGTTGTGCCGGTGAGTAATGGCCTTGAGTTCATACCGCTTCATCCAGTGTCGAATCGTGGCCAGGCTCCGATCCAGTTCCTTTGCGATTTCGCGCAGGGACATTTCGAGGCGAAGAAGCCGTTCGAGTTCGTCCTTCGAGGGAGACCCCTTGGCCGCATGCCTCTCTGCCCGGGCCGCCTCCAGCCCGTACTTCTTCAGCCAGTGGGCGACCGTCGATTCGTGTTTGCCGACCTGCTGGCCGATGGCTTCGAGGGACATTCCCTCTGCCAAGCACTCTTCGAGGAACTCCTTCTCCATGGCTGCATCTTCTCAAATGATGCAGACAGAAAAATGCGGATGGAGTTGTCTCAGACGCTCCCCGCGGGCCGCTCCGCGTGGGCGATTCGTTGGACCAGGGCGGCGCGTTCGCGGCTGAGGGCGGCACGGCGCTCGTAGTCGCCGCGTTCGCCGGCGGCGGCGATCTCGCCCTCGAGGCGGCGCTGCTCGAGCAGGAGGAAGTTCAGCTCCATCGCTTCGTGGGAGGCGGGCTCCTCGCGGGACATGATCACCAGTTCGGCGATCAGGCCGGCGAGCTCGGAGTCGTCGTGCGGGAGGTTCGAAGCGGGGTCCTCGGGGTGCTCGCGCAGCCAGGTGGCGGCGCGCAGGCCGGTCGGGGAGAGATGGGCCTCGGTCAGGCGCGCCAGGTACTCCCTGCCCTCGCTCGGGATCGCGATGCACATCGCCAGCAGCGCCCGCTCGCGCCGCTCGCGCGAGGTCAGCTCCCCCTGCCGGCGCGGTGGGGGGGCGGCCGCCGAGCGCTGCGGAGCCGGCTTGGAGGTCTGCTGGTCGCGGCCGCCGCTGGCCGGGGTCGCCGCGACAACCCTGCCCATCACCATCGCCGGATCGAGGTCGAGCCGCTCGGCGACGCGACGGACGAGGTCTTCCCGCCCCGCCGTCTCCCCCATCCCCGCCAGGACGGGGGCCACCTCGGCCAGGGCCCGGTCGCGCTCGACCGGCGAGGCGACGTCGGTGCGGCTGAGCACCAGCCCCACCTGGAAGGCGGTCAGCTCCTCGGCCTCCTCGAGCAGGGCCCGGAAGCGCTCGGCGCCCTCCGCCGCGGCCATCATCTCCGCCGGGTCCTCCCCCGCCGGCATCGCCGCCACCCGCAGCCGCATCCTCCTCCCGGCGGCGACCCGCTGCGCCCGCAGCATCGCCTCCTGCCCGGCCGCGTCGGCGTCGAGGGCGAGGACGACCTCGTCGACCATCCCCGAGAGCGCCGCCACCTGATCGTCGGTGATCGCGGTCCCCATCACCCCTACGGCCTCCTCGATCCCCACCTGGTGCAGGGCGAGGACGTCGGTGTAGCCCTCGACGACGACGGCACGGCCCGCCTTGGCGATCGCCGCTTTGCCCTGGTCGACGCCGTAGAGGATCTGGCTCTTGTGGAAGAACTCGGTCTCAGCGGTGTTGACGTACTTGGCGCCCTGGTCCTCTCGCATCGCCCGGCCGCCGAAGCCCAGAACCCGGCCGCGGCGGTCGCGGATCGGGAACATGATCCGCTCGCGGAAACGGTCGTAGTCGCCGCCGCTGCGCCCGCGCTGGACGAGCCCGACCCCGCGCAGCTCCTCGACGCTGAACCCGGCCCGCTGCCCGCGGACGAGCAGCTTGTCCCAGGCGCTGGGCGCGTAGCCGACACCGAAGCTCCGCAGCACCTCCTCCCCCAGCCCTCGGCGCGCGAGGTAGTCGCGGGCCTTGCCGGCCTCCTCGGACTCCCAGAGGTAGCTGGAGTAGAAGGCGGCGGCGCGGTCGAGCAGCTGCTCCAGGCGGCGGCGGCGCTGGCGTTTGGCCTCCGCCCGCGGGTCCTCCTGCTCGCGCTCCAGCTCGACCCCGTAGCGGTCGGCCAGCAGCTCCACCGCCTCGGCGAAATTGAGCCCGTCCTTCTCCTCGACGAACTTGATCACGTCGCCGCCGACCCCGCAGCCGAAGCAGTGGTAGAGCTTTTCGGTCGGCTCGACCGAGAAGGAGGGCGTGCGCTCGTCGTGGAACGGGCAGAGGCCCACGTAGCGCGCCCCCTGCCGGCGCAGGTCGGTGTGGGCGGAGATCACCTCGACGATGTCCGCCGCCTGCTTCACCCGATCGACGCTGTCGTTGGAGATCAGCGCCATCAGAAGCGGGCCTCTTCGGGCACGGTCAGCTCGGTGAACTTGGCGATGCAGAAGCGGTCGGTCATCCCGGCGATGTAGTCGGCGACCCGCTGGCAGTCGCTCGCCTCCGGGTTCCAGCTTGGGATCTCGGCCGGGTTGGCGAGGTAGTGCTCGAAGAGTCCGTGCATGGTCCGCTGGACGCGAGCGTGCTCGCTGCGCGCCTCCGGCCCCAGGTAGACGCGGTCGAACATGAACTTGCGCAGGCGCAGCATCGCCTGGCCCACCTCGCGTCCCTGCCGGATCTCCTCCCCTCCCTCGGAGTGGTCGACGATGTCGCGGACGAGCGTGTCGATCCGCTGCGAACCGGTCGGTCCGAGCAGCTCGATCTCCGCCGCCGGCAGGTCCTCGGGCCGCAGGATCCCCGCCCGCAGGGCGTCGTCGATGTCGTGGTTGATGTAGGCGACGCGGTCGACCAGCTTGACGATCTGGCCCTCGAGCGTGGCCGGCTTGCGGGAGCCGGTGTGGTTGAGGATGCCGTCGCGCACCTGTTCGGTGAGGTTGAGTCCTTCGCCCTCGCGCTCGAGCACGTCGACCACCCGCAGCGAGTGCTCGTTGTGGCGGAAGCCGCCGCCGCAGGCGCTCCGCAGCGCCGCGTCGAGCGTCTCCTCGCCGGCATGGCCGAAGGGCGGGTGGCCGAGGTCGTGGCCGAGCCCGATCGCCTCGGTCAGGTCCTCGTTCAGCCGCAGCGCCCGGGCCACCGTGCGGGCGATCCCGCAGGCCTCGAGCGTGTGGGTGAGCCGGGTGCGGTAGTGGTCGCCCTCGGGGGCGACGAAGACCTGGGTCTTGTGCTTCAGCCGCCGGAACGACTTCGAGTGGACGATCCGGTCGCGGTCGCGCTGGAACGGCGTCCGCAGCGGACTGTCCGCCTCCTCGCGCTGCCGTCGCGCCGGATAGGACCGGGTCGCCTGCGGCGAGAGGAACTCCTCCTCCATCGTGACGATGCGGTCCTCAAAGGTGGCGGCGGCGGGCACGTGCCGATGATACGTCGGCGCTGGCAGGCGACGGGGAGGGCCTCCCCGGACAACAGCGGGGAGGGTCCGGGGACGCCCTCCCCGTCGCCTAGGCCGCGGCGCGGAGTTGGACGTGCGCGTGGTGCTCGAGCGTTTCATTGACTGCCCGCTCGACCAGGCGCAGGGCTCGGGGATCAGCCTCGGGTGCCTCGCTGAGGGGGTTGGCCAGGCCTCCGACCATGAATCGGTGGGCTTCCTCGTCTAGGGGGAAGGAGCCTGCTTCACAGCTGCCGCAGACGACGCCGCCGGCGGCACCGGAGAAGCCGGCGAGGTGGTCGGCCTCGCCGCAGTGGGCGCACGAAGCCAGCTCGGGGGCGAAGCCGGCTACTAGGGCCAACTTCAGCCGGAAGGCGAGGGCGGTCTCTAGAGATGCCGCGCGCGGTGCTGCGGGGTCGTCGAGGAGGGAGAGGTAGCGGCAGAGGAGGTTGTAGGCGGGTGGGTTGGGCTCGGCTGAGTCGAGCAGGCGCAGGAACGCGTCGCAGGCGCGGGCGGCGGCGGTGAGGGCGGCGCCGGAGCTGCGCAGCCGCGGGTAGCCGTCGACGGTGGTGGCGCTGGTCACCGTCATCAGATCGCTGCGGCCTTCGTGGAGGACGAGGTCGAGGCGGAAGAACGGCTCCAGGCGGCCGCCGAAGCGGGATCGGGGCTTGCGCGCCCCCTTGGCGATCGCCCCGATCCGGCCGCGGCTCTTCGAGTAGAGGTGGAGGATGCGGTCAGCCTCGCCGTAGCGAATGCTGCGCAGCACAACCGCCTCCGTCTTGACCGTAGCTCCGGCCACGAAACCAAAGATGAACGACGGACCGGACGGAACCTAGGAGCGGGAGCGGCGCCTTCTCGGTTTGCGCCGCAGCCGCACCTGACAACCGGGGCAGAAGTAGGTCGAGCGGCCGCCGACAATGATGCGGGTGATCATCCCCCCGCAGCGCGGGCAGTCCTCGCCCTCGCGGGTGTGGACGAGGAACTCGTCCTGCATCCCCCCTTTCTCGCCGCGGGCGTCGCGGTAGTCGTCGATCGAGGAGCCGCCGGCGTCGATCCCGGCCTCCAGAGCGGCGACGACGGCGTCGCGCAGCGCCTCGATGTGCTCGGGCTTCATCGAGCCGGCGGGCGAGAGCGGGTGCAGCGCGGCCCGGAACAGGGCCTCGTCGGCGTAGATGTTGCCGACCCCCGCGACCCCGGACTGGTCGAGCAGGAACGACTTCAGCGGCGCCTTCCGCCCCGCCGCCATCTCGCCCAGGGCCTGCGGCGTGAACTCCGGCGAGAAGGGCTCGAGGCCGAGCTTGGCGAAGCGCGTCTCCAGCTGATGGTCCTCGAGCAGGAAGGCCTCGCCGAAGCGGCGCGGGTCGGTGAACCAGAGCTCACGGCCGTCGTCGAGGACGAAGCGCGCCCGCAGGTGCCGCTCCTCGGTCGAGCGCTCGCTCTCGTAGAGGCGCCGCCCCTCGGAGGGATCGAGCATCTCCTCCCCCTCGCGGAGGATCAGGTTCCCGGTCATCCGCAGGTGCATGACCAAGGTCCGCTCGCGGTCGAGGCCCATGAGGATGTACTTGCCGCGCCGGCCCAGCCGCTCGATCGTGCTGCCGCTCACCGCCGCCTCCAGCTTCCGCGGGGGCACCGGGCGCGACCAGCGCTCGTCCAGCACCTCCAGCCGCTCGATCTCGTGCCCCTTGATCTCCGGCTCCAGCTGCCGGACGACGGTCTCCACCTCCGGCAGCTCGGGCATGGCTGAGTTCTACTTCATGCCGGCGTTCGTCCTTTCCTAGGCATATGCCCGGAAAAGGACGAACGCCAAATCAGTTGCTGGCGCGGGGGTGGGCGGAGAAGTAGACCTCCTTGAGGCGGTCGCCCGAGAGGTGCGTGTACATCTGGGTGGTCGAGATGTCGGCGTGGCCGAGCATCTCCTGCACGGCGCGGAGGTCGCAGCCGCCTGCCAGCAGGTGGGTGGCGAAGCTGTGGCGCAGCGTGTGCGGGCTCATCTTCCCGGCGAGGCCGGCGTCGCGGGCATGGCGTTGGACGATCTTGTAGAGGCCCTGGCGGGTCAGCGGGCCGCCGCGGAAGTTGACGAAGAGCTTCGCCTCGTGGCGGTCGCCGACCAGCTTCGAGCGGCCCCCGCGCAGGTAGCCGTTGATCGCCGCGATCGCCTGGCGGCCGAGCGGCACCAGCCGCTCCTTCGAGCCCTTGCCTCGCGCGCGCAGGAAGCCCTCGCGCAGGTCGACGTCCCCCAGCTCGAGCCCGATCGTCTCCGAAGCCCGCAGCCCGCAGGCGTACATCACCTCCAGCAGCGCCCGGTCGCGCAGCGCCGTCGGCTCGCTCCCCTTCGGTGAGGCGAGCAGCTTCTGCACCTCGGAGTAGTTGAGGACGTGCGGCAGCTTCTTCGAGCGGCGCGGCGCGCTCAGCGCCGCCGTCGGGTCGTCGCCGATCAGCTCGTCGCGGCGCAGGTGCTTGTAGAAGGAGCGCAGGCAGGCCGCCTTGCGGTGGATCGTCGCCGCCGAGCAGGCCGGCCGCCCCTCCCCCGTCGCCAGCTCGGCGAGGAAGTCGGCGACGTCGGCTCCGCTGGCCTCCAGCGCGTCGCACTCGTGGGCGGAGAGGTACTCGCCGTACTGGAAGAGGTCGGTGCGGTAGGCGTTGAGCGTGTTCCGCGAGAGGCCCCGCTCCAGCTCCAGGTAGGAGAGGAAGTCGAGGACGAGGGACTCGAAGCGGGCGTCGGCGCCGGGTTTCGCCGCGGCGGCGGGAGCTTGCGGCTTGATCGCGGTCGCCATGACCGCGGGATTCTCGCCGCGGCGTTACAACCCTTGGCCCGCAACGGACCGTGCGAGCACGGCACCGGCTGCGAGGGGCGCGGCGAAGAAGAGCGGGTCTTCGGAGAGGCTGCGTCCCATCGTCGTCGTCGGCAGGCCCGAGGTCCCATAGCCGTCGAGGTCGGCCGGAGCCGCGAGCAGCCGATGGCCCAGCGGCTCGAGCGCCGAAGCGATCTCCGGCTCCCCCTCCGGCACCGCGACCTCGACCGGCGCCAGCAGCAGGTCGAGGACGGCACGGGTGTGGTGGCTGAGGCCGAGATGGCGCTTGCGCGGGTCGGCACCGGAGAGGCGGGGTGAGACAAGCGTCCGAAGATCGAGCGAGAGCGCCGCATGGGAGCTGTCCAGGGCGACCATCCCGCCGTGGCCATAGGCGGTCTCCGAGCCGATGATGCCGGGGCCCGGCCCGACGAGGACCGCGTCCCATCCGAGCGTGAAAGCGGCGTCGAGGGCGCCGACGGTGCTGAGGGCCTCGAGCTCGCCACCGTAGGCGGGAGCGGCGGTGATGTGGCCGGCGAGGAGACCTCGCTCCCGCAGCTGCCTGACGTCGCGGGAGAAGGACCCCGGCAGCGCTCCGCCCCCGGTCTGCACGTATCCCACCCGCAGTCCAGGCGCAGCCTGCGCCAGCGCCCAGGCCGCCGGCGCCAGGTGTCCGTGGAGAGGCAAGACGAGGACAGGTGCAGAAGGTCGAGGTTTCGAATCCCTTCGCTCCACCGGCTCGACCGGGTGCTGGAGCGAGCTGTAGTTGAGCTTCATCACGTGGGGCCCGTCCACGCCGCCCCCCTGGAGACCCCGGGTGAGGTTGACGTGGACGACGTCGAAGCCGCCGGAGCCGAGCTTCAGGTCGAGAGCGGCGACGTTGACGACTACCTCGTCGCCCTCGCGCATCTCCCCCAGCAGCGCCTCGTCGGCCCAGGCGCGCCTGCGCTCCCCCCCGACCTCGACCTCGAGCGGATCGGTCCTGACGACGCGGCCGCGGCGCAGCTTCAGGCGGCCCGCCACTAGGAGGCCGCCGGCGCGGCCGCCCTGACAATGCCCTCGCAGACCTCGAGCATCTTGTCCAGGCTGCGGGCCGGGACCATCTCCTCGGAGGTGTGAACCGAGTCGGTGCCGTTGGAGAGGAGGACGCAGTCGAAGCCGTCGCGGCGGAAGACGTTGGCGTCGCTGCCGCCGCCGATCGCGACCCGCTGCGGCTCCAGCCCGGCCCCGCGCAGCCCCTCCTCGGCCAGGGCCAGAGCGGCCGAGTCCTTCGGCACCTGGTAGCCGCGGAACAGCTCTTCGATCCGCACGTCGACGTCGCAGCCGTGCTCGCTGGCGCCCCAGGCGCAGGCATCGGCGATCCTGCCCGCCACCTCCGCCGCCCGCTCGGGGTCGAGGCTGCGGGCCTCGGCGTGGATCGCGCAGTGGCCGGGGACGACGTTGCCGGAGGTGCCGCCGCGGATCAGGCCGACGTTCGCGGTCGTCTCCTCGTCGAGGCGCCCGATCTCCATCCGCGCGATCGCCGTCGCCGCGGCCGCGATCGCGTTGCTCCCCTCCTCGGGCTTGATCCCGGCGTGGGCCTCGACGCCGATGAAGTCGGCGAGGATCTTCTGCTGGGTCGGGGTCGAGACGATCACCTCGCCGACCGGCCCGGCGTGGTCGAGCACGAAGCCGCAGTCCGAGCGCAACGAGGAGGTGTCAAAGGCCTTCGCCCCGCGCAGCCCCTGCTCCTCGGCCACCGTCAGCACCAGCTCGATCCCGACCGGCGACGGCGCTTCCACGTGCCGGGCGACCAGCTCCATGAAGACCGCCACCGCGGCCTTGTTGTCGGCGCCGAGGATCGTCCCGCCGCGGCTGCGGAAGACGCCCTCGTCGTCGACCACCTCGACCTGGCCCTTGTGCGGGACGGTGTCGACGTGGGCGCAGAACATCAGCCACCCCTCGCCGGTCCCGGCCGAGCGCGCGATCAGGTTGCCCGCCCCGGCCTCCGCCGCGCCCGCGGCGTCGTCTTCGCTCACCTCGAGGCCCAGCGCGCGCAGCTCGGCGGCCAGGGTATCGGCGATCTCACGCTCCTCCCCGGTCGGGCTGCGGATCTCGCAGTAGCGAACGAATCTCTCATAGAGCCGTGAACCCTCCACGGCCCGAAGGCTAACCGGGAAGCTCAGGCCGAGCGGCGGAGGCGGACATCGTCGTCGACGGTGTCCTCGCTCTCGGCGGCCACCTCGATCTCGCCGCCGTCCGCCGGCCGTTCGCCCGCCTGGCGCGCGGCGGCGCCGACGAACTCGCGGAAGAGGGGCTCGGGGCGGTTCGGGCGCGAGTTGAACTCGGGGTGGTACTGGGAGGCGACGAAGAAGGGGTGGTTGGACAGCTCGACCATCTCGACCAGCCGCTCGTCGGGCGAGGTGCCGCCGCAGACGAGCCCCTCGTCTTCGAGCCGGCGCCGCAGCTGGTTGTTGACCTCGTAGCGATGGCGGTGGCGCTTGTAGATCACGGCCTCGCCGAAGATCTCGCGCGCTTTCGTGCCCTCGTGCAGTTTCACCGGGTCGGCCCCCAGCCGCATCGTCCCGCCCATGTCGGAGACCTCCTTCTGCTCCGGCAGCAGGTCGACGACCGGGAACGGCGTCTCGGGGTCGAACTCGGCCGAGTTGGCGCCGTCCATGCCCGCGACGTGGCGGGCGAACTCGACGACCGCGATCTGCATCCCGAGGCAGATCCCCAGGTAGGGAATCGATTTCTCGCGGGCGATCCGGGCCGCTTCGACCTTGCCCTCGATGCCGCGCTCGCCGAAGCCGCCGGGGATTAGGATCCCGTCACAGCCCTCGAGCTTCTCCGGTTCGAAGTTCTCCGAGTCGACCAGCTCGACCTTGACCTCGACGCCGTGGTGGAAGCCGCCGTGCTCGAGCGCCTCGATCACCGACTTGTAGGCATCGGCGAGCTGAACGTACTTGCCGACCACCGCGATCCGCACCTCGCCGCTGGCGGAGTCGGCGCGGCGCACCATCTCCTCCCATTCGGCCAAGTCGGGCGAAGGCGCCTCCATCCCGAAGTGGTCGAGGACGAGGTCGTCGACGCCCTCGGCGCGGAAGACGAGCGGCACCTTGTAGATGTTGTCGACGTCGTGGGCGGAGACCACCGCGTCGACGGGAAGGCTGGCGAAGAGCGCGATCTTGCCGCGGATCTCGCGGTCGAGCCGCCCCTCGGAGCGGCAGACCAAGGCGTGCGGCTGGATCCCGATCCGGCGCAGCTCGACGACCGAGTGCTGGGTCGGCTTCGTCTTCAGTTCGCCGGCGTGGCCGACGTAGGGGACCAGCGTCAGGTGCACGAACATCGCCCGCTTCGGGCCGAGGTCGGTGTAGAGCTGGCGGATCGACTCGAGGAACGGCAGCGACTCGATGTCGCCGACGGTGCCGCCGATCTCGGTGATCACGACGTCGACGTCCGACGTCTCGGCGATCAGCCGGATGCGCTGCTTGATCTCGTCGGTGATGTGCGGGACCACCTGGACGGTGCCGCCGAGGTAGTCGCCGCGGCGCTCGCGGCGGATGACCGAGTTGTAGATGCCGCCGGCGGTGACGTTCGACGCGCGCGTGGTGTTCGTGTTCGTGAAGCGCTCGTAGTGGCCTAGGTCGAGGTCGGTCTCGGCGCCGTCCTCGGTGACGAAGACCTCGCCGTGCTGGTAGGGCGACATCGTCCCGGGGTCGACGTTGATGTACGGGTCGAACTTCTGCAGGCCGACCGACAGGCCGCGGGCGACGAGCAGGCGCCCGATCGATGCCGCCGCGATGCCCTTCCCCAGCGAGGACACGACGCCGCCGGTGATGAAGATGTAGCGGGGGCGGCTCACGTTCGGTCTCCGAGTGTAGGGCGGCGCACCGCGGCAAGGTAGCGGCCCGGGCGGACGCCGTCCGCTCAGCGCGCCAGAAACCCGAGGAGCTCGCGCGCCAGCGCCTCGGGAACCTCCTCGGCGAGGTGATG
>DATMBY010000241.1:0-9998 GCA_035558995.1 Solirubrobacterales bacterium
TCGCCTTCGTGGGCGACCTGCCGGAGATCAACAACGCGCTCGAGATCGACTTCGAGCGCGGCGGCGAGAAGATTCGCCTCGTCCTCGAGGTGCAGCAGCACCTGGGCGACGAGCGCGTCCGCGCGGTCGCGATGGACGCCACCGACGGGCTCGCGCGCGGCACCGACGTGCGCGACACCGGCGGCCCGATCACGGTCCCCGTCGGCGACATCACGCTCGGCCGCATCTTCAACCTGCTCGGCGACCCGATCGACAACGGCGACGAGGTCCCCGCCGACGTCGAGCGCTGGCCGATCCACCGCCCGGCCCCGAAGGCTTCCGACCTGACCCCGACGCAGGAGATCCTCGAGACCGGGATCAAGGTCATCGACCTCCTCGCGCCCTACGCCAAAGGCGGCAAGGTCGGGCTGTTCGGCGGCGCCGGCGTCGGTAAGACCGTGCTGATCCAGGAGCTCATCCGCAACATCGCCGAGGAGCACTCCGGCCTCTCCGCCTTCGTCGGCGTCGGCGAGCGCTCGCGCGAGGGCAATGACCTCTGGCTCGAGATGAAAGAGTCGGGCGTGATCGACAAGACCATGCTCGTCTTCGGCCAGATGAACGAGCCCCCCGGCGCGCGCCTGCGCGTCGCCCTCTCCGGGCTGACGATGGCCGAGTACTACCGCGAGCAGGGCGGCCAGGACGTGCTCCTGTTCATCGACAACATCTTCCGCTTCGTCCAGGCGGGCTCCGAGGTCTCGGCGCTGCTCGGGCGCATGCCTTCGGCGGTCGGCTACCAGCCGACGCTGGAGACCGAGATGGGCGGCCTGCAGGAGCGGATCACCTCGACCGACCGCGGCTCGGTGACCTCGATCCAGGCCGTCTACGTGCCGGCCGACGACTACACCGACCCGGCCCCGGCCTCCGTGTTCGCCCACCTCAACGCGACCACCGCGCTCTCGCGGTCGATCTCCGAGAAAGGGATCTACCCGGCGGTCGACCCGCTGGACTCGACCTCGACGATCCTCAAGCCCGACGTCGTCGGCGACGAGCACTACCGCACCGCGACCGAGGTCCAGGAGGTGCTGCAGCGCTACAAGGAGCTGCAGGACATCATCGCCATCCTCGGCATCGACGAGCTCTCCGACGAGGACCGCCAGACGGTCTCCCGAGCCCGCAAGATCGAGCGCTTCCTCTCGCAGCCGTTCTTCGTCGCCGAACAGTTCACCGGCCGCTCCGGCGAGTACGTGCCGGTGGCCGAGACGGTGCGCGGCTTCCGCGAGATCCTCGACGGCGAGCACGACGACCTTTCCGAGGGGGCCTTCTACATGCAGGGCTCGATCGACCAGGTCCTCGAGAACGCCAAGTCCGGCGCCGCGGCGTAAGGAGTCCCGATGGCGGCGGAGCACATGGTCGACGTCGAAGTGCTGACCCCGGAGGGCGAGGTCTGGAGCGGCGAAGCGCGCCAGGTCTCGACCCGGACCGAGGTCGGCGAAATCGGCATCCTCGCCAACCACGCGCCCGTGCTCGCGGCGCTGCGGCCGACCGAGCTCCGCCTCCACGTCTCCGACTCGGAGACCAAGCGCTTCGCGCAGGCCCACGGCTGGCTGCAGGTCTACGGCAACCGGGCCCGGCTCCTGCTCGAGGAGGCGATCCCGCCCGAGGACCTTGACGGCGGCACCTTGAAAGAGCAGCTCGCCGACGCCGAGCAGCGGCTCTCCGAGTCCGAGGAGGGCAGCGCCGATCACGCCCGGGCGCAGAAAGACCGGGAGCGAGCGGAAGCATTTCTTTCCATAGCCGGGGGATGAGGGGAGCGGGTACCCCTCCTCCGGAATTGACCTCCCCTCCCTGCGGTCGGGGAGAACATGCTGCGCGGCCTACGGCCGCGCAAGAATCAGATTGCATGTCGCCGAACATTCCTGCGGAGGGGTGCCCGCTCCCCTCCTTCGTGGCCTCGGTGGCGGGACGCTCGAGGCTCGGAGTCGCTCTGTCTGGGACGGGGTGGTCTTTTGAGTGAGGAGCTGGTTGTTCTTGCTCAGCGGTTGATCTCGTTTGAGACCTGTGAGCCGGAGGGGATTTCGGAGGCTGCGGGGTTCATCCAGGGGTGGCTGGAAGCGCGGGGGATCGAGACCAGGGGGGACGAGGTGCGGGGGTTGCCGGTGGTGATGGCCGAGGTCGGGCCGGAGGTGGCGCCGACGGTGGTGCTGCACGGGCACAT
This sequence comes from Solirubrobacterales bacterium, assembly GCA_035558995.1. GTDB lineage: Bacteria > Actinomycetota > Thermoleophilia > Solirubrobacterales > 70-9 > VAYN01. The sequence continues at coordinate 2,195 of DATMBY010000241.1, forward strand.
CGACGTGGTGCCCGGCCACGCCGGGCAGTTCGTGCCTGAGACCGCCGGCGACCGGCTGATCGGGCGCGGCGCCTACGACATGAAGGGCGCGATCGCCGCGATGATGATGGTGACGGCGGCGATGCGGGACCAGGAGGGGGTGCGGGTGCGGCTCGGGATCGTCGGCGACGAGGAGTCCGAGGAGGAGTCCGAGCGCGGCTCCGACCACCTCGTCGATTCGGGGTTCACCGGCGATTTCGCGATCACCGGGGAGCCGACCGACCTCCACATCGGGATCGAGGCCAAGGGGGTGCTGGCGCTGCGCCTGGAGGTGGCGGGGACGGCCGCCCACGGAGCGACGCCGTGGCTCGGCGACAACGCCGTCCTCAACGCGATCGACGTTTTCCGCAGTATCGAGTCGCTACCGTTTGCCCGGCACAGCTCCGAGCTCTTCGACCGGCCGTCGATCAACCTGGGGAGGATCGTCGGCGGCGACGCTCTCAACAAGGTGCCCGACCGATGCGTGATCGACGTAGACATCCGCTACCTCCCGGACCAGGATCCGCAGGAGATCCTCGCCCAGGTGCGCGAGCTGCGCGGAATCGAGGTGCAGGCGCTGCTGACCCGGCCGCCGGCTACCGTCGACCGCGAGTCGCCGTTCGTGCGGGCGCTCCGCAGCTCGGCGACCGAGCACCACGACGGGGAGCCGATGAGCGTCGGCCGCGACGGCGCCTCCGACGCGGTCTCCTTCCTGCGGGTGGGGGTGCCGGCGGTCGAGTTCGGCCCGGTCGGGGCGGGGCACCACGGGCCCGGCGAGTGGGTCTCGGTCTCCTCCCTGGAGACCTATCGCCAGGCGCTGGAGTCGTTCCTGCGGGCGATCCCGGGGCGACTCGCCGATGACTAGGGGTCATCCGGAGACCCCGCGTGTGCGGCTGGCGAGCGCCGGACCAAGCGGGGCAAGGACGCAGGGAGGCCGAATAGCAGCGCTATTTGGCCGACTGAGGACGCCGCACTGCGCAGTGTCCGCCGCCGCCAGACGTGCGCGGGGGGTTTTCGGATGACCCCTCAGCCGATCCCCGGCTGGGCGCCGAAGAAGCCGCCGCCGAGCGGCGACGGCGAGCCGGCGCCGAAGCCGAAACGCTACTGGTGGCGTTTCCTCCTCGCCGCCGTCCTGATCGTCGCCGTCTCCGCCGCGACCACCGCCACCGCCAGCCTGCTCTACATCGACAGCATCGCCAACGCGATCCGGCCCGAAAACGACAAGCTGCAGAAGAAGCTGAACAAGTTCCTCGCCGACGCCGGCGACGGCGGCGCCCAGACCTTCCTCGTGATCGGCTCCGACAAGCGCGCCAACGAAGAGGAAGACCCCGGCCGCTCCGACACGACGATGCTGGTCCGGCTCGACCCCGATCAGGGCCTGATCTCGATGATGTCGATCCCGCGCGACCTCAAGGTCGAAATCCCCGGCTACGGGACCGGCAAGTTCAACGAAGCGTATTCCTACGGCGGCACCAAGCTGACCCTGCGGACGGTCAAGTCGCTGACCGGGCTGCCGATCAACCACATCGTCAACATCGACTTCCTCGGCTTCGCCCAGGGCGTCTACGCGATCGGCTGCGTCTACGCCGACGTCGACCGCCGCTACTACCACTCCAACGAAGGCGTGGCCCCCTCCGAACAGTACGCCGAAATCAACGTCCAGCCCGGCTACCAGCTGATGTGCGGGAAGAAAGCCCTCGCCTACGTCCGTTACCGCCACACCGACACCGACATCGTCCGCTCCGCCCGCCAGCAGGAGTTCCTCAGCGCCGCCCGCTCCCGGATCTCCGCCGAGGACATCCTCTTCGACAAGGGGGAACTGATCGAGGCCTTCACCGACTACACGACCTCCGACATCAGCGACGGCAAGACCCTGCTGGAAGTCCTGAAACTGCTCGCCGCCTCGCGCAGCTCGACGATCAACGAGGTCCACTTCCCGGCCGAACTAGGCCCCAGCTTCGTCTACACGACCGAAAGCGCGCTCGACGCCGCGGTCCGGGAATTCCTCGGCGGCGAGACGGTGAAGGAGGCGAAAGCGGCCCAGCACCGGCACCGCCAGGAACTCGCCGCCGGCAAGAAACACCCGAAGCAGGAGAAGCCGAAGAAGCAGAAGAGCAACCCGAAGAAGCCAAAGCTGGAAGCGGTGAAGGCCGGCAGCGACGGGCTCGTCCCGGCGCGCGAAGCCGGCGAAGCCGAGGCGAAGATCGCCTCCCGCCGGGCCCGCGGCTTCTTCCCGATCTACTACCCGACTCGGCTGCCGGAAGGCGCCCGGTTCGTCGAAAGCGATCCCTACGAAAAGGTCGTCGACCCCTACGTCTACAACATCAAGGACGAGGACGGCAACCGCCACCTTGCCTACCGGATGGTGTTGGTGGATGAAATGTCCGACGGCAACCACTACCTCGGCGTGCAGGGGATCCGCGGCTGGTCGAATCCGCCCATCCTTGAGGATCCGAGCCTGACCAGGACGATAAACGGGCGTGACTACGACATCTACGTCGATGGCGAAAATGTGAAAATGGTCGCCTGGCGCCGCGGAGACAACGTCTATTGGATCTCCAACGACCTGCTGCGAACCTTCAGCAACGATCAGATGATCGGGATGGCGCGGTCGGCGAAGGTGATCGTCCCGAAGCAGAGGAAGAATCGGCACGAGGCTGGAAGGAGCAGGGGATGAGCGAGCAGAAGAGCACCGTGGGGGTCATCGGAGTCGGCTGGGTTGGTCTCGTCACCGCCGCCTGCTTCGCCGAGCTGGGCCACCCGGTGATCGCCCGCGACATCGTCCAGGAGAAGGTCGACTCCCTCTCCCGCGGCGAGGTGGCGATCCACGAGCCCGGCCTCGAAGACCTGCTGCGGCGGAACGCCGAGCGGCTCGCCTTCACCACCGACATGAACGAGCTGCTCTCCGGGGCGAAGCTGCTCTTCGTCTGCGTCGACACGCCGCCGACCTACTCCGGCGACGCCGACCTCTCGCGCGTGCGGGCGGTCGTCCAGGAGCTGCCCGAGGACAGCGACCACGTCCTGATCATGAAGAGCACGGTCCCGGCCGGGACCGGCGAGTCGATCCGCCGCGACATGCCCGGCCTCTCCTACGTCTCCTGCCCCGAGTTCCTCAAGGAGGGGACCGCGGTCAAGGACTTCATGGACCCCGACCGCGTCGTCGTCGGCGCCGACCCCGGCGACGAGGCGGCGGCCGACGCCGTCGAGGACCTCTACCGGCCGCTCGGCGGCGAGATCCTCCGCACCGACGTTGCCAGCGCCGAGATGATCAAGCTCGCCTCCAACGCCTTCCTGGCGACGAAGATCTCTTTCATCAACGAGATCGCCAACGTCTGCGAGGAGGTCGGCGCCGACGTCGGCGAGGTCGCCAAGGGGATGGGTCTCGACGAGCGGATCGGCAGCTCCTTCCTCCGCGCCGGGATCGGCTACGGCGGCTCCTGCTTCCCCAAGGACGTCAGCGCCCTGAAGATGCTGGCCGGGAACACCGGCTACCACTTCCAGCTGCTGACCGCGGTGATCGAGGTCAACGAGCTGCAGAAGCGGCGCGTCGTCGGAAAGCTCGAGAAGCACCTCGGCTCGCTGATCGGCAAGCGGGTGGCACTGCTCGGCCTCGCCTTCAAGCCCGACACCGACGACATGCGCGAGGCCTCGAGCCTGGTGCTGGCGGCGCGGCTGCAGGGCGAGGGGGCGGAGGTCGTCGCCTACGACCCCGTCGCCGCCGAGCGCGCCGCCGAGCTGCTCGGCTCGGTCGAGATGGCCGACTCGGCGACCGAGGCGCTGGAGGGCGCCGACGCCGCGATCCTCGTCACCGAGTGGAAGGAGTTCGCCGAGCTCGACTGGGCCGCCGCCGCCGAGCGGATGAATCGCGCCCTCGTCGTCGACGGCCGCAACTTCCTCGACCCGAAGGCGCTGATCGCAGCAGGCTTCGAGTACGAGGGGATTGGCCGCACCGTGGACTCGCCGAAGCCGGCGCCCGCCTCCTAGTGCAGGCCATCGTCCTAGTCGGGGGAGAGGGGACCCGCCTCCGTCCGCTGACCACACACGTTCCCAAGCCCGCGGTGACGCTGGTCGACCGGCCCTTCCTGGCTTATGCGATCGAGTGGCTCGCCGGCCACGGCGTCGCCGAGGTCGTTCTCGCCTGCGGCTTCCTCCCCGATGTCCTCCGCGAGGCCCTGGCCGGGGAGGAGGAGCGGGCGGGGGTCGAGATCACCTACGTCGCCGAGCCCGAGCCGCTGGGCACGGCGGGGGCGATCCGCTTCGCCGCCGAGGCGCTCGGCGACCGCCTCGAAGACCGCTTTCTCGCCCTCAACGGCGACGTCCTCGCCGACCTCGATCTCTCGGCGCTGCTGGGAGCCCACGAGCAGCGCGGCGCCCGCGCCTCGATCGGCCTGCACCCGGTCGAGGACTCCTCCGCCTACGGCCTCGTCAGCTGCGACGAGGAGGGCTGGGTGCTGGAGTTCCTCGAGAAGACCGGGGAGACGGTCCCCGGCGAGATCAACGCCGGCGCCTACGTGCTCGACCGCTCCGTCCTCGACCTGGTGCCGGCGGGCCGGGCGGTCTCGATCGAGCGCGAAGTCTTCCCCCGGCTGGTCGGCGACGGTCTCTGCGGGCTCCTGCTCGAGGGCTACTGGATGGACATCGGCACTCCCGAGCGCTACCTGCAGGCGAGCTGGGACATCCTCGAGCAGCGGGTCGAGACGCAGGTGCGCCCGACCGCTCCGGGCCTGCTGGTCGGCGCCGACGCCGCGATCGACGAGGAGGCGAGCGTCGGCCCCCGCGCCGTCGTCGCCGGCGGCTGCCGCGTCTCCCGCGGCGCCGAGGTCGAGGACTCGGTCCTGCTTGACGGCTGCACGGTCGGCCGCGACGCGCTCGTGCGCGGGTCGATCCTCGCTCCCGGGGCCGAGGTTGAGCCCGGCGCCCAGCTGGTCAACGCAGTGATCGGCCGAGATGAAAGAGTTCCCGCCTGATGGGGAACCTCCTCGACGACGTCCTCGGCCTTCCCGACCAGCTTCGCGACGCCCTCTGGCGGGTCGAAACGGCGCGGCTGGAGTCGGCCGACTCGGCTGGGTTGATGATCTGCGGGATGGGGGGCTCAGCGATCGGCGGCGATCTCGCCGCGGCGACGCTCGGCGACCGCCTGACCAGGCCGATGGTCTCGATCCGCGGCTACGAGCTGCCGAGCTGGGCGACGCCGGAGTGGACGGTCCTCTGCTCGAGCTACTCGGGCAACACCGAGGAGACGCTCGCCTGCTTCGAGGCGGCCGAGGTGCTGGGGGCGCGGCGGCTGGTCGCCAGCACCGGCGGGCAGCTCGTCGACCAGGCGCGGACCGCCGGGGTGCCGGTGATCGGCCTGCCCGGGATCTTCCAGCCCCGCTTCGCCGTCGCCTACATGTTCGCGATCGCCGCCGAGGCGGCGGCTCTAGCCGGTGTCGGCCCCCGCATCCGCACCGAGGTCGACGCCGCCGCGGCCTTCCTCGAGGTGCGGCGCGACGAGCTGCGGACGCGGGCGGGCGAGGTCGCCGCGGCACTCGACGGCGCCGCCACCGTCGTCTACGGCAGCGACCTGACCGCGCCGGTGGCGCGCCGCTGGAAGACCCAGATCAACGAGAACGCGAAGGCCCCCGCCTTCTACTCGGAGCTGCCCGAGGCCGACCACAACGAGATCTGCGGCTGGTCGCCTGACGCCGCCGCCGGGCCGATGGCCGCGGTCTTCCTCGAAGACTGCGACCAGCACCCGCGCGAGCGCCAGCGCTTCGAGCTGACCGCCGCCCTGATCGAGGCCGAAGGGGCAACGGTGGTGCGGCTGGAGACCGCCGGCTCCACCCGCGCCGAGCGCCTGCTCTGGGCGACCCTGCTCGGCGACCTCGTCTCGATGGAGCTGGCGACCCTGCGCGGCGTCGACCCCGCCAGCATCGCCGCCATCGACAAGCTGAAGGAGGGCATGGCGGCATGAGGGCGATGGTTCTGGCGGCGGGCCTGGGGACGCGGCTGCGGCCGATCACCTACGAGATGCCGAAGCCGATGGTTCCGGTGCTGAACAAGCCGGTGATGGAGCACATCCTCCGCCTGCTCGCCCGCCACGGCTTCGAGGAGACGATCGCCAACCTCTACTGGTTCCCGGAGCTGATCGAGGGCTATTTCGGCGACGGCGGCGGTTGCGGGGTCTCTCTCTCCTACAGCCGCGAGGAGCAGCTGCTGGGGACCTCCGGCGGGGTTCGGAACGCCGCCGACTTTCTCGGCGACTCCTTCCTGATCATCAGCGGCGACGCCCTCACCGACATCGACCTGGCGGCGATGCGCGAGTTCCACGAGTCCCACGACGGGATCGCCACCCTGGCGATGAAGCGGGTCCAGGACACGAGCCAGTTCGGCGTCGCGATCGTCGGCTCCGACGGACGGATCCAGGGCTTCCAGGAGAAGCCCGAACCCTCCGAAGCGCTCTCGGACCTCGCCAACTGCGGCATCTACATGTTCCGCAAGGAGATCTTCGACTTCTTCCCCGAGGCCGACGCCAGCAAGGCGGCAGGGGAGGGCGACCCGCCCGGCTTCGCCGACTGGGCGATGGACGTCTTCCCGCGCCTGTTGGAGGGCGACGTCCCCTTCTATTCGCACGAGATCGACGCCTACTGGAACGACATCGGCAACCTCGAGGAGCTGCGCGAGGGCAACGTCGACGCCCTCACCGGGGCGGTCCAGGTCGATAAGGAGGGGGAAGTGGTCGACGGCTACCGCAGCGGCGAGCGGGCCGACGGCGAGCCCGACCTCGTCGGCCCCGTCCTCCTCGGCCCCGGCTGCGAGATCGGCGAGGACGTGCGTATCGACGGGCCGACGGTGATCGGCGACAACGTCAAGGTCGGCGACGGGGCGCGGCTGAAAGAGGTCATCGCCCTGCCGAACGCCGAGATCCCGGCGCGCCAGGTCCTGATCGGCGCCATCGCGGGGGCTCGTCCGTAGGAGGCGGTGGGGGAGGGTGCCGGTGCCCCTCCTCCGGAATTGACCTCCCCTCCCTGCGGTCGAGGAGAACATGCTGCGCGGCTTCGCCGCGCAAGAGACAGATTGCATATCGCCGAACATTCCTGCGGAGGGGCACCGGCACCCTCCTGCAAGCCGCCTGGTTGACCGCTGTTCGCGAGACCGCAAAAACGCATCTTGAGGAGGCGTTTTTGCGGTCTCGCGGAGGTGTGACTGCTTTGGGACGAAGGCGGCTCAGAGATTTTGCGATTTGCGCGCCACAGATGCGGGTTGGCTCGGCAGGGTCGGGATGTGGATCTTCTGCCGACGATCGGGGTGGCGCTGGTGCCGCCGTTGTGTGCGGCCTGCGGGCGGAGCTGCCGGGCGGAGGCGGTGGTCTGCACCCGTTGCGGGCGGCGGTTGGCGGATGCGGATCCGTTCATGGGGACCGGGCCGGCGGGGTTGGACAGGGTCTGGTCTTCGGCCTCTTACGAAGGGGTGGCGCGGCAGCTGGTGGCGGCGCTGAAGTTCCGGCGGCTGCTGCCGGTCGCGGACCTGATGGCGGAGCGGATCGAATGGCTGGCGCCTGCCCACATGCTGAGCGGGACGGTCGTGCCGGTGCCGCCGGCGCGGGCGCGGCTGCGGCGGCGCGGGTTCGATCCGGCGGGGGAGCTGGCGGCGGCGCTCGCGGCGCGGCTGGAACTGCCGCTCTCCCACTGCCTGGAGCGGCGGGGGAGCGGGAGGCTGGTGGGGCGGCGGCGGGCGGAGCGGGTCGGCCACCCGCCGCGGATCGGCGCCAAGGGCGACCCTCCGCGCAGCGCCCTGCTCGTCGACG
>DATMBY010000242.1:0-7200 GCA_035558995.1 Solirubrobacterales bacterium
ACGGCAGCCTCTTCGCCGCCTTCGAGAGTTTCGACGAGTCCGCCGCCGACCGCGCGGTGGAGGAGAGCCTCGCCCTGCGCTCGCTCGAGCGCACGGTCGAGGAGATGCTGCTGCCGGCGATCGACAAGCTCGCCGCCGACCCCGAGCGTGAGGCCGAGCTCGAGTTCGCCTCCCGCTGGGCGACCGGCTGGCTGCACGGCGCCCGCCGCCTCGCCTCCGCCGCCTCCCGCCCGGCCGGGATCCTGCTGCTCGACTCCAGCCACGGCCAGGACGCCGAGGAGGTCCACACCCAGGCCCTCGACCTCGCCCTCCGCCGCGCCGGCTTCCGCGTCCTCGTCCTCTCCAACGAGCTCGGCGACGACCGCCTCGGCCGCGCCCTCGACGCACTCGACCCGACCGCGATCGTCCTCTGCGGTCCCGGGGCCGACACCCAGGGCGCCGTCAAGCTCGTCCGGAAGATCCGCGAGCTTGGCTTCGTCGCCCCGCTCTACGGCTTCCGCGCCGACGGCCTGATCGGCGCCGCCGTCCCCTCCGCCGGCCACCGGCCCAGCGAGGTGACGGGGATGCTGAATTCGGATCTGCGTCGCCGCGCAGTCCAAGCTTTCGGCTAGACCGCTGGGGAGGGTGCCGGTGGGGGTCGCTGGGAGCACCTCCGCCGCGAGAAGCGAGGTTGGGCTATCGCGCGAGCGTTGATGGCGCGGCTCCATGCTGAGTACCCAGCGACCCCCACCGGCACCCTCTATATGCCGAGACCGCAAAAACGCATCCTGAAGAGGTGTTTTTGCGGTCTCGCGCGTTGGCTAGCGATTGGAGGAGCAGCATGGAGCCGCGCCACAAGCTTCTGCGGCGCCAGCCCATCTGCGATTCACGCGGCGGAGGTGCTCCGAGCAGGGGTACCCTGCTCGCCCTCGCTGATCCCCCAACGATCATGCAGCCGCCGCAGCGGCGCCGGGGCCCACCAGTTCCACTTGCCGAGCAGCTCCATCAGGGCGGGGACGAGCAGGGCGCGGATGATGCTGGCGTCGATCAGGACCGCCAGGGCGGTGCCGACGCCGTTCTCCTTGATGAAGATGATCTTCGAGGTGGCGAAGGCGCCCATCGCCACCGCGAAGAGCAGAGCGGCGGCGGTGACGATGCGGCCGGTCCGCTCGAGGCCGATCGCCACCGACTCGGAGTCCGAGGCGCCGTTGTCGCGCGCCTCCTTGATCCGGGAGAGCAGGAAGACGGCGTAGTCGGTGGAGAGGCCGAAGGCGACGGCGAAGAGGAGGATCGGCATCGTCTGCTCGATCGCCCCCGGGCTGGTGTAGTCGAGGAAGCCCTCCAGCCGGCCGTCCTGGAAGATCAGCACCAGCAGTCCGAAGACGGCGCTGAGGTTGAGGAAGTTCATCAGCAGCGACTTGATCGGCAGCACCACCGAGCCGGTCATCAGGAAGAGGATCACCAGCGTCGCCAGGATCACGATCCCGAGGGCGATCGGCATGTGCCGCTCGAGGCTCGACTGGAAGTCGACGAAGTCGGCGCTGGCGCCGCTGACCTTGACCGTCGTCCCCGCCGGCGTGGGGAGGTCGCGGATCGCCTTCACCGTCGCCTGGCTGGCGTCGGAGACGAACGGGTTGGCGGAGACGACCTGGACAGCGGTGACGCCACCGGCTAGCCGTCGCGGCGGCGCCACTTCGGCGACGCCGTCGATCCGGCGCACCTCCGCCGCGACCGCGACCGCCGCCTTCGGGCCGCCGCCTTCGACGTCGAGCCAGATCGGCGTGTCGCGGTAGGGCGGGAACTGCTGGCTGACGGTGTCGTAGGCCTGGCGCGCGCTCGCCGACTCCGGCAGCACGGTCGGGTCGACGGTGTTGAACTTGATCCCGAAGAACGGCAGCCCGAGGATGATCAGGAAGAGGGCGCTGAGGGTCGCCACCGGGAGCGGCCGCCGCATCACGAAGCGGGAGAGCCGGTACCAGAAGCCCTGCTCGGCCGGCCGCGCGTCGGCCTCGGCCCGCCGCTGCAGGAACTTCGGGGCGCCGGCGTTGACCCGCGTCCCCAGCAGGGTGAGGACAGCCGGCAGCACGGTCAGCGAGATCAGCGCCGCGAACAGCGCCACCAGGGAGCCGCCGAGGCCCATCGAGTAGAGGAAGCGCTGGGGGAAGACGAGCAGCGAGGCCAGCGCCGCCGCCACCGTCAGCGAGGAGAAGAAGACGGTGCGCCCGGCCGTCGCCAGCACCCGCCGCATCGCCTCCAGCCCCGGCCCGCTCTTGGCGATCTCCTCGCGGTAGCGGGAGACGATGAAGAGGCTGTAGTCGATCGCCAGCCCCAGGCCGAGCGCGGTGGTCAGGTTGAGGGCGAAGATCGAGATCGAGCCGAATTCGCTGGCCACACGGAGGATCAGGAAGGTGCCGACGATCGCCAGGCCGCCGATCATCAGCGGCAGGACCGAGGCGACGAGGCTGCGGAAGAAGAGCAGCGAGAGCAGGAAGAGCAGCGGGAAGGCGAGCATCTCGGCCTTTTTCAGGTCTTCCTCGACCTGGCTGTTGACCTGCTCCTGGGCGACCGCGAAGCCGCCGACGACGATGCCGGGCTCCTCGTCGAGCTGATCGGCGATGTCGGCGCCGACTTCCTGCAGCTCCTTGTCTTCGGTCGCGTTCAGCGCCACCGCGAAGTAGGTGGCGTCGCCGTCGCGGGAGACGAAGGCGGGGGAGTGGGTGCCGTAGTAGCCGCTGACCGAGGCGACGTCGGGGCGTTCGCGGACCTCGCGTTCGAGCGCGACGACCCGCTGCCTGGTCGATGCCTTCGCCACGGGAGCGTCTTCGACCACGGCGATCAGCGCCGGCACCCGCAGCCCGGCGTCCTCCAGCCGTTCCTGCGCCTGCACCGTCTCGGTCGAGGGGTCGTCGGCTCCGTAGGGGTCTAGCCGGTCGGCCACCGAGCCGCCGACCGCCCCCGCCACCAGGAAGAAGACGATCGCCAGCAGGCCCACCCGCTTCGCCTTGCCGTTCGCGAACCGCGCCAGGGAGTCGAACATCAACTGCTCCTTTCCTCGAGAGCGGCATCGAGGAGCTGCGCCTCCATCCGCTCGCACCATTTGGCAAACCACTCCGTGAACTCGAGCCCGCCCCGCAGGACGATCATCGGGAACGGATCCTCGATCTCACCCTTCATCTCCTCGATCGCCCGCAGCCGCTCGTTCATCGCCAGCCGCTGCGCCTTCATCGAGCGCAAGATCTCCAGGGCCTCCTCGCGGGGCAGCGCGTCGGCGAAGAACAGCTTCAGCAGCCCTTCGTCGCGCATCTCGAAGGTGTGCGGCGGCTGGCGCAGCCAGGCCCGCAGCTCCTCCTCGCCGTCGGCGGTGATCTCGTACACCGTCCGCTTCCGCCCCCCGGTGGGGAGGTTCCTGCCGGCGATCAGGCCGGCTTCGGAGAGCCGTTTCAACTCGGGATAGATCTGCCCGTAGCTGGCCGCCCAGAAGAACCGGGTCGAGTTGTCGACCAGCGCTTTGATCTCGTAGCCCGAGCGCGGTTCCCCGCGGACGAACCCGAGGATCACGTAGGCGGTCGCGTTCAGCTGCTCCATCTATCGCCACTATATATCGATTCGATATATCGGCAAGTGTGGTGTTCATCACTTATGGTCAGCGGTCCGCGTTCGAACAGCAACCAGCGAGGAAGGGGTCCCAGATGTCGCTTGACCAGAGCAAGGTCGGCCGGGTCGTGGCTGAACAGATGGAGGCGATCGAGAACGACTACGGCGACGACTGCGAAATCGGCGACGTTTGCACGATCGTCGAGGTGGTCGGGCCGCACGGCTCCCACGTCCGCGTGCGGAGCAGCGACATGCGCCCGCACAGCGGTCTCGGGCTGATCCGGATGGCCGAACAGGCGATGCTTGGCAACCTCGGGGGCGCGGCCGAGTAAGGAGCCTCTCCCGACTATCCTCAGACCTCGATGACTGGGGATGGCTCCGACATCGTCGTGATGAAGTTCGGCGGCACCTCCGTCGCCGACGCCGAGCGGATCAAGCGCGCCGCGGCGCGGATCGTCGCCGCCCGCGAGGCGGGCAACCGGGTCGTCGCCGTGCTCTCGGCCCGCGGCAAGACGACCGACCAGCTGGTCGCCCAGGCGCACGAGATCTCCGATCGCCCGGTGGCGCGCGAGATGGACATGCTGCTCTCGACCGGCGAGCGGATCTCCTGCGCGCTGGCGGCGATGGCGATCCACGACATGGGCCACGAGGCGATCTCGCTGACCGGCTCCCAAGCGGGGATCGTCACCGACTCCTCCCACACCAAGGCGCGGATCATCGACGTTCGCGCCGACCGCATCTCCGAGGCCCTGCAGCAGGACCGGATCGTCCTCGTCGCCGGCTTCCAGGGGGTCTCGACCGACAGCCGCGACGTCACCACGCTCGGCCGCGGCGGCTCCGACACCACCGCGGTGGCGCTGGCGGCGGCGCTCCGCGCCAGCGTCTGCGAGATCTACACCGACGTCTCCGGCGTCTACAGCGCCGACCCGCGGATCGTCCCCGACGCCCACAAGCTCGACCACGTCTCCTTCGAGGAGATGCTCGAGATGTCGGCCTCCGGGGCCGGGGTGCTGCAGCTGCGCTCGGTCGAGTACGCACGCAACCACGGGGTGCGGATCCACTGCCGCAGCAGCTTCGAGGACGGTCCCGGTACCCTCGTCGTCTCAGAGGAAGAGACGATGGAGAACCCTTTCGTAACCGCAGTCACGCATTCCGACTCCGAGGCGCGGGTCACCCTTTCGGGCCTGCGCGACGAGCCCGGGGTCGCCGGCCGTGTCTTCGGCGCCCTCGCCGAGGCCAACGTCAACGTCGACGTGATCATCCAGAACGAGCCGGTGGGCGACGACAAGCTCGCCGACCTCTCCTTCACCGTCGACCGCGCCGACCTGACGACCGCGAAGGACACGATCGCCTCCCTCGGCGATGTCTCGCTGCAGGTCCTGACCGACGAGCAGATCGGCAAGGTCTCGATCGTCGGCGCCGGCATGCGCTCCCACCCTGGCGTCGCCGCCAAGGTCTTCCAGGTCCTGGGCGAGGAGCGGATCAACATCGAGATGATCTCCACCTCGCCGATCAAGATCTCGTGCGTCATCGCCGCCGACCGCGTCGCCGACGCGGTCAACGTCCTCCACAAGGCTTTCGATCTCGGCGAGGACGCCGTCCAGCCCGAGGACCCGACCGGCCCCGGCCACCGGCCGACGGTCGCCGGCTGATCCTGCGGAGGCGCGGATGAGCGACGGCTACAAAGTAGGAGTCCTGGGCGCGACCGGCGCGGTCGGCTCGACGATCCTCGACGTTCTCGGCGAACGGCGGTTCCCCAGCGCCGAGGTGATCCCGTTCGCCTCCGAGCGCTCCGCCGGCAAGAAGATCGGGTGGGAGGGCGGCGAGCTCGAGGTGCGGCCGCTGAACGAGGAGACGATCCAGGGCCTCGACGTGATCCTCTCGTCGGCCGGCGGCTCGGTCAGCTCCGAGTGGGCACCGCGCTTCGTCGAGGCCGGGGCGGTCGTCGTCGACAACACCAGCTTCTGGCGCATGCACGAGGACGTGCCGCTGGTCGTCGCCGGGGTCAACCCGGACGCCGCCGTCGGCCACAAGGGGATCGTCGCGAACCCGAACTGCACGACGATGGTGATGATGATGGCGCTGGCGCCGATCCACCGCGCCGTCGGCCTCGAGCGCCTCGTCGTCTCCACCTACCAGGCGGTCTCCGGCACCGGCCAGCGGGCGATCGAAGAGCTGCGGGCGCAGTCGCGCGCCGTGCTCGGCGGCTACGACGTGCCGCCGCCGGAGATCTACCCCCACCAGATCGCCTTCAACGTTCTGCCCCAGGTCGAGGTCTTCAAGGACGGCGACGACTACACGACCGAGGAGCGCAAGGTGATGGCCGAGACCCGCAAGATCCTCGGCTTCGGCGAGGAGGTCGGGATCTCCGTCACCTGCGCCCGGGTGCCGGTGATCGCCGGCCACTCCGAGTCGGTCAACGTCCGCACCCGCGAGGATCTCTCGCCGGAGGAGTGCCGCGAGCTGCTGGAGGAGGCGACCGGCGTCCAGGTCGTCGACGACCCCGCCAGCGGCGGCTACCCGACCGCCCTCGACGCCGCCGGCAACGACGACGTATTCGTCGGCCGCATCCGCCGCGACCCCAGCCAGGAACGCACCCTCAACCTCTGGATCGTCGGCGACAACCTGCGCAAGGGCGCTGCCACCAACGCCGTGCAGGTGGCGGAGCTCCTGGCCGAGCAGGGGTTGCTCAACCGCGGCTGAGACGGCGAAGTGCGAACGGCGCCGCCAGGGTCGTCAGCACCGCCATTCCCACGACCACCGCGAACAGCTCCGCGTCGACGACCCCCTCGGCGGCACCGACCGAAGCGACGACGATTCCGACCTCGCCGCGGGGCACCATGCCGACGCCGACGATCGCCGCTTCGTGGCGACCGAGGGGCCGGGCGGCGAGATAGGCGGGGACCAGCTTGGTCGCCGCCGCGAGGACCGTGATCGCGCCCAGCAACCAGAGCGCGTGAGCGTTGAACAGCGAGCCGAGGTCCAGCTCGATGCCGATGAAGGCGAAGAAGAAGGGCGGGAAGAAGGAGTAGAGCGGCTTCACTTCTTCCTCGATCGAGGACTGGTCTTTGGTCTCGGCGACGATCATTCCGGCGAGGAAGGCGCCGATCAGGGCCGCGAGCCCGATGCTGGCGGCGAAGGCGGCGAGCCCGAGGCAGAGGAGGACCGCCGGCAGCAGGGGCGACTTGGCGAAGCGCGGCGCCTCCAGCAGTTGCGGCTGGCTTCGCAGCAGTCGCGTCCCCCCGAGCGCGACGAAGGCGACGAAGGCGACCGCCACCGCAAGGGCGAGGAGGATCTTGCCGCCGTCGACGCCGCCGTCGGCCGCCATCCCGACCGCAACCGAGAGCAGGAGCAGAGCCAAGATGTCGTCGACGACGGCGGCGCCGAGGACGGCGCGCGCTGCGCGGGTCCGCGCGATCCCCAGATCGAGAAAGCTCGCCGAGGTGATCCCGGCGCTCGTCGCCGCCAGCGCCGCACCGAGGAAGACGCTGGTATCGGTGCCTTCCCCCAGCGCCAGTCCGAATCCGATCCCCGCCAGGAACGGGACGACGACCCCGGCGCTGCCGACGGCGGCAGCGACCTTCCCGACCGCCCGCATCTCCGAGAGCCGCGTCTCCAGCCCCACCC
>DATMBY010000243.1:0-4668 GCA_035558995.1 Solirubrobacterales bacterium
AGCAGCTGGCGGCGCGCTCCTGGGGCGTGGTCGACGCCCGCAGCGGCGACGTCCTCACTTCCCACGCCGGCAACCGTGAGCTGCCGATAGCCAGCACCACCAAGCTGATGACCGCCTACGTGGCAATGAGCGACCTGCCCCTCGACAGGATCGTCCGCGCCCGGCCCTACCAGGCCGAATACGGCGAGTCGCTGATGGGCCTGCGGACGGGGGAGCGGATCAGCGTCCGCGACCTCCTCTACGGCCTGATCCTGCGCAGCGGCAACGACGCCGCCCACACCCTGGCGATCGCCGCCGCCGGCTCCGAACGCCGCTTCGTCGCCGAGATGAACCGCTACGCCGCCGCGCTCGGGCTCTCCCACACCCACTACGCCAACCCGGTCGGGCTCGACGAGAAGGGCAACTACTCCAGCGCCCTCGACCTGATGACGCTGACCCGCCACCTGCTGCGCAAACCGGCCTTCGCCAGGATCGCCGACTCGCGCAGAGCGACCCTGCGCAGCGTCCGACCGCCGCGCCGGATCGCGACGATCAACGAACTGCTGCTGATGGCCCCCTGGGTGACCGGGGTGAAGACGGGCCACACCTTCGGCGCCCTTTACGTCCTCGTCGGCTCCGGACAGCGCGATGGCGTCAGCCTGATCTCGGCGGTGGTCGGCACCTGGACCGACGAAGAACGCTTCGAGGACAGCCTCGCCCTGCTCGAATGGGGCTTCTCGCAATACCGGCGGCGGCTGCCGATCCGCCGCGGCCAGGACATGGCCGACCCCGAGATCCGCTACTCCGGCGGCGAGCTGCCGCTGCGGGCGGCGCGCCCGCTGCAGGTGGGGGCCCGCCCCGGCCAGCGGGTCGAGGTCCGCGTGGAGGCGCCGCAGGAGGTCGAGGGCCCGCTGCGGCGCGGGGCCCGGCTCGGCGAGGCGACCGTCTTCGTCGCCGGCCGCAGGGTCGGGTCGGTGCCGCTGCGGGCCGGCCGCTCGGTCCCCGAGGCGAGCCTCTTCGACCGCGCCCGCGGCTTCGTCGCCGACAACTACATCCCTATCGGAATCGCGGCGTTCGTGATACTCATTTTCGCGATCGTCCTGCGGCGCCGGCTGGCCCGTAAACGAAGCTAGGAGCTGAATCGGGTGGAGCCCAAGTGATCCTTACGGTCACCTTGAACGCGGCCATGGACCGCACCGTCGCCGTGCCGAACTTCCGGCTCGGGCGCCGCCACCGCGCGGTCGAGAGCCGCACCGTCGCCGGCGGTAAGGGCATCAACGTCGCCCGGGCGCTGAGCCTGCTCGGCCGGCCGGTGATCGCGACCGGGTTCGTCGGCGGCCCGACCGGCACCCAGGTGCTCGAACAGCTGCACTCCGAATCGGTCCTCACCGACTTCAGCCGGATCGCCGCCGAGACCCGGATCAACCTGGCGGTGATCGATCCCACCTCCGGCGATCAGACCGAGATCAACGAGCGCGGGCCGGCGGTCAGCGCCGAGGAGGTGAAGCGGCTCTTCGACCGCATCGGCTACCTCGCCAGCGGGGCGAAGATCTGCGTCCTCGCCGGCTCGGTCCCTCCGGGCGCCGGCGACGACCTCTACGCGCGTCTGATCGACGACCTCTCCCGCCGCGGCGTCTCCGTCGTCCTCGACGCCGAGGGCGAGGCGATGCTGGAGGGCGTCCGCGCCGGGGCGGCGATGGTCACCCCGAACGAGGCCGAGGCCGAGGAGCTGGTCGGTCAGGAGTTCGCCGATCGCGGCGACCTCGCCCAGGGCCTGCTGGAGCTGGTGCGGCTGGGGGCGAAGGAGGCGGCGATCACCCGGCCCGATGGCTGTGTCGCCGCGGTCGGGACGGGCAGCTCACGGCGCCTGCTCGAGGTCCACACCGAGCCGCTGGAGCCGGTCTCCACGGTCGGTTCCGGGGACGCCTTCCTCGCCGGCTACGTCGCCGCCCGCTACGAGGGCAGCTCGCCGGAGGACTGCCTCGCCTACGGCGTCGCCTGCGGGGCCGAGTCGACCCAGCACTTCGGCGCCGGCACCGTCGACCGCAACCAGGTCGAGCGCCTGCTGGGCGAGGTCTCCGTGCACGACTTGGAGGTCCCCGCCGAAGTGTAGGCTGACTGATTCAACGCCAGCAGCCTTTGGAGGACTAACTTGGAAATCGAAATCGGCCGCGGCAAGAAGGGGCGTCGCGCCTACGGATTCGACGACATCGCGATCGTTCCTTCCCGCCGGACTCGCGATCCCGACGACATCGACATCAGCTGGACCCTGGGTCCCTACCGCTTCGAGCTGCCGCTCGTCGCCTCGGCGATGGACGGGGTCGTCTCACCCGAGACCGCCGTCCTGACCAACGAGCTGGGCGGCCTCGGGGTGCTGAACCTGGAGGGGATCTGGTCGCGCTTCGAGGACGCCGAGGAGAGGCTGGAGGCGATCGCCGCCGCTCCCAAGCACGAAGCGACGCGGCTGATGCAGCAGATCTACACCGAGCCGGTGAAGGCCGAGCTGATCGCCAAGCGGATCGAGGAAATCAAGGCCCGCGGGGCGGTCGTCTGCGGCTCCCTCACCCCGCAGAAAGTCCGCGAGTACTACGAGGTCGCGGTCGAGGCGGGGCTGGACATCCTCGTCATCCAGGGCACGGTGATCTCCGCCGAACACGTCTCGACCACGGTCGAGCCGCTGAACCTGAAGGAGTTCATCGCCGAGGTCCCGGTGCCGACCGTGGTCGGCGGCTGCGCCTCCTACTCGACCGGGCTGCACCTGATGCGGACCGGCGCGGTCGGCGTCCTCGTCGGGGTCGGCCCCGGCGCCGCCTGCACCACCCGCGGCGTGCTCGGGATCGGCGTCCCACAGGCGACCGCGATCGCCGACGTCGCCGCGGCCCGCGCCCAGCACATGCTGGAGACCGGCGAGTACGTCAACGTGATCGCCGACGGCGGCATGCGGACCGGCGGCGACGTCTCCAAGGCGATCGCCTGCGGCGCCGACTCGGTGATGATCGGCTCGCCGCTGGCCCGCGCCAAGGAGGCTCCCGGCCGCGGCTTCCACTGGGGGATGGCGACCTTCCACCCCTCGCTGCCGCGCGGCACCCGCGTCTCGACCAAGCAGGACGGGACGCTGGAGGAGATCCTCCTCGGGCCGGCCAAGGAGAACGACGGCACCTTCAACCTGATGGGGGCGCTCAAAACCTCCATGGCCACCTGCGGCTACGAGGACATCCGCTCCTTCCAGCGGGCCGAGGTGATGGTCGCTCCCGCCCTGATGAGCGAGGGCAAGAAGCTCCAGAACGAGCAGTCGGTGGGCATGGGTTCGAACGGGCGGGCCGCCGTGTCGACTGGGGTCGCCGTATCGGATGACTAGTAAGACGGAAGCGTCCCGGCCGGCGGGTCCTGTCACGGCAGGGGACCCCCCATCCCTTCCGGTAGCTAAAGCTTCCTCAGGGATGGTCCCCCCTACCGTGCCACCCGCCGGAGGGGCGCTGGAGGAGGTGCTTGTCCTCGATTTCGGGGGGCAGTACAGCCAGTTGATCGCCCGTCGAATCCGGGAATGTGGGGTGTTTGCAGAGATGCTGCCGGCGAACACGCCGGTGGAGAAGATTCAGGAGCGAAAGCCGAAGGGACTTGTGCTGTCCGGGGGGCCGGCTTCCGTCTATGACCCGGAGGCGCCGAAGTTCCCGACGCAGCTGCTCGATCTCGAGATTCCGATGCTGGGGATCTGTTACGGGATGCAGGCGATGGCCCTGGCGCTCGGCGGGCGCGTCGAGTCGGCCGAGACGGGTGAGTTCGGCCGCACCGACCTCGTCCTCCGCGACGGCGGCGGCAGGCTGCTCGGCGGTCTTCCCGAGGACCAGAGCTGCTGGATGAGCCACCGCGACGCCGTCTTCGAGGCGCCCGAGGGGTTCACCGCCCTCGCCTCCAGCCCCAGCTCCCCGGTCGCCGCCTACGAGCTTCCCGACCGCGGCCTCTACGGGATCCAGTTCCACCCCGAGGTCGTCCACACCCCCTACGGAACCGAGATCCTCACCCGCTTCCTCCGCGACGTCGCCGGCTGCGAGGAGCAGTGGTCGCCGCAGTCGGTGATCGCCGAGCAGGTGGAGAAGATCCAGGCCCAGGTGGGGGAGGGGAAGGTGATCTGCGGCTTGTCCGGAGGGGTCGATTCGTCAGTGGCGGCCCTTCTCGTTCACAAGGCCGTCGGCGACAAGCTCACCTGCGTCTTCGTCGACCACGGCCTGATGCGGATGAACGAGGCCCAGCAGGTGGTCGAGGCCTTCGGGCAGTTCGGCATCCCGCTCATCCACGTCGACGCCGAAGATCGCTTCCTCGCGAAGCTGGCGGGCAAGGACGACCCCGAGGAGAAGCGGAAGATCATCGGCACCGAGTTCATCCGCGTCTTCGAGGAGGAGGCGGCGAAGCTCGAGGACGCCCGCTACCTGGTGCAGGGAACGCTCTATTCGGACGTGATCGAGTCCGGCGGCAGCGACCATGCGGCGACGATCAAGTCCCACCACAACGTCGGCGGGCTCCCGGAGGACCTCGAGTTCGAGCTGGTCGAGCCGCTGCGGATGCTGTTCAAGGACGAGGTGCGGGCGGTCGGGGCGGAGCTGGGCATGTCGGACCGGCTGGTCTGGCGCCAGCCGTTCCCGGGGCCGGGGCTGGCGATCCGCGTGGTCGGCGGCGCGGTGACCAAGGAGC
>DATMBY010000244.1:0-22401 GCA_035558995.1 Solirubrobacterales bacterium
GCGGCCGGCCAGCGGCCGAGCTTCTCGGGGTAGGACAGGTGCGCCGGCCGCTGGCGGGCGATCGCCGTGAAGCCGGCGCCGGCGGCGCGGCCGATCGCGCGCCAGGGGTTGAAGGGCCGGAAGAGGTCGCCGAAGACGGCGGAGAAGAAGGGGAAGCCGAGCCAGCAGGTGACGAAGAGGAAAGTGAGGGCGAAGTTGCGGTCCGGCGCTTCGGTGCCTTCCAGGCCGGCATAGATGGCCACCCCGAGGAGAAAGACCCCGACGGCGCCGCAGGCGATCTGCAGCGGCAGCCCGAGGAGCACCGCCGAGAGGCGCTCCCCCAGCGGCCGCCGGTGCTCGTCCTCGAGCTTCGGCTCCCTCCAGGCCGCCGAGAGGGCGAAGAAGGAGACGATGAGGACTATCGAGGCCGCCCACGCGAACAGCCAGGCAGGGATCGGAAGATCCTGCCTGGATGCAAGCGCGTGGGCGAAGGGGATGAAGCTCAAGGTTCGACTTTGAGCGCGACGATCTGTTCGGCCCGGCCCTCGAGCTCGGCCTCGAACTCGCCTTCGAGATCGGCCTTGAGATAGTAGGTGACGGTGCCGCCGCCCTTCGGGACCTCCTTCGCCACGTCGTAGCCGTGGAGGTGGACCTCTTCTTCGAAGGGCACCTCGACCTTGAAGTGGATCTGGTCTCCCTTGTTGTAGACGAGTTCCTGGACGCCCCCGACGGGGTGCCCTTCCTTGTCAACGACGACCGTCGGCACCTTGCCGGCGTCGGTGGACCTGCTCGAATCGCTGCCGCCGCCGCTGAGGACGATCAGCAGGACGACGGCGACCACGACCAGGACAGCACCGATGGCTGCAGTTCTCGAGTTCACGTTCACTCCTTCTGCCGTGCGCGGAGAAAGCCGCGCGTTTCCGTTCGCTGGATCTAGGCAGCGAGCGGCGGCGGGCGCTGGGCGAGCCCGAGGGCGATCAGGAGGCCGCCGGCGGGCGCGTGGGCCCGAGGCGGCTTCGGCAGGGCCGGGCGGCGGTCGGCGTCGCGGGTGCGGCGGCCGGAGCCGGCGATCCGCTCCGAGAGGCGGACGATCGCCTCGCAGCCGGGGTAGTGGCCGAGCAGCAGCGTCAGCAGCAGGCCGAGCAGCGGCAGCGCCGGCAGCAGGAATGTCGCGAGCCCGGACACGCGGCCAGGATACTGTCCCGCCTCAACGCTCCCTAAATGCGCCCTGGACGAGACAACATCGCCGCCCCCGACCTGCCGCCAGGCCTCGCCTGGGTCGGCGCCGAACCGGAGTCGATGCCGGCCCTGACGGCGGGTGGACCGGCCCTGGTCCACTTCGTCGAATACGCGCAGCTGAACAGCGTCCGCACCCTTCCCTACCTGGCCGAGTGGCGCCGCCGCTACCGCAAGGCCGGGCTCAGCGTGATCGGCGTGCAGGCGCCGCGCTTCCCCTTCGCCGCCGAGCCGGAGAACGCGGCGAGGTCGCTGCGGGAGCTGGGGGTCGAGTTCCCGGTCGCGATCGACGCCGACCACGAGCTCTGGAGCGCCTACGGCTGCGAGGGCTGGCCCAGCCTCTTCCTCTGGAGCCTCGGCGGCTCGCTCTCCTGGGCCCACTTCGGCGAGGGCGAATACCGGGCGACCGAGGAAGCGATCCAGGCCGAGCTGCGGGAGATCGACGCGCTGCAGGATCTGCCCGAGCCGATGGCGCCCCTGCGCGCCAGCGACGGCCCCGGCGCCCGCGTCATCCCCCCCACCCCCGAGCACTTCCCCGGCGGATCCTGGCAGCGGCCCTGGGTCGCCGGCGAGGACGGCCAGGACCTAGCGCTCGACTACGAGGCCGGCGGCGCCTTCGCCACGGTCGAGGGAGAGGGAGAGCTGGAGGTGGAGATCGACGGCGAGTGGAGCACCGTCCCGACCGGTCCCCCCGGCCTCCGCACCCTCGCCGAGCACCCGCGCCACGAGGCCCACAGCCTCGCCCTGCGCCCGGCACCGGGCGTCAAGGTCTGGTCGCTCAGCTTCGCCCCCGGCGTACCCTGATCCCCCCGCCACCTCCCAAGGAGAAAACGATGATCACCAAGATCGATTTCGTCGGCATCCCGTCCACCGACGCCGAGCGCTCGCGCGCCTTCTACGTCGAGACCCTGGGCCTGCTGCCCGACGAGAAGAGCCGCTTCGAGTGCTGGGCCGGCGACACCTGCTTCGCGATCTGGGAGCCGGCGAAACAGGGAATGGAATTCACGCCCCAAAAGAACGCCCATCCCGCCCTCCACGTCGACGACGTCGCCGCCGCCCGCGCGGAGCTGGAAGCCAAAGGCGTCGAGTTCAGCGGCGACACCTTCGACACCGGTGTCTGCCACATGGCCCTCTTCACCGACCCCGACGGCAACGACCTGATGCTGCACAACCGCTACGCGCCATACGAGAGCTAGGGCGGCTCTCTACATACGCGTACCTTTATTACAAAAGGGTTCTCTGTCTAATTTCCGGCTTTCGTGGTTGCGCCCGGGTTTGAGGCGCGGCTAGGTGACTCTCAGGCCGCTCGCGGCACCCCTACGAGAGGACACGCGCCATGCCCGACAAGCACCAGACGCCCGCAGACAAAGGGAAGACCGTCCACCGGCCCTTCCAACTGACCTCACCGATCGCCCACGGAGCCGATGTCGGGGCCCTGCAGAGCAACATCAACAAGCAGTTCGAGCACCTGAAGATCGACTGCGAGGTCGGCGTCGACGAGGAATTCGGCCCGCACACGATGGCCGCCGCGGAGCGGGTGGCGCTGAGCCTCGGGGTGATGGGCGACGGGCAGGACAAACTGGAGCGCAACACCGTTTCCGAAGGCGTGCAGAAGCTGATCCGCGGCGGCCGCGAGCGAACCAAAGAGGAGGAGGCGGCCGGGAAGAAACGCGAGAACTACCGCCAGCAGCTGCGGAAGCGCTTCTCGAAGACCGCCGGCGAGGAGGCGATCGAGAAGTCGAAGGGTCTGGTCGGCCTCCACGAGGAACCGACCGGCTCGAACTGGGGCGGCAAGGTCGAGGAGATGATCAAGTTCACCGGTTACTCCGAACCGGTCTTCTGGTGCGGCTGCTGCGCCTGCTGGATCGTCGTCAAGCTCGGCGGCGCCAAGATCCCGAGCCGGATCCGCCTTGGCTACGCGGGCAACATCCTCAGCGACGCGCTCGCCGGCAGCAACGGGCTCAACGCCGTGCCCGTCGCCCAGGCGCGGCCCGGCGACATCGGCACGCTCTGGGGCGCCGAGCACATCGTCACCGTTCGCGGCCGGGTCAGGAACGGGATGGTGCCGACCCGGGAGGGCAACACCAGCGCCGCCGACGGCTCGCAGGCGAACGGCGGCGAGGTGGCTGACAAGGAGCGGCCGGTCGGCGACTTCGACCGCGGCGTCGTCGCGAGGCCGGACTGGGGATAACGGCGGCCGGGCTTACGCCCGCGCTGCGACCTCGTCGCGGATCTCCTTCGGGAGCATGAAGCGGACGTCCTCGTGGACGGTCCGCAGCTCCGAGACGTCTTCGGCGCCGCGCTCGCGGAAGAAGGAGACGAGGCTCTCGACCAGCTCCTCGGGGGCGGAGGCACCGGAGGTGATCCCGACAGTCGCCACTCCCTGCAGCCACTCCTCCTGCACCTGGGTGTGGTTGTCGATCAGGTGGGAGGCGGCGCCGTGTTCGCGCGCAACCTCGACCAGGCGGTTGGAGTTGGAGGAGTTGGTCGAGCCGATGACCAGGACCAGGTCGCACTCGCGGGCGAGCTGCTTGACGGCGATCTGGCGGTTGGTGGTCGCGTAACAGATGTCGTCGGACTTGCTGGCGACGATGCCGGGGAACTTGGCCCGTAGGGCGGCGATCACCTCGGCGGTCTCGTCGACCGAGAGCGTGGTCTGGGTGATGAAGGCGACTTTGTCCGGGTTCGGGACCTCGAGCGCTTCGACCTCGTCGGCGGTTTCGATCAGGACGATGCTGTCGGGGGCCTCGCCGGTCGTCCCTTCGACCTCCTCGTGGCCCTCGTGGCCGACCATGATGATCGTGTAGCCCTGGGCGGCGAAGCGGCGGGCGGAGACGTGAACCTTGGTCACCAGCGGGCAGGTCGCGTCGATCGTCTGCAGCTGCCGGGCGGCGGCGTTCTCGTGCACGCTCGGGGCGACGCCGTGGGCGGAGAAGACGACGATCGCGCCCTCGGGCACCTCGGTCTCCTCCTCGACGAAGATCGCGCCGCGCTTGGCCAGCTCCTCGACCACGTGCTTGTTGTGGACGATCTCCTTGCGGACGTAGACCGGGGCGCCGTGGAGCTCAAGCGCGCGCTCGACCGTCTGCACGGCGCGGTCGACGCCGGCGCAGTAGCCGCGCGGGGCAGCGAGAAGCACCCGTTTCGGGCCCGTGAGGGTGGCAGGCATTCCTTCAGGGTACAAGGCTTGGCTGCCCGCAAACTCGGGCATAAGTAGCCTTGCGGCAATGGCAACTTCCGGACGCCACCTCGATCGACTCACCGCCGTCGACGCCTCGTTCCTGACCAACGAGAGCTCGAGCAGCCACATGCACGTGGGCGCGATCCTGATCTTCGAGGGGCCGCCGCCGAAGTACACCGACCTGGTCGAACACGTCCGCAGCCGCCTGCCGCTGGTCCCGCGCTTCCGCCAGAAGCTGGTGGTGCCGCCGCTGGAGGCCGGCCGGCCGCTCTGGGCCGACGACGTCAACTTCAACCTCACCTACCACATCCGCCACACCGCGCTGCCCGAACCGGGCGGCGAGGAGCAGCTGAAACAGCTGGCCGGGCGTGTCTTCTCCCAGCAGCTCGACCGCTCGAAGCCGCTATGGGAGCTGTGGCTGGCGCAGAACCTGGAGCGCAACCGCTTCGCGATCCTGACCAAGACCCACCACGCGATGGTCGACGGGGTATCGGGCGTCGACATCGGCACCGTCCTCTTCGACCTCGAGCGCGAGGCGGAGCCGATGGAGCTGGAGGACGACTGGGTGCCGCAGCCCGAACCGGGGACCACCGAGCTGGTCGCCCGCGGGATCGCCGACGCGGTGGCGGCGCCGGTGAAGCTGGCCGAGCGCGCGGTCGACGTCGTCCGCAACCCGGAGACGACGGCGCGCAAGGTGGTCGAGGGGCTGGAGGGCGTCGGCGAGATCGTCAGCGCCTTCGCCGACCCGGCCCCGGACGTGCCGCTGAACGAGGGGATCGGGCCGCACCGCCGCTACGTCTGGTCCCGCTCGGAGCTCGCGACCTTCAAGGGGATCAAGGACACCTTCGGCGGCACCGTCAACGACGTCGTCCTCGCGGTCGTCACCGGGGCGCTGCGCAGGTGGCTGCACGGCCGCGGCGTCCGCACCGAGGGGCTGGAGCTGCGGGCGCTGGTCCCGGTCTCGATCCGCGGCGAGGACGAGCGCGGCAACCTCGGCAACCGGATCGCGCTGATGCGGGGTCCGCTGCCCGTCTACATCGAGGACCCGGTGCGCCGGCTGCGCACCATCAGCGACGCGATGGCGGGGCTGAAGCGCTCCAAACAGGCGCTCGGCGCCGAAGTCATCTCCCGCTTCAACGACTTCGCGCCGCCGACGATCCTCGCCCAGGCTTCGCGGATCAACTTCTCCACCCGCCTCTTCAACCTCATCGTCACCAACGTGCCGGGGCCGCAGGTGCCGCTCTACGTCCTCGGCAGGGAAATGGAGGAGGTCTACCCGGTCGCCTTCCTGCCGCAGAACCACTGCCTGGCGGTGGCGATCATGAGCTACAACGGCAAGGTCGGGTTCGGACTGCTCGCCGACTACGACTGCATGGAAGACATCGACGTCGTCAGCAACGGGCTGAGCGAATCGCTGGCCGAGCTCGAGGCGGCGGCGGGCAAATCCGCCAAAGCCGCCTGACCGCGGTCCCTAGGCTTCAGTCGATGCCGCTTCTCCTCGTCATCCTCTTCATCGTCGTCCCGATCGCGGAGCTCTACGTGATCATCCAGGTCGGGCAGCTGATCGGAGTGGTGCCGACGCTGTTCCTGCTGCTGGCGGACGCGCTGCTCGGCTCCTGGCTGCTCAAACACGAGGGGCGGGGCGCCTGGCGACGGTTCAACGAGGCGCTGGCCGGGCGGCGGTTCCCCGGCCGCGAGGTGGCCGACGGCGCGCTGATCATCGTCGGCGGCACCCTGCTGCTGACGCCGGGCTTCATCACCGACATCTTCGGGCTCTTCCTGCTGCTGCCGCCGACCAGGGCGATCACCCGGCGGCTGCTGAAACGGTTCACGATCGGCCGCTTCGCGGTGGTCGGGATGAGCGGCGGCGGGCCGAGCCCGTTCGGGACGCCGCCGCGCGGGGCCGGTCAGCGGCCCAGCCGCGACTACGACCTCGAGGGGACCGCCGAAGAGGTGCCACCGCAGGGCGACGGCGACCCCCGCCTGCCCCCCAGCGATCGCGGCTGAGATGGGCGGCGGGGAGCGGCAGACCCGGCGCCTCCTCCTCCGCCGGCCGACCTCCTCCGACCGCGCCCTCTACCACGCCCACTTCACCAGGCCGGAGGTCGAGCGCTGGCTTCGCCCCTCCCCCCTGCCCCCCTTCAACTCCGCCGCTCTCGACGAGCTGGTCGAGGGCGACCGCGCCCACTGGTCAGACCACGGCTATGGCCCCTGGATCCTGGTCGAGAAGGAGACAGGCACCTTCGCCGGCCGCGGCGGCCTGCACTGGACGGTGGTCGAAGAGACCGCGATGGTCGAGCTCGCCTGGAGCGTCGAGCCGACAATGCACAGCCGCGGCTACGCAACCGAAATGGCGGAGGCGGCGGTCGAGTGGGCGCGCGAGCTGCGAATCGGGGAGCTGGTGGCGCTGGTGCTGCCGGCCAACGCCGCCTCCCGGCGCGTCGCCGAGAAGGTCGGCTGCGAAGAGGGCGGCGAAGTCGAGCACGCCGGCCTGCCGCACCTGCTGTTCCGGATGGAGCTCAATGACTTAGCTAGGCAATGACTTCAAGCGTCTCACGGCCCGAGATGCAGTGACGCGCTTTACTTCGTCGGGTCAACTCGGCCATTTCCGGGTCTCGCCGAGGGTCTTGTTGTTGCCCGCAGCATCGGTGTACCAGCCGACCGAGAGGCACGTGCTTCGGCATGCGATACCGGCCAGTAGCCCGAACGTCTGACCCGATGGAATCTCAACCGGCTCGATCACCCAGGCGGTCCCGTTCCAGTATTGGGCCATCGGCCGCCAGACGCCGCTGGAGTCCAGCCAGTCGCCTACAGCAACGCAAGGGGAGCTGGCGACGCAGGATACATTCTGCAGCGGGGTGTTCGTGGAGCCGACCGGATTGGGGCTCGTCTGCCACGACCAGGAGGTCCCGTTCCATTTGACTACATAGGTCACCTGAGTGCCGCTTTTGTTCATGGATCCACCAACAGCGGTGCAGCTCGACGCACTGCTGCAGGAAATATCCAGAAGCGTGCTTCGTTTCGGTTCTTCCGGGGGTTTCGGAGCTGCCACAGAGGTCCAACTCGTTCCGTTCCAGGTAGATATCATCGCCCAGTAGGTCGTGGCGGTGAGGTAATACCGTCCAACGGCCACACAGGAACTCGCTGAATTGCACTCCACTCCCGTGAGTTCCCCTCCCGTAGCCCCGACCCCCGTGGGCAATGGCACCGCTTGGAGCGTCCAAGTTCCCGAGTTTCCCCGCATAGCCACCAGCGATGAGGTGCTACCGCTGCCGCTATAGCCGACTGCGATGCATGCGGTGATTTCTTTACAAGAGATTCCTTTTAGGTGCGTTTCTTTAGCTTCCACCGGGTTGGGCGTGGTCTGAACTGCCCAGCTACTCCCACTCAACGCCTCAACCAACGAGAAGGTTCCGGCGCTGGTCGTGTAGTAGCCGGCTGCCACACATGAACTACCGGAGAGGCAATGAACAGCCTGTAGTTCGGCATCAGTGGTGCCGGCCGGAACGCCGGTAGTCTGGCTGGCCCACCCAAAGCCGTTCAGCCGCAACATGGCGTAAGGGGTGCCGACTCCCCCGGAGCTGGTCTGCTTACCCACGGCGGTGCAAACGGAGATCCCCGAGGGTTCGCAGGCCATATCCTCGACGATAGTGTGCTGAGCCCCACTTGCATTCGCCGTGGCCTCGATAACCCAACGTGGCACCCAGAACGTCGATTCGCTGCTCACGTCCAGGAGCGGCTCCTGAATTCCGTCTCCAGACGTGTCCGTCCATCCTTTGTTGCCTGCGTTGACCAACTTCGTGCGAATCGCTTCAACTTCTGATTTGGAGTTTGGGTTCGATTGGGCGGCCAAAATCGCCGCGGCTCCCGCCACGTGTGGCGAGGCCATGGAGGTACCCGACCATCCCGTTTCTGCGTATCCACCCCCAGGCACGGTAGAAAGAATGCACACACCAGGTGCTGCTATGTCCACCGTAGAACCGAAGTTGCTGAACTTTGCGAGAGCATCGTCCGTCTGAGCACCCCATTCGGATTCGAAGCTAGTTCGACAGCTAGTGGCTCCGGCTTTCGAGCCAGCTAGACCATCGAAGTCCGCGATCGCCGATACCGTGATTGCGTTTGCGTAATTCCCTGGGATGTATTTGACAGTTTCGCTCTCGTTACCAGCGGCAAAGACATACACCACCCCTGCACCTATCGAAGATTCCATCGCTTTGCTGAATGCTTCGCTCGAGGTGACGAAATACCGCAGGCTAGCGTTTGCGACCTCTATTTCATTGGCGTGGGCGGTGATCCAGTCAATCCCCGCGATGAACTCTGAAAGTTCCCCGAAGCCTCCGCTGTCAAGGACTTTTACGGCCCAGAGCCGCGCCCCCGGTGCCACACCGGCCACGCCCACTCCGTTGTCCAAGGCGGCGATGGTTCCCGAAACATGCGTGCCGTGGGAATTTTCATCGGTGCCGCTTTCGTTCAGGCATTCCGTATATTTCAGTGCGCCATTCGAGCAATCAGTGCGCGCTACCACATTCAGATCAGCATGCAGGTAATCGATGCCGGTGTCCAAAACTGCAACATCGACGTTAGCCCTTAGGTCATCTTTTTCGTTGATGGCAAGTGCTTTATTCGCGGTTGCAAATACTCTCCTTATGCCAGTGGGGTTGGACTGCAGGGCAATTCCGCCCCTCACATCTGGCTCGATTGAGATAACCCGAGGATCGTGACGGATCGCGGATACCGCTTGACCTGAGAGGATCGCTGCGTAGCCCTTCAGGGCGTGTCGGTAAACGAAGTCGATCCTCCCTTCTCTGCCTGCCTGAGACTGTGCCAGCTGGCCTGGATTTTCCACGTTTTCGTCGAGTACCACGATGTAGTGACCGGGAACAACCCGACTGAGGTCGGCATTTGCCTGAGCGATCGATCCATCTGCCACTGCAAGGACCGACATGAGAAGGCAAAGGGTCCTCAGAACATCGGACATCCTTCGCTGTGCAGCGGGGTGCGCGGAGACAACCGCCATAAGTACCTCCCGAAACAAACGGTGAGGACCCACCTTAGATGTACCCATACACCTAAGTCAAGAATAGATGAGTATTTAAAGCCTATCGCCGATCACTGGGGATCGCGCTTCTATCTCTTCTTAGAACCCCAGGGCGAACTTGGCGTCCTCGGTCATCATTTCCGGGCTCCAAGCGGGGTCGAAGACCATCTTGGGATGCACCGCGGTGACGCCGGGGAGGTCGCCGACGAACTCGCGCATCTGCTCGGAGACCTGGGGGCCGATCGGGCAGGCAGGGGTCGTCAGGGTGAAGGTGACGTAGATTTCGCTGCCCTCGATGTTGACGTCGTAGACGAGGCCGAGGGAGACGAAGTCGAGGCCAAGCTCTGGGTCGATGACCTCCTCGAGGACCTCGTAGACGTCCTCCTCGGTGAGGGTTTCGTCGTGCGGGTCGGTCGCTGGGGCCTGCTGGTCGGTCGCTGGGGTCTGCTGGTCGGGCGCGGGGGTCTGCTGGTCGGCGGCTGCGGGGTTCTCGGACATGGCCCCATGGTAGCCGGGAGCTAACGCGGCTCCGGCGGCGGCCCCTCCGGTGCGGGCGCCAGCTCCAGCTGGTACCAGCCGACGTCGCGCCAGGCGCCTTGCTTCCAACCGATCTCGCGGTTGACGCCGACCAGCTCGAAGCCGAGGCCCTCATGCAGGCCGCAGCTCGCCTCGTTCGGCAGGGTGATGCCGGCGCAGGCCATGCGGAAGCCGCGGTCGCGGAGGCGGTCGAAGAGGGCCTCGTAGAGGGCGCGGCCGACGCCGGCGCCGCGGGCGTCCCCGGCGACGTAGACGGACACGCTGGTGCTCCAGCGGTAGGCGGGCCGTTCGTTGAAGGCGGTCGCGTAGGCGTAGCCGACCATCCGTCCCTCCCGCTCGGCGACGAGCCAGGCGTGGCGGGCACCGTAGCGCTCGATCCGCGCCGCCATCTCGGCCGCATCCGGCGCCCGTTCCTCGAAGGAGACCGGGCTGTCCTCGACGTGCGGCGCGTAGATCTCCGCGCAGGGGGCGGCGTCGCGGGCCGGATCAGCATCTCGGATCGTTAATTCGAGCATGGGCGCGCAGAGCTTATGCGCCCTATAGGGGCACAAAGCTCTGCCGCGCTCTCCGTGGGATCACTAGGCTGCGCGGCATGAGCGAGCAGGGTCAGATCGTGCGGCGGTCGATCGGGGTCGTCTTCGACGACGGCGGACTGCTCGCGCTCACCTCCCACACCCCGCCCGCCGCCGAGGGGCATGGCGAAGAGGAGGTCACCGCTGTCCTCTGCAACCCCGACGGCGCCCCGCTCACCTTCGAGGAATCGCTGCTCTCGACCGAGTACGGCGAGGACGGGGTGCAGCGGCGGGCGACGCTGGAGCTGTGGCCCGACGTCGAGGAGATGCGGCCGCTGCGCGGGGCGGGGACGCTGATCAACTCGGTCCGGGTGCGCCGGCAGGGGGTCGACTCGCTGATCGCCTTCTTCCGTTGGTCGGTCGAGGGCCGCGAGGGTCTCGGCACCTACGAGGTCGCCCGCAGCGCCGATGCCTGAGCCCGCGACCAATGGCTTACGGGCGGTCGTCTCCGATTTCGGCGGCGTCCTCACCACGCCGCTGCTCGCCGCCTTTGCCGCCTTCCAGGACGACAGCGGCATCTCCCCGGAAAACCTCGGGCTGGCGATGCGCGAGGGCTTGGCCGAGGGCGAGGAGCTGCCGCTCTTCAAGCTCGAGCGCGGCGAGATCAGCGAGGACGAGTTCGTCGAGCGGCTCGAGGACGGGCTGGAGTCGATCCTCGGCCACCGCCCCCACCTCCACCACTTCCGCCACAAGTTCTTCGGCGCCCTCGACCCGAATGGGGAAATGATCGAGCTGATGCGGGAGCTGAAGGCGAGCGGGCTGAAGATGGCGATGCTGACCAACAACGTTCGCGAGTGGGAGCCGCTCTGGCGCTCGATGCTGCCGGTCGACGAGATCTTCGAGGAGATCGTCGACTCCGCCTTCGTCGGCTGTCGCAAGCCCGAAGGGCGGATCTACGAGCTGACCCTGGAGCGGATCGGGATCCCGGCCGAGGCCTGCCTCTTCGTCGACGACCTCCAGGTCAACTGCGAAGCCGCCGAGAAGGCGGGAATGAGGGCCGTCCACTTCCGCGAGAACGAGCAGGCGATCGGCGAGATCCGCGCCGCGCTCGGCGAGCCCGCGGCCGGCTAAGCGCGCTCGCGCTCTACCGCGGCGCCGTTGCCGCGGTGCGCCGGCGCTTCGCGCCAGCGGCGGGCGAACGGCAGGCGCCAGCTGTGCGGGGCGATCAGGGCGCCGATCTCGGTCGGCCCCCACGACCCCTGCGGGTACGGTTTCACCGGCGGCGGGTCCTGCAGCATCGGTTCGGAGACTTCCCAGAGCCGCTCGATCCCCTCGGCGGTGGTGAAGAGGGTGCGATCGCCGATCATCGCGTCGCGGATCAGCCGCTCGTAGGCCTCGACGGTCTCGTCCCGGTGGCCGGTTTCCTCCAGCGAGAACTGCATGCTCGCCTTGTCGAGCACCATCCCCATCCCCGGCCGCTTGCCGTAGAAGGAGAGCGAGACGCGGGAGGACTCGTCGAGGTCGAAGGTGAGGTGGTCGGGCCCGTAGCGGCCGACCCGCGAGTGCTCGGGGAACATCGCGTGCGGCGGCTCGCGGAAGGCGATCGAGATGATCCGCGCGCTTTCGCCCATCCGCTTGCCGGTGCGCAGGTAGAAGGGGACGCCGCTCCAGCGCCAGTTGTCGAGTTCGGCCTTGAGCGCGACGAAGGTCTCGGTTCGGGAGTCCGGGTCGACGCCCTCTTCTTCGCGATAGCCCTCGTACTGGCCGCGCACCACCTGGGCGGGGTCGAGCGGCTGCAGGCTGCGGAAAACCTTGTTCTTCTCGTCGGTGATCGGGCCGGGCGCCAGCGCCGTCGGCGGCTCCATCGCGACGAAGGCGAGAATCTGGAACAGGTGGGTGACGACCATGTCGCGGAAGGCCCCCGTCTTCTCGTAGAAGGCGGCGCGCGAGCCGACCCCGAGGGTCTCCGGCACGTCGATCTGGACGTGGTCGATGTGGCTGCGGTTCCAGATCGGCTCAAAGAGGCCGTTGGCGAAGCGCAGCGCGAGGATGTTCTGGGCGGCCTCTTTGCCGAGGAAGTGGTCGATGCGGAAGACCTGGTCCTCGTCGAGTACTTCGTGGACCATCTCGTTTAGCTTGCGGGCGCTGGCGAGGTCGGTCCCGAACGGCTTCTCCATGATCACCCGCGCCCGCTCGGAGAGCCCGCACGTTTTCAGCATCTGGATCACGTCGGGCGCGGCCGCGGGCGGCACGCTCAGGTAGTGCAGCAGCCGCATCTGCGGCCCCAGTTCACCTTCGGCCTTGTCGACCGCCTCCTTCAGCCCCTTCGGCGCCTCCCCGTGCGGCACGTAGGAGAGCCGCTGGGAGAACTCGTGCCACTCCTCGCCGCCGAAGGCGTGGCGGGCGAACTCGCGGCAGGCCTCTTCGGCGATCGCCCGAAAGCGACCGTCGCTGATCTCCTCCATCGAGACACCGATAACCCGAAACTCCGGCATCAGCCCAGCCTGAAACAGCCGCAGCAACCCCGGCAGCAGCTTCCGCCGCGCCAGGTCGCCCGTAGCGCCGAAGATGACTATCGCCTGAGGCGGAACGTCCACGAAACGAGCTTAGCCAGCCCGGTGGAGGTGCTTGAACGAAGATCGATGGTCTGCCAATCGGAGGGCAACTTATTGTCTGCTTCTCCTGTACCCTATCGACACGGAGGGCAGAGGCCGCGAGGCGCGGCGAACGCCTGATAAGCGTGAGGTCGGTCCAATCAACCGACAGGGGTTCGAATCCCCCGCTCTCCGCAACAGATTGACCCGCCGAGCGGAAGTCGGTTGAACGCGTGCCCCGCTGGTACGATCCAGTGGCTTATCAGGCGTTTGTGGGCTGATTACCCACCTTGCAACTGGACCCGCGCAGGCGGGTCTTTTTGTTGCTTGCGACCTCCCTAGCGGACTGGCTAATTATCCGAGCCGGCTCGATCCCACACGTAGAGCTCCAGCGCCTCCGCCGCGAGCTCCATCAGGCGGGGTGGGCCGAGGAGGCCTAGGACCAGCTCGAGGGCGTCCTCCTCGGTGACGCCGGAGTCGACGGCCTCCTCGCCGCGGAAGCCGGCGGCGAGCTTGAGGGCCTCGCGGCGGTTGTCGCCGAGGGAGCTGAAGGCGGCCATGAGGAAGTCGCGGTTGGGGACCGGCTGGCCGACCTCGAGGGAGCCGTGCCAGGCGGCGAGCATCGAGAGGTCGTGCTCGTCGAGCTCGGAGATCGCCTTCGCGTAGTGGACTTCGAGCTCGGACTCGGGGATCTCGTCCACCCAGGCGCGCACCGCCTCCCCGAGGAGCTGGCGGCGAGCCTCACGGCCGACCGAGTCGGCAATGGCCCGGATGGCGTCGGCTGGGTCTACGAAGCAGAGGGACATCGGCTGCCGAGAAAGGTAGAGGCGGCCGACGACGCCAAAAGATGCCCGCTGAGCCCCCATTTTGCGGGGTCGTGGCGGGACCCCGCAGGACGACGCCGGACCCGTCCCTAGGCTCGGGTGCGTGCCTCTGAACCTGATCTGCGGACCGCCGAATTCGGGCAAGCGCGGCGAGGTCCTGCGCGCTTTCCGGGCCGCCCTCGACCGCGACCCGGTCCTCGTCCTCCCCACCACCGACGACGTCTTCGACTTCGAGCGCGAGCTGTGCGGGGACGGGGCGCTGCTGGGCGGGGCGGCGATGACCTTTGGGGCGCTCTTCCGCAGTGTCGTCACCGCCGCCGGATTGCCGCCCGGAGCCGAGCTCTCCCCCGCCCAGCGCCTGCGCGCGATCGCGGTCGCCACCGAGGAGCGCCGCTCCCGCCTGCGACCGCTCCGCCGCTCCGCCGGCCGACCCCGCTTCGCCGCCGCCCTGGAGCGGCTGTTCGACGAGCTGCAGGCGGCCGGGATCGAGCCGGAGGAGGTCGAGGCCAGCGCCGCCACCCTGGAGGGATCCGCCTACCTCGGTGACCTCGCCACCCTCTACGGCGGCTACGAGCAGGTACGGAAGCGGACTAGGCGGACCGACGCGCACGGCATCGCCCGCGAGGCGATCGCCCAGTTGCGCCGCGACGACGACGCCTGGGCCGGACGGCCGATCCTCCTCTACGGCTTCGACGACCTGACCGAGAACCAGCTGGAGCTGGTCGCGGCCCTGGCCGAGCGGACCGAGATGACCGTGGCGCTTCCGTATGAAGAGGGGCATGCGGCGCTGGCGGCCCGGGGCCGACTCCTCGGCCGCCTGCGGGAGCGGATCGGCGCCAACGAGGAGATCGCGCTCGACCCCAACCCCCGCAACACGATCAGCCCGCTGCTCTTCCACCTCACGCTCTCCTTCGGCCAGAAGCGGCCGGCCCGCGCCGAGGCGGACGGCAGCCTGACGCTGCTGCGCTCGGCCGGCACCCGGGCCGAGGCCGAGGCGATCGCCGCCCACGTCTCCCGCCTCGTCCGCGACGGCGCCCCGCACGACCAGATCGCGGTCGCCCTCCGCGATCCCTCGCGCCGCGGCCCCGAGATCGCGGCCGCCCTGGAGGCGAACGATGTCGCCACCGCTCTGGAGGCCGAGGTGCCGGTGGCGCGGACCGGCGTCGGCGGCGCCCTCGTCGCCCTGCTGGATTCCGAGTTCGGCGAGCGCCGCGCCGCCGACTTCCTCCGCTACCTGCGCGGACCCTCCGGCTTCTCGCACCGCCGCGTCGACTGGTTCGAGCGGAGGCTCCGCCGCCGCCGCGTCCGCGACGCCGAGACCGCGCTGCTGCTCTGGCAGGGCGAGGAGGGCGAGCCGCCGCGGGACCTGCTGCGCCTGCGGGAGGCGGCCGAGCGCTCCCCGGCGGCGCTGGCGGCGGAAGTCGGGGCGCTGGCGGCGACGATGGCGGCGCGGCCGCTGCGCGACGAGGGGGACGGGCCGCGGCCGTCGCGCGGGGACGGCCTCGAGCTGCGCGCCGCCGCCGCGATCTCCGCCGCCCTCACCGACCTCGCCGAACTGGGCGAGCTGGCGCCGCGGCCGGCGGAGCTGGCGGGGACGATCGCCGAGCTCGACTTCCGCGCCTGGTCGGGACCGGTAGAGGGACGGGTCCGGATCGCCAGCCCCTACCGCCTCCGCGCCGCCCGCTTCGACCACGTCGTCGTGGGGTCGCTGCAGGACGGCGAGTTCCCGCGCCGCGACCGCGGCGCCGACCCCTTCCTCTCCGACGCCCAGCGCGGGACGCTCGGGCTCGACCCGCGGCGCGACAGCGAGGCCGAGGAGCGCTACCTCTTCCACGCCTGCCTCGCCCTCCCCCGCCGCAGCCTCGTCCTCTCCTACCGCGACAGCGACGAGGACGGAGCCGCGACGGCGCGCTCGCCGCTGCTCGACGACGTGCGGGGGCTGCTGGCGCCGGAGCCGTCGAACAGCGGTCCCGACCCGGTCGAGGAGGAGATGACCGTCATCCGGGACCTGGCGGAGGTGGTGGCGCCGCTGGCGGAAGCTCCCTCGGAGGACGAGCTGGCGCGGGCGCTCGCCGCCCACGGCCCCGGCGCCGACCTGGCGGCGCTGCTGCGCGAGGCGGAGGTCGAGGGCGGGACGGCGGCGCGCGTCGTCGCGCGGGTGAGCGCCGCGCAGAGGGCCGAGGCCGCCTCGCGCGCTCCCGGCCCCCTGACGAACCCGGCGGCGCTGGAGTCGCTCGCCGCCGTCGCCGCCTACGGCGGCACCACCCTGGAGGAGTTCGACCTCTGCTCCTACCGCTGGTTCGCCGGCCACGAGCTCGACCCGCAGCTGCTCGATCCCGTCCCCGACCCGCTCGTCCAGGGCGGGCTGATGCACGAGGCGCTCGACCGCCTCTACCGCGAGCGACCGGGAGGCGATCCGCTGCCGCGGCCGGGCAGCCTCGCCGCCTGGCAGGAGCGGGGCCGGGACTTGGTGGTCGAGGTCGTCGCCGAGCGCGAGCTGGGAACCCACCCGGCCGAGCGGGCGATGGCGCGGCGGGTCGAGCGGCTGCTGGAGCGCTTCCTCGCCGAAGAGGCCGAGCGCGAGACCGGCGGCTTCGAGCCCTGGCTGCTGGAGGCGCGCTTCGGCGAGCATCCCGACGCCGAGCGGCCGGTCCTCGACCTCGGCGGCTGGGGCCTGCACGGCGCCGTCGACCGCGTCGACCGCGCCGCCGACGGCCGCGCCGTCGTCATCGACTACAAGCTCGCCGGTCAGGTCACCCCGCGGGAGAAGTTCGAGGAGCGAGCGAAGCTGCAGCTGCCGCTCTACCTGCTCGCGGTCGCCGAGCATTGGGGCGCGGAGCCGGTCGGGGCCCTCTACCACCCGCTGCGCGGGACCTCGACACGCCGCCCTCGCGGCGTCGTCTCCAGCGAGGTCGCCGAGGATCTCGCCGGCTACAACCTCTACCCCGGCGACGTCGTCGACCCCGAGGGGCTGGAGGAGCTGCTCGAGGACTCGCGCCGCCGCGCCGGCGCGATCGTCGCCCGCATGCGCGGCGGCGAGATCCGCCGCGATCCCGGTCCTCGACCAGGGCTGCGGGGGCACGACGTCTGCCCCGCCTACTGCACCTTCGCCTCGATCTGCCGCCGCGACCGCTCGCCCCGCTACGAGGAAGACGACGAAGGGGAGGAGCGGTGAGCGCCGAGCGGACGAGCGCGGCGCCGGTGCGCCAGCCGACGCCCGAGCAGGCGGCGGCGATCGCCGCCCGCGGCTCCGACGTGCTGCTCGAGGCCGGCGCCGGGACCGGCAAGACCGGGGTGATGGTCGAGCGCTACTGCAAGCTCGTCTGCGACAGCGGGCTCTCCCCCGACGCCGTCCTCGCCTTCACCTTCACCGACAAGGCCGCGGCCGAGCTGCGGCAGCGGATCCGGGCCGAGCTGGAGCGGCGGGCGGAGCGCGGCTCGGAGCGGGCGGCGACGGCCCTGGCCGGGATCGGCGGCGCCTGGGTGACGACGATCCACGGCTTCTGCAACCGCGTCCTCGCCGCGCACCCGGTCAGCGCCGGGGTCGATCCCGGCTTCCGCGTCCTCGACGCCCCGGAGACCGCGCGCGCCGCTCGCGAGGCCTTCGACGACGCCCTCGTCGAGTTTTTGAAAGCAGGCGACCCGGCCCGCGAGGAGACGCTCGCCGCCTACGACCTCGAAGCCCTGCGGGGGATGGTCGCCGGCATCCACGCCGAGCTGCGCAGCCGCGGCGTTTCTAGTCCGATGCTGCCCGAGCGGCCGCAGCCCGACCCGGCGGCCGCGATCGAGCGGGCGGTGGCGGCGGCGCGGGAGTGCCTGGAGGAGCTGAAAGAGGGCGACGCGAAACGGGAGCCGCTGGAGCGGGCGCTGGCCCTCCTCACCGCGCCGGGGCCGACCCCAGGCCTCGACGATCTGCGCCGGCTCGCCACCGGCAGCAAGGCGAAAGCGATCGCCCCATACAAGGAGGCGATCGACGCCGCGATCGCCCGCGTCGCCGAGGCCGGCGAGGGCGCCGTTGCCTACCGTCACCTGGCGGAGCTGCTGGAGCTGTTCTCGGCTCGCTTCGAGGCGGCGAAGGAACGGCGAGGGGGCATCGACTTCGAGGACCTGCAGATCCTCGCCGCGCGGCTGCTGGAGCGGGCGGAGATCGGCGAGCATTACCGGAGCCGCTTCCGCCAGATCCTCGTCGACGAGTTCCAGGACACGAACCGGCTGCAGCTGCGGCTGATCGAGGCCCTGCGCGGGCCGAAGACCGAGCTGGTCGTGGTCGGCGACGAGCTGCAGTCGATCTACGGCTTCCGCCACGCCGACCTCGAGGTCTTCCGCCGCCGCCGCGAGGAGATCGACCGCCGCGCCGACGCCGAGCTGATGCGCCTCAGCGGCAACTTCCGCTCCCGCCCGGAGGTGGTCGGCGCCGTCAACCTCTTTGGCGAGGCGCTGCTCGGCGAGGCCTACACGCCGCTGCGGGTGGGAAGCGACCTGGGTGAGCGCTCGCTTCACACGCGAGAGGTCGCTGGTTCGAAACCAGCCGTCGAGCTGCTGCTGACCGCCCGCGACGGCTGGGACGAGGAGGGGATCGACCTCGAGCCGGCGATCGACGGTGCCACCCCGCTCAACTGCCTGGCCGAGGCCCGGTTCCTCGCCGCGCGCCTGCGCGAGCTCGCCGACGAGGGGGTCTCGCGCGGGGAGATGGTGGTGCTGCTGCGCGCCTTCACCCACCTCGACGCCTACGAGGACTCGCTCGAACGCGCCGGCCTGCGCCCCTACGTGGTCGGCGGCCGCGGCTACTGGTCCCAGCAGCAGGTCGCCGACGTCTGCGCCCTGCTGGCCGTCGTCGCCAACCCGCTCGACGACCACGCCCTCTTCGGCGCCCTCGCCTCCCCCGCCTGCGGCGTCGCGCCGGACACGCTCTGGCTGCTGCGGGCGGCGGCCGGCAAGCGCCGCCACGTCTGGCCGGCGGTGGAGGTGGCGGCGGGAGCCGGCGACTCTGAGTTGACCGGGCCGGAGCGCCTGCAGGGGATCCCGGAGAAGGAGCTGGAGCTTCTGCGCACCTTCGTCCGCCGCATCGCCTCCCTGCGCGAGCGCGCGTCGCGGCTGGCGCTCCCCGCCCTGATCGAGGCCGCGGTGACGGAGACCGGGTACGACCTGGCGGTGCTCTCGCGGCCGGCGGGCGAGGCGCGCTTCGCCAACGTCCGCAAGCTGGTGCGGTTGGCGACCGAGTTCGAGGCGCGCGAGGGGCGCGACCTGCGCGGCTTCCTCGATTTCCTCGCGGCGCGCGCCGTGAGCGGCGCCGAGGCCCAGGCCGCGACCGCCGCCGAGGGTCACGAAGGGGTGCGGATCATGACCGTCCACAACGCCAAGGGGCTCGAGTTCGGGGTCGTCGCCGTCCCCGACCTCGCCCGCAGCCTGCTCGCCGGCGGCCGGGCGCCGCTGCTGACGATCGGCCGCGAGGAGCAGCCGCGGGTAGGCCTGCAGCTGCGCCGGCTCGGCGCCCCCGCGATCAACCTCTTCGACCACGACGCCCTCTGCGAGGAGGCGAAGGAGCACGATGCCGAGGAGGGCCTGCGCCTCTTCCATGTCGCCGCCACCCGCGCGAAGCAGCGGCTGATTCTCAGCGGGGTGGTCAAACCGGAGCCGGGAAAGAAGACGAAGCCGAGCACACCGGTGGTCGAGCGCCTGGTCGATGCGCTCGGGGTGCCGCGCGACGCCGACTCGACCGTCCCGGTGGCGCCGCCGGCGCCGCGCCCGGGTCTCGAAGCGGAGTTCGAGCCCTCGGAGATCGCGGTACGCCTCAACCTCCCCTCCCCCGAGCGCGCCGCCGAGCTGCGCGCGCTGCGTCGCGAGGCCGCCTCGGCGCGGGCGATCGGCAGCGGCCCGCCGCCCCTGGTCGAGCGCCGCCCGCCGGTCGTCCCCAGCCGCCCCCTCTCCTACACCGCGATCTCCGCGTACAAGGAGTGCCCCTACCGCTTCTACCTGGAGCGCGTGCTCGGCATTCAGAGGAGTGAACCGTCATCCGCCCGGTCGACGGGGACGGACGAGCCTCGGCAGGATGAGGGCACGGCCCGCGGCGCCGCGGTGCACGCGCTGCTCGAGTGGAGCCAGACGAACGGGTGGGCACAGCCGAGCGAGGAGCTGGCGCTGCGGCACGCCGAGGCGGCTGGCCTGGGGACACGGATAGCGCAGGAGTTGCTTGATTCGGTGCGGCAGTGGTTGGATGCGCCGCTGCGGAAGGAGGTTGCGGCGCAGGCCACGCGGGTGCGTGCGGAGGTGCCGCTCCTGCTCGGCGTCGGCGACACGGTGCTGCGCGGCTCGATCGACCTGCTGGTCGAGCGAGAGGGGGCGCCGCCGCTCGTCCTCGATTACAAGACTGACCGGCTCGGCGGCGCCACCCCGGCCGAGCGCGCCGCCCATTACGAGGTGCAGCGCTCGATCTACGCGCTGGCGGTCGCCGAAGCGCTCGGCGCGAGCGAGGTCGAGGTCGCCTACCTCTTCCTCGAGCGCCCGGACGAGCCCGCGCTCACCACCCTCGGTGTCGCCGAGATGGCAACCGCCCGCCAGGGCCTGGAGGAGGCGATCGCCCAGATCAGCCGCGGCGAGTTCCCGGTCGCCCCGCCAGAAGAGCGCGACTGGTCCCTCTGCCGCGGCTGCCCAGCGCTCAGAGGCCTGTGTAGAGGCCCTGAAACCGCCTGACCAAGCAGACCAAGGACGCAGGGAGCGTGGCGTGCTCTGCACGCGAGCGACCGAGGACGCCGATATGCGCCGGTCAGCCGGCCTCTGAGGCGCTGTCGAGTTTCGTCGCTAGATCGTCGAGACGCAGCTCCTTCAGCCCCTCGCCGACCTCGTCGAGCTCGCCGGCGCAGTAGGTGACGAGCTCCTTGCCCTCCTTGCATAGGTCGAGGGTCTCGCGCAGGCCGGCCTGGCCGGAGTCGAGCCGGTCGATGATCTCCTCCAGCCGCTCGACCGCGGCCTCGTAGGAGTCAGGCTTCGTCGCGCTGCTCTGGTCTCGCTCGGATTCGTCCATCGCTGAAGCGAAGGCTAATGCGCTCAGCGGCGCCGGCCTCGGCGGCCTTCGTCAGCGGCTCCCCGGCCGGGTCCTCGACCAGGGCGTAGCCGCGCTCGAGGGTGCGCTCGGGCTCATGGGCGCGGAGGGCGACCGCGGCCCGGTGCAGGGCATCGCGACGATTCTCCATGTCGGCGCCGGCGGCGCGCCGACGCGCCCGCTCCAGCACCAGCGTCCCGATCCGCCGCTGCGAGGCGGTGCGGTCGGCGAGGCCGCGTTCGGAGGCGGCCCTGATCTCGCGGATCTTCTGGTTCAGCTTGCCGCGCTCGCGCTGCAGCGCCCGCGCCGGACCTCGCGCCAGGGCTCCTAGGTGTCGCGACCGCGTCTCGACCGCCCCCGCCCCCGCCCGCCGCAGCGCCAGCGCGCAGCGCTCCAAGCTCTCGCGCGCCGCCAGGCAGTCGAGTGGCACCGCGGCCTCGGCGGCGTGGGTAGGGGTCGAGCAGGCGACGGCGGCGACGTCGTCGATCAGGGTGCTGTCGCGCTCGTGGCCGACGGCGCTGATCACCGGCACCCGCAGCATCGCCACCGTCCGGCAGAGGGTCTCGTCGCAGAAGGCCCAGAGGTCGGCGAGGCTGCCGCCGCCGCGAGTGACGACGATCGCCTCGACCTCGGGCCGCGCCGCCAGGTCCTGCAGCGCCCGCCCGATCGCCGGGGCCGCGTGGCGGTCCTGCACCGGCGCGAAGCCCCAGATCAGCGAGCCGCCCCAGCCGCGACGCTCGAGCCCGGCGAGGAGGTCCCGCCGGGCGGCGCCGCGCTCGGCGGTGACGACCCCGATCGCCTTCGGCAGCACCGGCCGGTGCAGCTGCTTCTGCAGCTCGAAGAGGCCCTCGGCGCGCAGCTGCTTGCGTAGGGCATCGAGCCGGGCCAGGAGATCGCCCTCGCCCGCGAGCCGGATGTGGGTCGCCCGGAAGGCGAAGCTTGGAGACGCCTGGCCGCCGCCCGGGTAGTAGTCGGGGCCGCCGGAGATCACGACTTCGGCGCCGTCGCGCAGGCCGCCCTCCGGCAGTCCGGCCCGCTCCAGGTCGTTGAGCCAGATCACGCACGGGATCGCGCCCTCGGCGTCGCGCAGCTCGAAGTAGGCCTGGACCTTGCTTCGCCCGACCCCGGTGACCTCGCCGACGAGCTGCACGCGGGCGCGCTCGCGCATCCACCCCTGCAGCCTCTTGGCGTAGCGGCCGACCGCGTATGGCCCGGGGAGCCCGGAGCCCGCGGCGGCGGGGGCTACGCCGTGCTCTTCCAGCGGCGCGCCCACGCGCGCAACTCGAACATCGTCGGACGCAGGTCGGCGCCCTTCTCGGTCAGCGAGTAGATGACCCTGGTCGGCGTGCCCTCCTCGACCTCGCGCTGGACGACGCCGGCCTGCTCGAGCTCACGCAGCCGCTGGGAGAGCAGCCGGTCGGAGAGACCGGGAACGGCCTTGGCGAGCTCGCCGAAGCGCAG
>DATMBY010000245.1:0-4216 GCA_035558995.1 Solirubrobacterales bacterium
GCGCCCTCGCGATCGTCGTCTACACGGTCGTCGCCCGCGGCGCCAGGGCAATCGACCTCGACTTCATCTTCACCGGCTACCCGACCGGGGTCGGGCCGATGCTGCTGGGGACGCTGGTGATCGCCCTCGTCGCGACCCTGATGGCGATGCCGGTCGGGGTCCTGATCGCCCTCTACCTGACCGAGTACGCCGGCGCCCGCGGCTCCGGTGTGCTGAAGCTGACCCTCGACCTGCTGAACGGCCTGCCCTCGATCATCCTCGGCCTCTTCGTCTTCGCCCTGCTGGTCGATCACAAGCAGCAGTCGGGCTTCGCCGGCGCGGTGGCGCTGGCGATCATCGAGCTGCCGCTGATCGCCCGCGGCTCCCAGGAGGTGCTGCTGCTGGTGCCGAAATCGCTGCGGGAAGCCTCCGACGCGCTCGGCGTCGCCCGCTGGCGCTCGGTGCTGACGGTGGTGCTGCCGACGGCGCTGGGCGGCATCGTCACCGCCACCGTGCTCGCGGTCGCCCGAGCCGCCGGGGAGACCGCGCCGCTGATCCTCGCCAGCTCGGTCTTCGACCCAAAAAAGTTCTCCGTCAACCCGTTCGAAGCGCTGCCGAACGTCCCCACCTGGATCTACAAACTCTCCGAAGAAGGCAACCCCGAAGGCTTCACCGAAGCCTGGGGGATGTCGCTGCTGCCGGTCTCCTTCATCCTCTTCGCGAGCCTCGGCGCCCGGGCGCTGCTGGCCCGCAGCAAACGAAAGCTGAGCCAATGACCCAAGCTGTTCCCTCCCGCCTGCGAATCCGGCCGGGCGAGCCGGCCACGACCGCGACCGCAGCGCATGCCGCGACCTATCCGCAACACCCCGAGCTCGTCTTCGACGCCCGCGGCGTATCGATCTTCTACGGCGCCAAGCAGGCGCTGGCGGGCGTCAACCTGGGGATCCAGCGGGGGCAGATCACCGCCCTGATCGGGCCTTCGGGCTGCGGCAAGACGACCTTCCTGCGCAGCCTCAACCGGATGAACGACTCGGTCCCCGGCTTCCGCATCGAAGGCAGCGTCCGCTACCACGGACACGAGCTCTACGGCGGCAACGTCGACCAGGTCGAGGTGCGGCGGCGGATCGGCATGGTCTTCCAGAAACCGAACCCCTTCCCGAAGTCGATCTATGACAACGTCGCCTGGGCGCCGCGGAACCTCGGCCTGCGGCGCGGCCTCGACGAGCGGGTGGAGCGGGCGCTGCGCGGCGCCGCCCTCTGGGACGAGGTCAAAGACCGCCTCAAGGACAGTGCCCTCGGGCTCTCCGGCGGCCAGCAGCAGCGGCTCTGCATCGCCCGCGCAATCGCGATCGAGCCCGACATCCTCCTCCTCGACGAGCCGGCCTCGGCCCTGGACCCGATCGCCACCGGGGCGATCGAGGAGCTGATGCACAGCCTCAAAGGCCGCTTCACGATCGTGATCGTCACTCACAACATGCAGCAGGCGGCGCGCGTCGCCGACCGCACCGCTTTCTTCAGCCTCGAGACGGGCGGCGAGAAGCCGGTGGGGACGCTGATCGAGGTCGGCGAGACCGAGCGGATCTTCGCCGAGCCCCGCGACCCGCGGACGCGGGACTACGTCACCGGCCGCTTCGGATAGGACCGTTTGCGGAGGGGGAGAGTCGGTGGGGG
This sequence comes from Solirubrobacterales bacterium, assembly GCA_035558995.1. GTDB lineage: Bacteria > Actinomycetota > Thermoleophilia > Solirubrobacterales > 70-9 > VAYN01. The sequence continues at coordinate 1,651 of DATMBY010000245.1, forward strand.
TCCCTGGGAGCACCTCCGCCGCGAGAAGCGTTTACGGCTGACGCCTCAAACCCTCGTGCGCGGCTCCATGCTGAGTACCCAGGGACCCCCACCGACTCTCCCTGCGATCGAACCCCAGCGACCGCGAGGGAGGCAGCTCGCGGTTGTGCCAGGTACTTTCTGAGCGCGTCGTGGAGGGGGCCGGCACTCCTCCGCAGGAATGTTCGGCGATATGCAATCTGATGGTTGCGGCGGAGCCGCAGCATGTTCTCCCCGTAGCGAAGCGGAGGGGAGATCAATTCCGGAGGAGGAGTGCCGGCCCCCGGCCCAGCTCAGCGCTTCAGGATCTCCTCGCCCGTGACCTGGGCGAGGAGCGGGTTGCCGCACTGCCAGCAGAAGGTGGCGCCGGTGGAATGGGGGGCGCCGCAGCTGTCACAGGTACCGGCGGCGCCGGTCTGCTCGACCCGGAGGATCCGGTCCACCTCGCCGAGCTCGGCGTCGGCGTCCTGCAGCAGCACCGCCCGTTTGACGATCACCTCGACGTCGATGCTGTTGCGGACGACCATCTCGTAGACGAGGCCGCCGAGGTCCCACTGCAGCTCCGCCACCCGCGCTGCGAGCTGCTCGCGCCGGCGCGAGAGGTCCACCGAGAGGTCCTCGGCCGGGGGCCGGCTCATTCGAAGAACGTCCCTTCGAAGTTGCCGTTGTCGCCGCAGCCGGCGACACCGGGGTCGCATTCGCCGCCGAGCTGCTGCGTCGGCGGGGCGATCTTGACGCCGGGGGCCGGTTCGAACACTTCTTCGGTCGCCTTGCTGGCGCCGCTCCTGCCGGTCGCGGCCTTCTCCTTCGCCTTCTTCACGTTCGCCGCTTTCGGCTGCTTGCCGACGGCCGTGGCCGCCCCTTTCCCGCTCGCGGTGGCGGTGCTGGCGGTTTCGGCGCCCCCGCCGACGCGGATGATCTGCGGGGCCGGGCTCGAGGCGGTGCTGGTGCCGTCGCCCGAGCGCCCGATCAGCACCCCCACGCCCATCGCCAGGACGAGAGTGGCGACCGCCGCGACCATCGAGGCGTTGGCGGAGAGGAGACGGCGGCGGGAGGACGGAGGGACCGGCGCGGCGGCGGCAGGCCGCGCGGCCGGGCGCCGGGAGGCTTCCATGAAGTTGACCGCGTCCATCACCGGGAGGCGGGGGTCACCGCGGCGCTGGCCGCACTGCAGGCAGTAGCGCTGGTCGGGCGCGAGCGGCGAGCCGCAGCTGGGGCAGGCGTCGGACACGCGGGCATCATCCGTGCCGCACCGGGGCGTCCATGTTGAAGAGTTGTAAAGCGGACTCAGAATTTTCACATCGGCGTAACGGCGCGGGGAGATACTCGCGCCGCAGTGGCTGGGGACAAAGACGATAAAAAACCGAATCCAAGCGCGAAGGAGCCTGAGGAGTCGGGGTTCCAGCCCTCGCCGCGCGCCCTCGGTGCCGCGGTGCTGCTGATGCTCGCCCTCGGCGTGATCGTCGGCTCCGCGACCAACCAGCTCGCTCGCAGCGCCACCGCCAGCACGATCCTGCTCGAAGCGTCGGCTCCGCCCGCCGAAGAAGAAGCGGACGCCGAACCGACCAGCGCCGAGCCGGCGCCCGAAGGCGGTGGCGAAGCGGCCTCCCCCGTCGCCAGCGCCTCGACCCTGCCGCTGGAAACCCCCGTGGTCGAAGAACCGCTTCCGAGCGAACCCGAACCGCCCGCCGTCCCGATCGAAGAAGAACTTCCCACCGGCCTGCCGGAAGCCAAGCACGTCTTCGTGATCATGCTCGGGACCGGTGGCTACGAAGAAACCTTCGGCGAGGGGTCGACTTCTCCCTACCTGAAGGAAGAGTTGCCGGCGCAGGGCGAGCTGCTCGGCAACTACTACGCCGTCGCTCCAAGTGAGCTGGCCAACCAGGTCGCCCTTCTGAGCGGGCAGGGGCCGACGCCGGCAACCGCCTCCGGATGCCCCGCCTACGCCGACCTCATCCCCGGAACCGAAGACGACGAAGGCCAGATCGAGGGCGACGGCTGCGTCTACCCGCCGACGACGAAGACCCTGCTCGGACAGCTGAGCGAAGCCAAGCTGAGTTGGAAGGCCTACCGCGAAGGATCGGAAGGCTGCGTCAAGCCGCAGGGCGACGCCCCGGCCCCCTTCGATCCGCTCCTCTACTTCCACTCCGTGGCCGACAGTCCCGAATGCGCCGAAACCGATGTGGCCCTACCGCAGCTGGCCACCGACCTGCAGGCGCCGGCGGAGGATTTCCCCACCCTCGCCTACCTCGCCCCCGCCCCCGAAACTCCGCCGGAGAAGTTCCTCGAACTCGTCGTCCCGGAGATCAAGGAATCGCTGGCCTACAAGGACGGCGGCCTGATCGCCATCACCTGGGCCCGCGCCCCCCAGGAGGGGGAGAAGGCGGACGCCAGCAGCTGCTGCATCAGCCCGACCTTCCCCAACCTGCCCACGCCGACCGCCCCGGAAGCGGCCGCCGGACCCGTCAAGCCCAGCGGCGGCGGCGGCCGCGTCGGCCTGCTCCTGATCTCCCCCTTCGTGGAATCCGGCACCACCACCGAGACCTAC
>DATMBY010000246.1:0-8134 GCA_035558995.1 Solirubrobacterales bacterium
AGCACAGCCCGATCCGCATCGACGAAGCCCTCACCACCGCCAAGCTCACCCCGCCGTCCCCGTTCCACGGCACCGCCCGCTACCGCGCCTATCCCGACGGCGCCACCTCCTGGTCCGGCGACCTCAGCGTCAACTTCCCCGGCGCTCCCCGCTTCCCGCTCACCGGCCCGAGCTGGGAAACCTTCCTCGAAGTGCCCTTCTAGGCGGAGCCGGGCGCTACTCGCCGGCGCCGTCGGGTGAGGCTTCGACCAGCTCCTCCTGATCGACGTTCTCGGCGGCCGCGGTCGCCGACTCGGCTTCCTCGGACTCGACCACGAGGGCGACGGCGCTGACGCGGTCGTCGTCCTTGATGTTCATCACGCGCACGCCCTGGGTCGAGCGGCCCATCTGGGAGATGCCGCCGACGGAGGTGCGTTGAACCATCCCGTTCTGGGAGATGAAGAGGAGGTCCTGGTGCTCGCCGACGATCAGCGCCCCGGTGAGGCCGCCCTTCTTCTCGGTCAGCTTGATCGTGAGGACGCCTTTGGTGCCGCGGCCCTTCACCGGGTATTCGGAGACCGGCGTCCGCTTGCCGTAGCCGTTCTCGGTGACGACGAAGAGTTCGGTGTCGTTGCGGGCGACGTCCATCGCCAGGACCCGGTTGTCCTTGCCCGCGACGTTCATGCCTTTCACTCCGCTGGTGTCGCGACCCATCGTCCGCACGTGCTTCTCGGAGAAGCGGGAGGCGTGGCCGGAGTGGGAGACCATGAGGATGTCGTCTTCGCCCGAGGTCAGCCGCACCTGCACCAGCTCGTCGCCGTCGCGGACCTTGATCGCGATGATCCCGTCGGCGCGGATCGGCGTGTTGTAGGCGAGGAACTCGGTTTTCTTGACCAGCCCCTTGGCGGTGGCGAAGGCCAGGTACTTGTTCTCTTTGAAGTCGCGGGTCGGGATCACCGCCATCACCCGCTCGCCTTCGCGCAGCGGCAGCAGGTTGTTGAGCGAGCTGCCTTTGGCCTGGCGGGCGCCCTCGGGCAGCTCGTAGACCTTGAGCCTGTAGACCTTGCCGCGGTTGGTGAAGAAGAGCAGGAAGTCGTGGGTCGAGCAGATGTGGAGGTGGGCGATGTAGTCGTCCTCTTTCAGGTTCATCCCCATCACCCCGACGCCGCCGCGGCGCTGCTGCCGGTAGGTCGCCAGCGGCAGCCGCTTGACGTAGCCGGAGGCGGTCAGCGAGATCACCATCTGCTGGTCGGCGATCATGTCCTCGATTCCGACGTCGCCCTCGAAGTGGGCGAGCTCGGTGCGGCGCTCGTCGCCGTAGGCCTCGACGATTTCCGCCAGCTCGTCCTTGACCAGGCCCATCACCCTGGCCTCGTCGCCGAGGATCGCGCGCAGCTCGCCGATCCGCTCCATCAGGTCGGCGTGCTCGGCGCGGACTTTGTCGGCCTCGAGCGCGGTCAGGCGCTGCAGGCGCATGTCGAGGATCGCCTGCGCCTGCTCGCGCGAGAGCTCGAACTGATCGATCAGGCCGTCGCGGGCGGCATCGGGGTCGCTCGAGGCGCGGATCAGTTTGATCACCGCGTCGAGGTTGTCGAGCGCGACCAGCAGCCCCTCGAGGATGTGGGCGCGCGCCTCGGCCCGCCGCAGTTCGAACTGGGTGCGGCGGGTAACGACCTCGCGCTGGTGGTCGACGTAGTGCTCGATCAGCTCCAGCAGGCTCAGCGTCCGCGGCACGCCGTCGACCAGCGCCACCATGTTGGCGCCGAAGGTCGACTGCATCGAGGTTTTCTTGTAGAGGTTGTTGAGGACGACCTTGGCCGGCGGGCCGCCGCGTTTGAGCTCGATCACGAGCCGCATCCCGGAGCGTTCGTCGCTCTCGTCGCGGAGGTCGGAGATGCCCTCGAGTTTCTTGTCGCGGGCGAGGTCGGCGATCTTCGTGATCAGCCCCCCTTCGCCGCCCTTCTTGACCATGAACGGAAGCTCGGTGACGATGATCGCCTCCTTCCCTCCCTTCAGCGGCTCGACGTGGGCGCGAGCCCGCACCTTGATGCTGCCGCGGCCGGAAGCGTAGGCGTCGCGGATCCCCTCGCGGCTCATCAGCCCGCCGCCGGGGAAGTCCGGGCCTTTGACGTGCTCCATCAACCCGGCGAGGTCGATCGCCGGGTTGTCGATGTAGGCGGTTACGGCAGCGGCGACCTCGCGCAGGTTGTGCGGCGGGATGTTGGTCGCCATCCCGACGGCGATCCCGGAGGTGCCGTTGACGAGCAGGTTGGGGAACCGGGCTGGCAGGACCTGGGGCTCCTGGGTCGATTCGTCGTAATTGGGGCCGAAGTCGACGGTGTCGGCGTCGATGTCGCGAAGCAGCTCGGTGGCGAGGCGGCCGAGGCGGGCCTCGGTGTTATGGCTGATGAAGCCATTGGTGAGAAAGGAGTGGTCTTCGCTGTCGACCCGGATCGAGTAGACCGGCTGCACCCCTGCGGGAGTCACCGACTCAACCTCCGCATAGAAATAATCGCCGGTGACGAGTGGGGCGACGACGTCGCGGACCTCCTGCGACTCGATCCGCTCCATGATCGCGGCACCGCCCTGGTCCCAGCGCTCGATCCGGTCGATGTTGTGGCGGCGTAGCCAGGCACCCCCCTCGCTTGAGTCAGCTTCCTCACGCACGTAGTCGGACATGTAGGGGACGTGGTCCCGACTCAACGCCCGGCTGCTTTGCGGGATCTCTGCGAGGTGTGCAGTCAGCTTCGCCTGCTTGACACCCAGGAAGCCGACGGTCCGCTCGAAGATACGGGCCTCGCGGCGGTTACTGATTACGACCTTGTACTCGCCCTTGTCGTAGCGGCAGATGCGAGACACCACTCCGGCCTCGAGAAGCAGCGTCTGCACGTCGCTGGCCAACTGCTCGCTGTAGGTGGAGTAGGACACCTGGATCGTCTTGCGGGGCAACAGCGAAGACGATCCGTCTCCGGTGAAGAGCGAGCGGAGGAACTCCCGCTTGAGCGCCAGGCTTCCCCGCCAGATGAACTCCGGAACTCGCTTCTCTCGTGCTGCCCCGCTGATCTCTGCCAGCGGGGAACGCCGGAACCGATCCAGATTTTGGACATCGAGCTCATGCAGGATGCTGCCGGAGAGGATCTGCCGCGAGTACACGTACCGGGAGCCGCCGACGATCGCGTCATAGGCGCTGACCACGGCATCGAAGAATTCTTTGTCGATGTTGTTGAAGCCGATTCGACTCGCACCAAGCCAACCCTCAGAGACCAAGGCGCCGGCCAGCAGCCCGAGTCTGCGCTCCTCCTCGGTTGCCTCGCCCAGCTCCCGCTCGGTCCGCGAGATCAGCACCCGGTCGCCGGACTCGATCTCCTCCAGCAGCTTCCACATCAGCAGCGGAACACCCGCCATGTCGACGAGGCATAGAACCGGATGGTTCTCGGTTCCGGTCAGCTCGTGTCCCTGCGCCGTCCGCAGACGAAGGGTCGGATGCTCTCCCGAGTGGAAGAACTTGCTGGCGTGGACAGGCCGCCCGAGACGATCGAGAACCTCGAGGTCGATCTCGGTGTCGGACTCCGGTTCCGCCCCCTCGACTATCGAGTCCATCCGAACGGTTCCCTGTGGGGTGGCGATGCGCGTGTCGCCCGTGACGCAGTACCGCATCGCCGCCGCCGGGTCGTCGTCGATCGAGCCGAAGTTGCCCTGGCCGTCCACCAGCAGGTAGCGCAGGGAGAAGTCCTGCGCCATCCGCACCAAGGTGTCGTAGATCGCCGAGTCGCCGTGGGGGTGGTATTTGCCCATCACCTCGCCGACGATGAAGGCGCACTTGCGGTACGGCCGGGTCGGCTGCAGGCCGATGTCGTGCATCGCGTAGAGCACGCGCCTGTGCACCGGCTTGAGGCCGTCGCGCACGTCCGGCAGCGCCCGGCCGACGATCACGCTCATCGCGTAATCGAGGTAGGACGAGCGCATCTCCTGCTCGAGCCCGCGGTCCTCGATGTTGCCGGTTAGAGCATCAAGAGCCATTGAAGATTCCTCCGATCAACGTTACGGGCGCGAAAACCAAGCAGGTCGTGGGCCGCAGGGAGCGAGGTGAGGGGAGCGCACTAACAGTGCGTGACCCGATCCGAGTCGACTGAGGCACGCGAGATGCGCCGGTTTGCAGCGTCCGCGCCCAGTTGCTGTCAGACATCAAGGAATTTGACCTCTTTCGCATGGGCCTCGATGAACTCTCGGCGGGGCGCCACCTGGTCGCCCATCAGCATCGAGAAGATCGTGTCGGCGGCGGTTGCGTCTTCGAGCGTGACCCGCGCCAGCGTCCGCGAGGCGGGGTCCATCGTCGTCTCGCGCAACTGCTTGGCGTTCATCTCCCCCAGTCCCTTGAACCGGGTCAGCTGAACGCCCTGGCGAGCGAGCTCCAGCACCGCCCCCCGCAGCGCCTCGAACGAGAGGGCGGCGCTCCTTTTCTCGCCCCGCTTGACTTCGAAGGGCGGGCGGCCGACCTGTTTCAGCAGCGCCGCGTGAACCTCGGCGAACTTGCGGTAGTCGTGGTGCGCGAACAGCGTCGCCGGCAGGCGGTGGGTCCTCGCCAGACCGCTCTTGCGCTCGATCGCCTTGACCGTGACGCAGTCCTCGCTGCTCTCCAGCACCTCGGTGTCGAACGGCTCGTTCTCACCGCCGCCGCGCTGCAGCAGGTCGCGGGCGGCGGTCACGCTCGCCACCTGCTCGTCGAGCAGGCTCGACTCCTCGAGGAAGCGCACCACTTCATGGCCGAAGTCGGCCTGAAGCGACGAGCCCCAGCCCTCGTACTCTTTCGAGCGCCGGATGTAGGCCTGCCAGCGGCTCGGCGTCAGCTTCCGACTCTCGCCGCTCGCGTCGGTCAGCTCGAACTGCTCGAGTTTGTCGCGCAGCAGCAGCTCTTCGAGTTCGGACTCGCGCTCCAGGTAGGTCTCCTGGTTGCCCTGTTTCACCCGGTACAGAGGCGGCTTGGCGATGTAGACGTAGCCCTGGCTGATCAGCTCCGGCATCTGCCGGTAGAGGAAGGTGAGGACCAGGGTGCGGATGTGGGCGCCGTCGACGTCGGCGTCGGTCGCCATCACGATCTTGTGGTACCTGGCGTCCTCGATGTTGAACTCTTCGTGGACACCGGTGCCGATCGCCGTGATCAGCGCCTGGATCTCGTTGTTGGCCAGGACCTTGTCGATCCGGCTCTTCTCGACGTTGATGATCTTTCCGCGCAGCGGCAGCACCGCCTGCGTGTTGCGGTCGCGAGCCTGCTTCGCCGAGCCGCCGGCGGAATCGCCCTCGACGACGAAGATCTCCGCCAGGCTCGGATCCTTCACCGAGCAGTCGGCCAGCTTGCCCGGCAGGGTCGAGTTCTCCAGCGCGGACTTGCGGGTCAGGTCGCGTGCCTTGCGCGCCGCCGAGCGGGCCCGGGCGGCGTCGATCGCCTTCATGATCACGCGTTTGGCGTCAGCCGGGTTCTCCTCGAGATACTCGCCGAGCCGGCGGTTGACGATCTCCTCGACCAGCCCGCGGATCGGCGGGTTGCCGAGTTTGGTCTTCGTCTGGCCCTCGAACTGCGGGTCGTGGAGCTTGACCGAGATCACCGCGGTCAAGCCCTCGCGCACGTCCTCGCCGGCGAGGTTGTCGTCTTTTTTCTCTTTCAGCAGGCCTTTGTTGCGCGCGTAGGCGTTGAGGGTCCGCGTCAGCGCGGAGCGGAAGCCGGAGAGGTGCGAGCCGCCCTCGTGGGTGTTGATGTTGTTGGCGAAGCTGAAGATCGACTCCTGGTAGGAGCTGTTCCACTGCATCGCGATCTCGACCTGTCCCTCCTCTTTGCCGCCGTCGAAATAGATGACCTTCTTGTGGACCTCGTCCTTGTTGTTGTTGAGGTGGCGGACGAAGTCCTCGATGCCGCCGTCGTACTTGAAGGTGACGGTGTTGGTCTCGCCGCGCTCGTCGACCAGCTCGATCTTCAGGCCGCGGGTGAGGAAGGCGGTCTCGCGCAGGCGCTCGACCAGGGTGTCGAAGTCGAAGCCGATCTCTTCGAAGACCTCGAGGTCGGGAAGGAAGGTGATCTTGGTTCCGTGGGCGTCGGTCTTCTCGCCTTTGGTCAGGTCGCCCTGCGGCTTGCCGCGCTCGTAGTCCTGGGACCAGACGTAGCCGTCGCGGCTGATCTCCAGGTGCAGGCGCTCGGAGAGGGCGTTGACGACGGAGACGCCGACGCCGTGCAAACCGCCGGAGACCTTGTAGCCGCCGCCGTCCCCGAACTTGCCGCCGGCGTGGAGAACGGTGAGCACGACCTCGGCAGCCGGCCGCCCCTCTTTCTCCATCGTCTCCACCGGGATGCCGCGGCCGTTGTCTTCGACCGTGCATGCGTTGTCCGGGTGGAGGACGACGCGGACGCTGTCGCAGTGCCCGGCGAGGGCCTCGTCGACCGAGTTGTCGACGACCTCGTAGACCAAGTGGTGAAGACCGCGCGGCCCGGTCGAGCCGATGTACATGCCGGGGCGTTTGCGAACCGCTTCCAGGCCCTCGAGGACGGTGATGTCCTTGGCGCCATAGGAGTCGCCGCTGGCTTTTTTCTCAGGCAAGGAGTCCCTTCCGATTGAAACGTAGACACACAAAGCCCCGACTCCAGGAGAGCTCGCTCCACGGCTGTCGGGGCGTCATGCGAGTTGCCATAAGAATACCAGTTGAGGGCCTCGGACAAGCTGGCGGCGTAAGGTGTTTTCCCTGCAAATATAGAGAAACTGTGCTCAAAAACGCTCTGAGTTGACGCGAAATCGAAGCGCTTTCGGGGCCTGCTCTCCAACTTCGGCTCGCAGCCGCTCCAGCAGGGCCTCCTGCATCAGGTCCAGCTCCTGCGCCCAGACGGTGTCGACGCACTCGATCGTCACCGTCCCATCGCGTTCGGAGGCCGGGGTCGCGACCGCCGCGAGCTGCTCTCCCGCGACGTTCGCCCAGGCCGCCTGAACCGCCGCCAGCGGGGTTTTCGGGGCGACCCGGTCGAGCGCCGCCCTGAAGGCGCCGGCGGCTGGCCGGGGGGATCGGCGGCGACTCATGCGCCGGCACCTTCTGTCTGCGGTGGCATCGCGACCACCGTCTCCCGCGCCTTCGCCGGCACCTGCTCGGAGTCGGCCGCGGTGATCAGCACCTGCCCGCCGTCGTCGAGGCGGGCGACCAGCCGCTCGCGGCGCCCGGGGTCGAGCTCGCTCATCACGTCGTCGAGCAGGAGCAGCGGCGTCACCCGCCGCGCCGCCAGCAGCGCCTCGCGCTCGGCGAAGAGGAGGGCTAGGAGGGCGGCTCGTTGCTGGCCCTGCGAGCCGAAGCGGCGCAGCGAGCGATCGCCGCTGTTCAGCTTCAGCTCGTCGAGGTGGGGACCCCAGGAGGAGCGACCGAGTCGGATGTCCTGCTCGCGCCGCTCTTCGAGCCCTGCCCGGATCTCCTCGGCCGAGCCCGCCGCCCGCGGCGCGTACTCCAGCGACGCCCCCTCCAAGCCGAGCTCGTCGGCGGCGGCTGCGAACGGCTGCGACAGCTCGGCGACCGCCTCGGCGCGGGCCCCGACCAAGGGGGCGGCGGCGTCCGCCATCCCCGTGTCCCAGATCCGCAGGTCCTCCGGCGTGCCGTAGCCGCCGGAGAGCCGCGCGAGCAGTGCGTTGCGCTGCGCCACCGCCTGCCCGAAGCGCTTGCGCAGCTCGCCTCGGGCGGGCCAGCGGGCGGCGACGAAGCCGTCGAGGTGGGCGCGCCGCTCCGCCGGCGGCCCCTTCACCAGCGTCAGCCGGTCCGGCGCGAAGACCGCGACAGGGGGGCGGCTGCGGGCGATCGCCGCCGGGTCGGCCGGGCTCCCGTCGAGCAGGTGGCGACGGCCTTCGCTGCGGCTGACCGAGGCGAGGAGGTTACGCTCGATCCCGTCCTCGTCGCGGATCGTCGCCTCGGCGCGGGCGAGAGAGCCGCCGAAGGGGATTAGGTCGCGGCGGTCGCTGGTGCGGAAGGAACGGCCGGTGAGGGCGAAGTAGAGCGCCTCGACGAGGTTCGTCTTGCCGGTGCCGTTGGGACCGATGACGCTGACGATCCCGCCGGCCAGCTCGACGCGGACCCGCTCGAGGCTGCGCAACGGCCTTGCCTCGATCGCGGTGACGAGCACGTCCCGCTCACCTCG
>DATMBY010000247.1:0-9183 GCA_035558995.1 Solirubrobacterales bacterium
CGGGAGGGTAAGCCGATCGTTGTTCATCTCGATCTTGCCCAGCAGCAATAGGTCGACGTCCAGCGGGCGCGGGCTATGGCGAGGGGCGTCGAAGGAGCGGCCGCGCTCGGCCTCGACCCGCTTGCAAGCTTCGAGGAGCTCCTCGGGCTCCAGGCCGGTGCGGATGCGGGCGGCGGCGTTGAGGAAGTCGGGCTGGTCGAGGATCTCGCCGACCGGCTCGGTCACGTAGGTGGAGGAGACCGCGTCGACCTCGATTCCCTCGGCTTCCAGCATCTCGACCGCGGCCCGCAGGTGACCGGCGGCGTCGCCGACGTTGGAGCCGAGCCCGAGGTAGCCGGTCCGCATCTCCGCGGCCATGGATCAGTCCTCGTCTTCGTCTTCTTCGACTGCGCGCTCCTGGGTGACCTCGACGGCCACCTCCTGGATCGCCAGCGGCAGCGGCGGCTCCGGCTTGGCGGCGCGGACCCGGACCGATTCGCAGCCGTAGCGCTCCATCAGCCGCTCCCCCACCACCTGCGCCAGGCGCTCCAGGGTCTTGTAGCTGCGCTCGGTGGCGGCGAGGGTGACGATGTCGCAGACCGCGCCGTAGTCGACCGTGTCCTCGAGCCGGTCCGTGAGGACCGCGTCGCAGTCGGGGACGTCGAAGGAGATGTCGAACTCGAGCCGCTGCCCCACCTCCTGCTCGGCTTCGGAGACGCCGTGGTGGGTGTAGATCGAAAGCCCGCGCAGCTCGATTTCGGCGCTCGACTCGATCCCGTTGCCATGGCTCTCCATGCTCTGGAACCTACCCGAGGATCGCCGTCGCCACGGTCAGCGCCTGGCGCACCTCGGCGACGTCGTGGACGCGCAGGACGTCGGCGCCCTCGACCGCGGCGAGGACCGAGGAGGCGATCGTCCCGCCCAGCCGCTCGCCGGCGTCGGAGCCGTCGACCCTGCCGATGAAGCTCTTGCGCGAGGTGCCGATCACCAGAGGCCGGCCGAGCGCGCGCAGCTCGCCGAGCCGGCGCAGCAGCTCCATGTTGTGCTCGGCGGTCTTGCCGAAGCCGATCCCTGGATCGAGCCAGATCCGCTCCTCGGCGATGCCGGCGGCGACCGCCGCCTCGAGCCGCTCGACGAGGAAGGCCGCGACCTCGGCGACTACGTCCTCGTAGCGCGGGTCGTCCTGCATCGTCCGCGGATCGCCGAGCATGTGCATGAGGACGACGGTGGCGCGGCGGTCGGCGCAGAGGGCCGCCATCTCGGGGTCACCGCGCAGCGCGGTGACGTCGTTGACGATCGCGGCGCCGGCGTCGAGCGCCGCCGCGGCGACCGCCGCCTTGGAGGTGTCCACGGAGAGCTCGCAGTCGAGGTCTCGCAGTCCGCGGATGACCGGGACGACCCGCCGCAGCTCCTCCTCCTCGCTGACGGTCTCCGCCCCCGGCCGGGTCGATTCGCCGCCGACGTCGAGGATCTCCGCCCCCGCCGCGACCAGCTCGCGCCCATGGGCGATCGCCGCTTCTGGATCGAGGTAGAGGCCACCGTCGGAGAACGAATCGGGGGTCACGTTCACGACCCCCATGAGTGGAACCTGAGCGGGCATAGGACCAAGCATCGCAAGGACGCAGGGAGCGTGGCGTGCTTCCGCACGCGAGCGACCGAGGACGCAGCGAGGCGCCGGTCTTATGCCCGCTCAGGAAGCGTCGCCGCCGGCGAAGCCTGGCTTCGGGCGCGGCATCGGGCGGCTGCCCTCGCGGGCTGCCTTTTCCGGCTCGGGCTCGGGCTCGGCCGGCGCCGCCGGGGGCTCGTCGTCGTCGGCGAAGACCTCCGACGCGGGCTTGCCTTCGAGCAGGGCGACGAACTCCTTGGCGTCGATCGTCTCCCGCTCCAGCAGCAGCTTCGAGACCCGCTCGAGGTCGTCGCGGCGTTCGTTCAGCAAGGTCTTCGCGGTCTGGTGCGCGCTCTCGACGATGCGGCGGATCTCGTCGTCGATCTCGCGGGCGATCTCGTCGGAGTAGTCGGGCTCGGAGCTGAACTCGCGGCCGAGGAAGGGCTGGCCGCGATCATGGCCGAAGACGCGGGGCCCGAGGCGCTCGGACATCCCGAACCGCATCACCATCTGCTTCGCCGTCTCGGTCACCTTTTCGAGGTCGTTCGAGGCACCGGTGGTGATCTCGCCGAAGACGATCTCCTCGGCGCCGCGACCGCCCAGAGTCATCGCCATCGTGTCGGTCAGCTCGGCGCGGGTGGTGAGGAACTTGTCCTCGGTCGGCAGGCTGATGGTGTAGCCGAGCGCCTGGCCGCGGCTGATGATCGAGATCTTGTGGACGGGGTCGGTGTTCTCCAGCAGCTGGCCGACGATCGCGTGGCCGACCTCGTGGTAGGCGGTGACGAGGCGCTCCTTCTCGCTCATCACCCGGGTCTTCTTCTCGGGGCCGGCGATCACGCGCATGATCCCCTCCTCGAGCTCCTTCATCGTGATCTCGCGGCTGCCCGAGCGGGCGGTCAGCAGCGCCGCCTCGTTGATCAGGTTGGCGAGGTCGGCACCGGTGAAGCCGGGGGTCTGGCCGGCGAGCGTGTCGAGCTCGATTTCGCGCCCCAGCGGCTTGCCGCGGGTGTGGACCTCGAGGATCTTCTTGCGGCCCTTGCGGTCGGGGCGGTCGACGACGACCTGGCGGTCGAAGCGGCCGGGCCGCAGCAGCGCCGGGTCGAGGATGTCGGGGCGGTTGGTCGCCGCGATCAAGATGATGTTGTCCTTCATCTCGAAGCCGTCCATCTCGACCAGCAGCTGGTTCAGGGTCTGCTCGCGCTCGTCGTGACCTCCGCCCATGCCGGCGCCGCGGTGGCGGCCGACGGCGTCGATCTCGTCCATGAAGATGATGCAGGGAGAGTTCTGTTTCGCCTGCTCGAAGAGGTCGCGGACGCGGCTGGCGCCGACCCCGACGAACATCTCGACGAAGTCCGAGCCGGAGATCGAGAAGAACGGGACCCCGGCCTCGCCGGCAACCGCGCGGGCCAGCAGCGTCTTACCGGTGCCGGGCGGTCCATATAGAAGGACGCCCTTGGGGATCCGGGCGCCGAGCGCCTGGAACTTCTTCGGGTTCTCGAGGAATTCCTTGATCTCCTCAAGCTCCTGCACCGCCTCGTCCACGCCGGCGACGTCGCGGAAGGTGATTTTCGGCGCGTCGACCGACATCCGCTTGGCTTTCGATTTGCCGAAGTTCATCACCCGGCTGCCGCCGCCCTGCATCTGGTTCATCAGGAAGATCCAGAAGACGAAGAAGAGGACGAATGGCAGGATCAGGGTCAGCAGAGAGAACAGGCTGGAGCCGCCCGAGCCGTGGACCTTGGTTTCGACTTCCGCCTTCTCGAGCTGGTCGAGCAGCGATTGCTCGGTGTTGGGCGGGTAGCCGGTTGAGAAGCTTTCGCCGTTCTTCCGCTTGACGTCGAGCGTGTTGTCCTTCGTGTTGACCGAGACTTCCTCGATCTGACCCTTGGCGATCAGCCCGCTCTGCGGCTGCACCAGTTCGTTGTACGGAGGGGCCTCGGAGCCGTCCCCGCCGGTGATGATCTTCGAGGCGACGAACGCCAGGATCACGACGAGCAGGATCGGAAACGCCGCGCTTTTGAAAAACCGCCTCAAGAGTGGGAATCAGCGTACCAGGGCGGAATTTCCGGGCTACTCGGAGAGCGCAGCGACGAAATCGAGGTTTCGGTACTTCTGCGCGTGGTCGAGCCCGTACCCGATCGCGAACCGGTTCGCGATCTCGAACCCGACGTATCTCGGCGAGAGGTCGACCCGCAGTCGGTCCGGCTTGGTGAGCAGCGCGCAGGCCTGCAGCGAGGCGGGGCGGCGGGCGTTGAGGTTGCGCATCAGGTACTGCAGGGTGAGGCCGGAATCGATGATGTCCTCGACGATCAGGACGTCGCGGTCTTCGATCGGCGCGTCGAGGTCCTTGAGGATACGGACGACCCCCGAGGAGTCGGTCTGCGAGCCGTAGCTGGAGACGGCCATGAAATCGATCTCGCACGGCACCTCGATGTGGCGCATCAGGTCGGCGAGGAAGAGGACCGCGCCCTTCAGCACTCCGACCATGATCAGCTCCCGGCCGGCGTAGTCGCGGCTGATCTCCGCCCCCAGCTCCGCGATCCGGCGCTGCAGGTCCTCTCTGGCGACGAGGGTCTCGCCGATCGCAGGATCCGACACCGCGCGCAGTCTAGATATATGCGCCTCAACTCGCCGACGGGACGATTTCACTCCATATAGGGGTACTTTCGTCCCGTCAGCGTTGTTCGGCCCGGAGGACGCCGCCCTCGAGGACGGCGCGGACGCCGGAGCCGAGGTCGAGGGTCGAGCCGCCGCGGTTGAGACCGGCGACCTGGTCGGCAAAGCGGGCGGCGCCGGCGACGGGGCGCCCGGCGGCCTCGTCGGCGAGGCGCTGGAGGACGAGGCGGCGCAGGGCCGGGTGCAGCTCGGCGAAGCGCCGGTGGGGGATCGACCCCTCCCCCGCCTCCAGCTCGGCGTCGACGAGCGAGTCGAGCAGCTCCGCCTCATCGCGCAGCAGCGCAGCCGTCCGCAGCACGTTCTCCTTCGCCGCGGGGTGGATCCGCTCCAGCGCCGGGACCAGCTCGCGCCGCAGGAGGTTGCGCTTGTACTCGCCCTCCTCGTTGGTCGCGTCGTCGCGCCAGGCCAGCCCCCGCTCCTCGCAGTAGGCGGTCGTCTCCGCCCGCGTCGCGGTCAGCAGCGGGCGGGCGAGGCGGCCGTCGCGCGGGCGCATCCCCAGCAGGGCCCGGCGGCTGGGCGAGGAGGCGAGCCGGTAGAGGATCGTCTCGACCTGGTCGTCGGCGGTGTGGCCGGTGACGATCGTCGCGCCGGCCCCCTTGGCCAGCCGCGCCGCGACCGCGTAGCGCTCATCGCGCGCCCAGGCCTGGAGGTTGCCGGCGCGCTCCTCGCGCCGGGGCCGCGCCACCTCCAGCGGAACCCCGAGCTGGGTGCAGAGCTCCCGGCAGTGGCGCTCGTCCGCCCCCGCCTCCTCGCGCAGGCCGTAGTTGACGTGGAGCGCGGTCACCGCCGCCGGTCCCCGCGCCCGCACCGCCAGGTCGAGCATGCAGACCGAGTCCCGGCCGCCGGAGAGCATCGCCACGAGCGGCGCCGGAGCGGCGATCAGGCCGCCGGCTTCGACCCGCTTCAGCAGCCCGGCCGCGGTCATCTCGCCCGCACGACGAAGAGCTCGGTCGGGTTCGGGAAGCCCTTGAGGCTGACCTTGCCGATTTCCTCGAGCTCGAGGCTCTCGCTGCCGGCGATCGCGGCGCAGACGGCGTCGGTGACCAGCACCTCGCCCGCCAGCGCCCGGTTGACGACCCGGTGGACGAGGTTGACCTGGCTGCCGAAGTAGTCGCCGTCGCGGTAGACGGCGTCGCCGTAATGAAGACCCACCCGCGGCTGCGGCCGCCGCGGAAAGCGGGAGAGGAAGTCGACCGCCCACTGGGTCAGCGAGCTGGGATCGGGCGAGACGACCATCACCTCGTCGCCGATCGTCTTCACGATCGTCGCCTCGCGCGGCAGCGTCCCTTCGACCCCGGCGACGAAGTTCTCGACCACGTCGAGCGCCTCGATGTCCCCCTCCTCCTCGGTGTAGCGGGTGAAGCCGGTGAGGTCGATGAAGCAGAGGGCGACGTGGACGTGGCCGAGCTCGATTTCCGCCGTGTCCATCCCCGCGTCGGCCTCCATGTGGCCGACCACGTCCTGTTCGACGAAGAAGCGCAGGTAGCGCTCGTGCAGGTACTCGGTCAGCGGCGCCGCCAGCGGCAGGATGTCGGCGGCGAGCTCCCCCATCTCCTCGGCCATTTCCAGCTCCGGCACCGCGTCGCGGATCAGCGGCTCGTGCACGTAGAGGTGGAAGAGCCGCACCTCGGCGTCGGCGATCCGCCGCATCGACTGCGCGTAGACCCGGACCAGCTGCAGGAAGGCAACCAGCGGGAAGCCGGCGGCGAGGACGCGGGCGCAGTGCCGCAGCGCCCCCAGATCCTCCTGGCTCAGCACGCGCTGGCCCATCGGCGTCCCGAGGATGACGAGGATCCGCTCGACCAGCTCCGGCTCCAGCCCCGTCTCCGCCGCCGCCTGCTCGACCGTGATCGCCTCCTCGGAGCCGGTGAAGAGCTCCTCGGTAAAGCCGAAGGCGAGCCGCCCCTCCCTGCCGGCGCTCTTCAGGTCCTCGAGCGAGTACCCCCGCTCGCGCATCCGCGCCACCACCCGCGCCTGGGCCGCCGCGGCAACCGTCCAGCGCCCCTTCCGCACCGGCACGATCTTCTCCGCCGCCCACCGTTTCAGCGTGCTCGAAGGCACACCTGAGCGCCGCGCCGCCTCCGAGAGCGAAATCCGCTGGTCGGCCATGGAGCGAGGCTAGCCGGGGTTGTGGGGGGAGGGCGTGCCGGGTGACGCCCAAGGTCGACAGCTCTTCTTAAAGCTGTCCACCTTGGGCCGTCCCGCAGTGCGTGTCGAAGAGCGGGCGGGGGTGCCCCTGCTGGGTACTCAGCATGGAGCCGAGCCAGAAGCGTTCACGGCCAGCCACTGACGCTCCTCTCGGCGGAGGTGCTCCCAGTAGGGGCACCCCCGCCCGCTCCCTCCCCACAACAAACAAACGGGGCGGCCCGGAGGCCGCCCCGCTGGCTCTTGTTCTGGGGGATAGTCGGATGCGCGAAGCGCGCTTTTAGGTGGGGATCTCCGACTCCTCGTGCAACTGGAGGACGGACTGCCCGTCCTCTCCGGTGCGGATGCGAATCGCCTCCTCCACCGGCAGCACGAAGATCTTGCCGTCGCCGACCTCGCCCGTGCGGGCGTGCCGGAGGATCGCCTCGACGACGACGTCCTTGTCTTTGTCCTCGACGACCACCTCCAGCTTGATTTTCGGCCGGACGTTGACGGTGAGGGTCGAGCCGCGGTAGCGCTCGACGATGCCCTTCTGGCGGCCCGAGCCCTTGGCCTCGATGATCGACAGGGACGGGAATCCCTTGTCGAGCAACTCGGCCCGGATCGGCTCGAACGCCTCGTGGCGGATGTACGCCTCTATCTTTTTCATGCGCTCAAGCCCTCCTAGGACTCGCTGGTCATCGGGGTTACCGCCGCCGGGGCGGGCGCCGAAGCCGATCGGGTTCCGCCGAGGGGCGGCGCACCGGTCGAATACTCGGGCTGGGGGATGAACTGCTCCGGGTACCCGTACATCCCGTGCTCGGAGATGTCGAGGCCCGCATCCTCCTCCTCCGCCGTTACCCGCAGACCGATCGTCTTCTTGATCGCGAAGAAGATCGCGTAGGAGGCGACGAAGACGCAGGCGAAGGCGACCGCCACCCCGAGCGCCTGGGCGCCGAGCTGGTGGAAGGAGCCGCTGTACCAGAGGCCCGGATCGCCGACTTCGTTCAGTTCCGCCAGCCGCGGCGAGGTGAAAATGCCGCAGGAGAGCGTGCCCCAGATCCCAGCGAGGCCGTGGGCGGAGAGCGCGCCGACCGGATCGTCGATCAGCTTCTCGATCGCGAGGACGCCGTAGACGACGACCACGCCGGCGATCGCGCCGATGATCGGAGCGGCCCAGTACTCGACGTACCCGGACGGGGCGGTGATCGCGACGAGGCCGGCGATGGCGCCGTTGCCGGCCATGCCGATGTCGATCGTCTTCGTCTTCATCCACATGATCGCGACCGCGGCGACGACGCCCGCGGCGGCGGCGAGGTTGGTGACGACGACGACTTCGGCGAAGCGGCCGCCGATCGCGCCGAGGGTCGAGCCGGGGTTGAACCCGAACCAGCCGAGCCAGAGGATGAGGACACCGAGGCCGACCAGCGGCATCGAGTGCCCCGGGATCGCCCGCGGTTTGCCGTCTTTCGTGTACTTGCCGATCCGCGGGCCGAGCAGCAGCAGCGCCGCGAAGGCGCCGGTGGCGCCGATCAGGTGGACCACCGTGGAGCCGGCGAAGTCCTGCATCCCGACGTTCACCTGCAGCCAGCCGCCGCCGAAGATCCAGTGGCTGAGGATCGGGTACAGGACGGCGCTGAAGATGATCGCGTAGATGACGTAGGCGCCGAATTTGATCCGCTCCAGGGTCGCGCCCCAGACGATCGCCAGCGAGACGGCGCAGAACACGAACTGGAAGAACATGAACGCGGCCGGGCTGATCGAATACGTTTCGACGAAGGGGATGCTCTTGCCGGCTTCTTCGATCGAGGAGCCGACGTTGAGGAAGAACCCGTGCGTGCCGGCGATCTCACCGAGCCCCCCGAACGCCAGCGCGAAGCCGACCGCCCAGTAACAGAGCGAGGCGATCGAGAAGTTCACCAGCACCTTCGCCACGCCTGCGCCCGCGTTCTTGGCGCGGGAGAACCCGACCTCCAAGAGCAGGAACCCGGCCTGCATGAACATCACCAGGCAGGCGGCGACGATCACCCACATCGCGTTGATGCTGGCCTCCGGGGTGTCCAGAATCGGTTCCGAAGCACCTAGGGCCATGCCCGGCAGCACCAGCGAGGCGATCGCGGCAACCGGAGCGGCGATCATCAACCTCCTTTTCATTCCATTCCTCCTAGCCCGCCGGGGTTCACGGCCCCGCCGGTCGCGTTTGGATTACGCGCTCCAAGCTATGGACGGGCCCCGAACGGGTCTTTAGACGGCTGGAGCAAATCCAAGTGGCTCCGTTTCTCCCCGATGTCGGCGCCGTGCCCAGGCGGCTAGATTCGGCGGCGCCGATGCCCGCCCGCCTCCGACCCTCCGCCCCGATCGCCGAGCGCGCGATCCTCGTCGGCGATCCCGGCCGGGCGCTGATGCTGGCGCAGGAGCTGCTCGAGCAGCCGAAGATGAGCAACCACGCCCGAGGGCTCTGGGGCTACACCGGGACGACCGCGGCGGGCCATGAGCTGACGATCCAGTCGACGGGGATGGGTGGCCCGAGCGCCTCGGTCGTCCTCGCCGACCTGGCGGAGCTCGGAGTACTGCGGGCGATCCGCATCGGCACCTGCTCGTCGTTGGGGGACATGGGCCTCGGCGACCTCCTCGTGGTGAGGGAAGCTCACGCCGAGCAAGGCGCCTTAGTGGCCCCTGAGGTCACTAAGGCGCCTCGGCCCGATGCGGAGATGACCGCGGCGCTGCAGGACCACCTGCCCAAGGCGCGTCTAGGTGTCGCCGTGAGCCTCGACAGCCTCTACCGGTCGGAGCGGGGC
>DATMBY010000248.1:0-3674 GCA_035558995.1 Solirubrobacterales bacterium
CGGGCTGTCGCTCAACCAGCTGCGCCTGTCGCGCGGCGACGCCCGGCTCGACGACGAGGCCATTCGCCGCCTGCAGGCCGAGTTCCCGCTGCTCTATCTCGACTCCCACGCCCTGCGCGAGTCGGAGCTGGCGCTCGCCGACGGCCTCTTCCTCAGCGTCGACCTCTCCGGGCCGAGCGACCGCATCGTCGGCTACCGGGCGAAGAAGAACAGCCTGCCGATCGACCTCTCCCGCATCCGCGCCTACCGCTGGACCGACTACTGGGACCCCGTCCTGCCCGAGCGGGGTGGGCGGATCGTGCTCGAGCCGGAGATCTTCTACCTGCTGCTCTCGGCCGAGGGCGTCTGCATCCCGCCCCAGATCGCCGCGGAGATGATGGCCTACGACCCGACCGCGGGCGAGCTGCGCACCCACTACGCCGGCTTCTTCGACCCAGGCTTCGGTTATGACCCGGCCGGCGACCGGCACGGCAGCCGCGCCGCGCTCGAGGTGCGGGCCCGCGACGTCTCCTTCATGGTCGAGCACCGCCAGCCGGTCTGCAAGCTCGGTCTCGAGTGGATGTCGGCGCCGGCCGAGCGCCTCTACGGCTCCGACCTCGGCTCGAACTACCAGGGGCAGGTGACGATGCTCAGCAAGCACTTCGAGGAGCAGACGGCGGGCGTCGCGGTTCCGGTGGACGCCAGTTCTTAGGTTTGGTGGTGGGGAGGGAGTCGGCACCCCCCCTCCGGAATTGACCTCCCCTCGCTTCGCTTCGGGGAGAACCTGCTGCGCGCTTCGCGCGCAAACATCAGATTGCATTTCGCCGAACATTCCTGCGGAGGGGTGCCGACTCCCTCCTCGACAGCGATCAGTACTCGCGGTAGGACGCAAGTTGTTGCAAGGGGGAGACCCATCCCTGCCTACCGCTAGCGGTCGGCTGGATCGCCCTCGGCGTCTCGCAGCAGCGCTTTGGCGCGCTTGCGCCTGGCAGTCAGCTCGGTTTCGAGTTCCGCGATCTCGTCCCGCCGCCTGCGCACCAGCTCCAATTGGCGGGCTATATAGGTAAGCGACTGCTCGAGAATCTCGCGGCGGCGCACCGGGTCTTCGACTCCGCCCCGCCACTCGCGGCGCAGCTCAGCGCGCGCACCCTCTGCCTCGACCAGCTCTTTCAACTCCTCGAGGGAGAGGCCGAGCAGGTCCTTGAGGCGCAGCAGCTCAGTGAGGCGCTCGATATCCGCCTCGGCGTACATGCGGTGCGCCCCCGGCTGGCGGCCACTCGCCGCTGGCAGCAGGCCGATCTCCTCGTAGTAGCGGATCGTTCGAGGGGTCGTGCCAGCCAGCTTCGCGACCTCGCCGATCCGCAGCTCCGGCTCGCTCACGAGACCGCCCTTGCCTCCTCGCCCACCGTTGGCTCGCCTGCCTCTTCGCGCACGTGGCGCGGCCGCAGCAGGGAGACGCCGGCCCCCAGCACCGAGGTTGCCGCCAGCACCCACAGCGCCTCGTGCATGTTGTGGATGAAGGGATCGAGCTGGGCGGCGGAGAGGCCGGAGGCGAGGCCCGAGAAGATCGCGAAGAGGACGTCTTTCGGGATCGAGTTGGTGACGATCCCGAGGACGAAGGCGATCGAGATCACGGCGCCGGTGTTCTGCAGCATCGTCCGTGCTCCGGCGGCGATGCCGCGCCGCTCGACCGGAACCGTGCCCATCATCGCGGCGGTGTTGGGGGAGTTGAACATCCCCGACCCGGCCCCCACCAGCAGCAGCCAGAGGCCCCCCTGCCAGTAGGGGGACCCGGCCTCCAGCGTCGTCATCAGCGCCAGGCCGAAGGCGGTGACGAGCATCCCGGCGGCGGCGAGCGCGCGGGAGCCGTGGCGGTCGGCCCAGATGCCGGCCAGGGGCGAGGAGATGAGCATCCCGATCGCCATCGGCGCGAGCTTGATCCCGGCGGTGATCGGGTCGTCGCCCTGCGCCCCCTGGTAGTAGAAGACGAAGATGAACATCAGGGCGAAGCGGGAGAGCCCGTTGATGAAGGCGGCCCCGGTCGCGGCCGAGAACATCCGGTTGCGGAAGATGTCGAGGTCGAGCATCGGGGCTTTGCCGCGGGCCTCGATCAGGACGAAGAGCGGTAGCAGGATCACGCTGGCGATCAGCGACCAGATCACGAGCGGGTCGTTCCAACCGGAGATGCCGCCGCGCGAGATCCCGTAGACGAGCCCGGTGAGGCCGAGGACGAAGGTGAGGGTGCCGGCCAGGTCGAAGCCGCGGACGCTGTCGCGGCGGGCGAGCTCGTGCAGGACGAGGGCGGCCCAGAGGCCGCCGGCGAGCGCAAGCGGCACGTTGAACCAGAAGACCCACTGCCAGGAGATCGAGACCAGGGCGCCGCCGAGGACCGGCCCGATCACGAGCCCGATCGCGGCGACCATCGTGTTCGTGCCCATCGCCAGGCCGAGCTGGTCGCGGGGAAAGGCGTCGGTGACCAGGGCGGGCCCGTTGGCGAAGATGAAGGCGCCGCCGATCCCCTGGGCGATCCGCCAGAGGATCAGCTGGGTGCCGTCGGCGGCGAAGCCGGCTCCGAGCGAGGCGAGGCCGAAGATCGCGAAGGCGCCGACGAAGGCGCCCTTGCGGCCGAAGAGGTCGGAGAGCCGCCCCGCCGTCAGCACCAGCACCGTCGAGGAGATCATGTAGGCGAGGATCACCCAGACCAGTTCCAGCAGGCTGGTCCCCAGCGCCCGCTCGAGGTCGGGGAGGGCGATGATCAGCGTCCCCGAGTTCGTCGCCACCAGGAGCATCCCGAGGCTGGTGCAGGAGAGGGCCCACCACTTGTAGTGCTCGTGGCTCGCCGCGACGCGCCTGCTGTCGAAGAAGCTACTTCTTACGTTCACGTTAATTACTGTAGCAACGTGTCTTCCTGATCAAGATCCTGTAGTAACAACAAGCGTCCTCAGCGGTACCGATCCAGGAACGCGGCGGTGTCGCTACCTAGGATGCGCTTCCCATGTGCCGCCTCCTCCGACCCCCGGTCGCCCTCGCCCTCGCCTTTGGCCTGGTGCTCCTCGCGGGCTGCGGCTCGGGCGGGGAGACCCGGTCCTCGGCGGGCGGACTGCCGGATGAAATCGTGATCGGCGCGGCGATCGCCAAGAGCGGCTACCTCGTCCCCTACGACGCCAACATCGCCGCCGTCGAACAGCTGGTGAAGGAAACGAACGCCCGCGGCGGCATCGACGGCTCGAAGATCAGGGTCATCTCCGTCGACAACCGCTCCGAACCCCAGCAGCAGCCGATCGCCGTCCAGGAGGTGATCGAAGACGGCGCCGACGTCCTCCTCTTCAGCTGCGAAGTGCCGATCGCCGCCGCCGGCGCCCCGATCGCCGAAGAACACGACGAGCTCAACTTCACCCTCTGCGCCAGCGAACCCGGTTACGGCCCGCCCTACACCGGCCGCCTCTCCTTCAGCGCCAACCGCAGCCTGATCAGCGAGGCCGCCACCCGCGCCACCTTCCTGCACCAGCGGGGCATCAAACACCCGTTCGAGCTGACCGACACCTCGATCCTGCTCGGCCGGATCGACCAGTTCGGCTTCGAAAAGACCTGGGAGCATCTCGGCGGCACGCTGGCGGGCCAGGCGGACTTCAAGAACGAAGACCTCTCGATCGCCTCCCAGATCGCCGAGATCAAGCGCTCCGGCGCGGACGCGA
>DATMBY010000249.1:0-2662 GCA_035558995.1 Solirubrobacterales bacterium
CGAGCGCGAGGCGCTGCGGCTTGCCGACCGCGTCCTCTACCCCGGCGAGAGCGTGCTCGAGACCTACCGCCGGGACGTCCCGGGAGCCGACTTCTCCGGCGCCCGGAGGGTCCGCCTCTCCTTCGAGCCGGGGGCCGAGCCGCCGCAGCAGGGGCGCGATTCCGGCGGGCCGCTGCGGATCCTCTTCGCCGGCCGGCTGCAGCGGGTCAAAGGGGTGCTGCCCCTGGTAGAAGCCTGCCTCGCCAGCGACGATCCCGGCTGGCGCCTAACCCTGGCCGGCGGCGACACCGACACCGCGCCGATGAGCCAGTCGGTGCGCAAGACGATCGAGCTGATGGTCGGCGGGGACGAGCGGGTGGACATCCGCGGCCCGCTTCCCCATGCCGCGCTGCAGGGCCTCTACGGCAACTTCGACCTCGTCGCCGTCCCCTCGCGGTTCGAGAGCTGGAGCAACGTCGCCCTGGAGGCGATGCGCGCCGGCGTGCCGGTGCTGGCCGCCCCGGCCGGCGGCCTCGCCGAGATCGTCGAGGACGGGGTCAGCGGCTGGCACCTCGAGGGCGGCGGCCGCGAAGCGATCCGGGGCTCGCTCGAACGCCTGCTCGGCGACCGCGGCGAGGTCGAGCGCGTCCGCGCCTCCGGCGCCCCCCGCGCCCGCTTCCTCGAGCTGACCGACGAAGACGCGGTCCTGGGCGAATACCGCGACCTCCTCTCCGACCTCTCGTCCGCGAGACCGCAAAAAGGGTTCTCCGGCGACCGTTTTCGCGGTCTCGGCGAATCGGAGGAGCCGCTGGTGACCGCGGTCGTCACCTACTACGGGGAGCACGAGGAGGTGCGGGAGGCGGTCGACTCGCTGCTCGCCCAGACCCACCGCAACCTCGAGGTGATGGTCGTCGACGACGGCTCCTTCCGGGCCGAGGACCGGGTCCTGCTCGAGCTGGCCGAGCTCGACCGCGTCCGCGTCGTCTACAAGCCGAACGAGGGGGAGAGCACCTCCCGCAACCTCGCCGCCCTCCTCGCCGAGGGCGAGTATCTCGTCTTCCTCGACGCCGACAACGCCCTCGAGCCCGGCTTCGTCGCCCGTGCGGTGGCAATGGTCGAGGCCGATCCCAAGATCGCCTACGTCACCTCCTGGCTGCGCTTCTGCGGCGAGCCGGAGGCGCTCGCCGCAGGGGGAGCGGGCGGTTACGCTGCGCTCGGCAATGCCGTTCGCAGCGACGACGCGATCAACTCCGACGGCGACGCGATCGCCCTCATGCCCCGCCGCCTGTTCTGCCGGGAGGGCTACGCCTACGAGGAGGACGGGATCCTGATGGCCGACTGGGAGTTCTACCGGCGGCTGCGCGAGGACGGCCGCTTCGGCGCCGTGATCCCGTTCCTGGAGGCCAACTACCGCGTCCGCCCCGATTCGCTCTCGCGCCTCGGGGTCGGAGACCTGCACGCCTTCTCCTGGGACGAAGCCCTCTCGCGCCGGCGCCTGCGGATGCTGGAGGCGGCACCGTGAGCGAGGAGCGCATGGCCGAGCTCGAGCGCCGGGTCGAGGAGCTGCGGCGGGTCAACGAGCGCCTCGGACGCCAGCTGACCGAAGCAGAGGCCGGCCGCCGGCCCGCCTCGGCGACGCCGGCGGCGCGGGCGGTGGCGAAGCTGGTTGGCGAACGCGACGGCGCCCAAGCCGAGCTGGCGGAGCTGCGGCCGGAGCTGGAGCACCTGCGCCGTGAGAACCCGCAGCTGCGCGGCGAGATCGAGCGGCTGCGCGGCGGCTACCTCGGTTTTCTGCGGCGCGCCCGCGCCCGCCTCCTCAACCGCTGAGGCGCCGGTTCCGCAACTCGCCGGCCGATACTCGATTATCTAGTCGGTAGATGGCGGTCGAGACCACCCAAGACGGCCCCGCGACCCCGCGCGGGCGCGACTTCGACGCCGAGCCGGTGGTGATCGAGGCGAGCGGGGTGACCAAGTCCTTCCGCCTGCCGGTGAACAAGATCAGCTCGCTGAAAGAGCAGATCACGACCTTCTCGCGGCCCGACTACCGCGAGCTCCACGCCCTGCGGGACGTCTCCTTCGAGATTCGCCGCGGCGAGTTCTTCGGGATCGTCGGCCGCAACGGCTCCGGCAAGAGCACGCTGCTGAAAGTGCTGGCCAGCATCTACGCCGCCGACGCGGGCCGGGTGCGGATGGCGGGCCGGCTGGCGCCCTTCATCGAGCTCGGCGTCGGCTTCAACCCGGAGCTGACCGCGCGCGAGAACGTCGAGCTGAACGGGGTGATGATGGGCCTGGAGCGGCGCCAGGCCCGCAGCCGCCTCGGCGCCGTGCTCGAGTTCGCCGAGCTCGAGGAGTTCGTCGACATGAAACTGAAGAACTACTCCTCTGGGATGCTGGTCCGCCTCGCGTTCTCGGTGATGATCCAGTCCGACGCTGAGATCCTCCTGATCGACGAGGTGCTCGCCGTCGGCGACGCCGCCTTCCAGCAGAAGTGCCACGACGAGTTCAACCGCCTGCGCGACGAGGGCCGCACGATCCTCTTCGTCACGCACGACATGTCGGCGGTCGTGCGCTTCTGCGACCGCGCGATGCTGCTCGAGAAAGGCCGCATGGTCGAGATCGGTGACCCCGACGACGTCGGCAACCGTTACCTGGAGCTGAACTTCTCCGAGGCCGCCCGCAACGA
>DATMBY010000250.1:0-5641 GCA_035558995.1 Solirubrobacterales bacterium
TCTCGGTCGGCGCGGTCAGCGGACTCTCGGCCGCGGTGATGGCGGTGCTCAGCGTCAACCACGGCTGGAACGCCTACCTGGCGATCGCCGCCGCGGTCCTCTGCGGCGCCGCGATCGGCTGTCTGCAGGGGACGCTCTTCAGCCGCTTCGTCATCCCCTCCTTCGTCGTCACCCTGGCCGGCCTGCTGGCCTGGGAAGGGGCGCTCCTGCAGGTGCTGGGGAAGACGGGCTCGCTCAACATCAACGACCCGAAGATCACCGGCCTCGCCAACATCTTCTACTCCGACACCGTCGGGTGGATCTTCGCCGCGGTGATCATCGGCGCCTACGGGGCCGCGCTCGCGGTCGGCTACCGCCGCCGGGTCGCCGCCGGCCTCGGGGACACCAACGCGATCTCGCAGATCGTCCGCTTCGTCCTCCTCGCGGCGATCGTGATCGCCGCCGTCGCCATCCTCAACTCCGACCGCGGCGTGCCGCTGGCCGTGATGATCCTGCTCGCCTTCGTCGTCGGCATGGAGTACGTCGCCAAGCAGACCACCTTCGGCCGCCACGTCTTCGCGGTCGGCGGCAACGCGGAGGCGGCGCGGCGCGCCGGCATCCATGTCAATCGGGTGCGGATCGCGGTCTTCATGATCTCCGGCACGATGGCGGCGATCGGCGGCGTCATGGCCGCCTCGCGCCTGTTCGCGGTCAACCAGAACTCCGGCGGCAACGAACTCCTGCTGCTGGCGATCGCCGGCCCGGTGATCGCGGGGACCAGCCTCTTCGGCGGCCGCGGCTCCGTCTGGACGGCGCTGCTGGGAGCCCTGGTGATCGGCTCGATCTCCAACGGGATGGATTTGCTCTCGCTCTCCTCGGCGGTGAAACTGATGGTCACCGGCGGCGTCCTCCTGCTGGCCGTTCTCGTCGACGCGGTCGCCCGCCAGCAGCGGCAAACCTCAGGCCGCGTGTAACGGGATCGTGAACCTATTTGTCCCCGGTATCCGGGGACAGCACGCTCCGCACGTTCTCGCGATGCACGTGCTCGTAGGGCTCGAAGTAGCGCAGGTCGCCGGCGGCCAACTGCGGCGCGAGCAGCTCGCGCAGCGGTAAGTCCCGCAGGCCCGGCTCCGCCGGCATCCGCTGCAGCAGGCGAATGTAGTCCTGGGTGGCGGCGATCAGGCCCGGGCCGTAGCCGCCGCCCTCGATCGCCTCCGGATCCCCGTGGCTGGGCAGGATCCGCTTCGGCTCCAGCTCGAGCAGGCGGTCGAGGTCGCGCAGGTGCTCGTCGAAGTGGGCCGGCTCCTCGACGTAGGTGACGGTGTCCTCGACCGTGTCGCCGGCCAGCAGCAACCGCGCCTCCGGATCCCAGAGGACGGCGGCGTCGTCGCTGTGGACGTCGACGTGGATCGCTTCCAGCCTGCGCTCGCCGACGCGCAGCTCGGTGGTGCCTTCGAAGGTCCGGGTGGGGAGGACGAGCGGGCAGACCCCGGGTGGCCCCTCGTGCATGCCCGCTTCGATCGCCTCGCGGTTCTCGCGCAGGAGCTCGGCGGTGCGGGCGGTCGCGAGGATCTCGCAATCGGCGAAGGCACAATTGCCGGCGACGTGGTCGAGGTGCCAGTGGCTGAGCAGGACCGTGAAGCCGCTGACGCCCTCGGCTTCCAGCGACGCCCGCACCTCGCGCCCATGTTCCGGGGTGGTGTGGGTGTCGTAGACGAGCGCCTCGTCGCCCGCGACGATCGCGAAGCTGGCCGTCCCCAGTGCCAGCGCCCCCTCGTCGATCCAGTTCGGCCGCGGCGCGAACCGGTAGCCCTCAACCCGGCCGTCGTAGAAGGCGAGGACGCCGGGGGCGGGGCGCAGCGTCCGCAGCCGCGTCGCCGTCGACCCGTTGGGGCGCGCGGGCATGCCTCTAGCGCGAGACGAGCAGGGAGGCGCCGATCGCGCCGCCGAGGTCGCCGAGCGAGGCGACCCGGACAGCCGGCGGCCGCTCGTCGACGAAGAGGTGCTTGGACATCTCTTCCATCAGCGGGTCCATCAGGCGCTCGCCGAAGCGGACGCCGAGGCCGCCGCCGAGGATCACCGCTTCGGGATCGACGAGGTTGACGGCGGAAGCGATCCCGGTCCCCAGCGCCTCGACAGCGCGCTCGATCAGCTTCTCGGCCAAGCGGTCGCCATGGTCGAGCGCCCGCTCCCAGATGCCGCTGGTCAGGCGCGGTTTCTCGTGCTTCTCCATCAGGTGGAAGAGGTCGGTCTCGTGGCCCTCTTCCTGTCTTCTCCGGGCCTCGGCTTCCATCGCCGAGCGGCCGGCGTAGGCCTCCATGCAGCCCTTGCGCCCGCAGGGGCACTTGGCGCCGCCCCGCTTGACGACCATGTGGCCGATCTCGCCGGCGGCGCCGCGGCCCAACCACGGCTTGCCGTCGAGGACGAGGCCGCCGCCGACGCCGGTTCCCCAGAAGACGCCGAGCAGGCTCTGGAACTCCCGACCCGCGCCCAGGTGGAACTCGGCTTCGGTCGCGACCTGGACGTCGTTGCCGACCTTGACCTCGGTCCCCAGCGCCTCCTTCAGCTTTTCGGCGAGCGGGAAGCTGCCTTCCCATCCGGGCAGGTTCTTGGCCGAGGAGACGACGCCGGTCTTCTCGTCGGCGTCGCCGGGCGAGCCGACGCCGATCCCGACGAGCTCGCCGCTCTCAACCTCCGCTTCCTTCGCCGCGTCCTGGAGTGCCGCGGCCATCGCCGCCGCCACGTCCTCGGGGCCGCCGCTGGTCGGCGTCGGCCGCCGCGCCTGGCCGGTCACCTCTCCGCGGTCGTCGACGATCGCGGTCTGGATCTTGGTGCCGCCGAGGTCGATGCCGCCGCGCAGGTCCGTCACGCCTGCGAGTCTACGACGCCATGGCGGGCTGGAAGCTCTGGTGGCAGAAGCGGCGCTGGTACGAGCGCAACCGGCGCCTGCTGCGGCGCTGGCGGATCAACCGGCACGCCGCGCGGGGCGGCTTCTTCGTCCGCCATCCGGTCGAGGGGGAGATCCTCGAGGCGCTCGACGAGGGGAGGCTGACGATCGGCGAGAGGACGCTGCTGGAGCCGGGCTGCTGGCTGACGCTGGCGCCGGCTGCGCGGATCGAGATCGGCGAGGGCTGCTTCCTCAACCGCAACGTGATGATCGCCGCCCACGAGAGCGTCGCGATCGGCGACCACACGATGTTCGCCAACGGCTGCTTCGTCGGCGACGCCGAGCACCGCTACGACGACCCCGAGCAGCCGATCACCTGGCAGGGCTTCACCAGTAAGGGCCCGGTGAAGATCGGCTCCAACTGCTGGTTCGGGGTCAACTGCGTGGTAACCAGCGGCGTCAGCGTCGGCGACCGCTGCGTGGTCGGCGCCAACTCGGTCGTCAACCGCGACGTCGAGGCCGGCACGATCGCGGCCGGGGCGCCGGCGAAGCCGATCCGCAAGATCGACTTCGCCGCTCCCGGGGGGTGACTACTGGAGGAAGCCCGTTTTTTCGACCGCCTTGAGAACCTGGGCGGCGGTCAGCGGCTCGTCGAAGGCGCCGTTCGGGGCCATGCTCGAGGGCGTCGGCTTCAGCAGCAGGCCGGCGACCGAGGCGTGCCGCGCCTCGACCGAGTGGATCGAGAGGGCAGCGGCCACGTAGGCCGGGTTGCTGATGTTGAGCGCCTGGCCGGCGTAGGCGGCGACGCCGGTGTTCTCCAGCGCCACCGAGGTCTTGAGGAAGGCCGACGCACTTGAGGTGGTGTTGCCGAAGTCGACTTTCGGTGCCTTCACCGCTTTGCTCCCGAGCGCCTTCTTGAGAAAGGCGACGTGGGCGTTCTCGTCGGCGGTCACGCGCTTGAGGAAAGCCTGCTCCTGGGCGCCCTTGAGGAAGGTCTTCTTCTTGTTGTTGTCGGTCGCCTCGTTGTAGAAGGCCGCCTCGAGGTACTCGAGGGTGAGGGCGTAGTTGAGGATGCCGATGTCGCCCTTGCCGAATTTGGCCGGCGGCCGGCCCTTGCCGGCGGCCATCGCCGCGGCCGGGGTAAGGGCGCTGAGCAGGGCTCCGCCGCCTACCAGCCCGCCGCCTGCGAGCCCGGCCTTCTTCAGGAAGCCGGCTCTGGTGTCACCGTCCAGCGCCTCGGTTGCCTCATGCGCCGCCTCGCGCACCACTGCATCTAAATCTGAGCTCATCGTTCTCCTCCGCGGGTTGGATCGCTTTCCCCAACTTGCGGAGCGCTGATGCCTCCGGATCACCGGAAGGGAAATCTTTTCGATACGAAATCGCCGAGATCGCCCCGAAGTGCGCCATACTTTCGTGCGTTGGCCGTGACCCCCAGGGCATGGACCTATGAACTCCAATCTCCTCGCCGATAACCCTCGTCCCACCGTGGCCGCACCCGCCCTGCGCACGAAGGCCGAGCTCCGCACTGCGCTGGAGCCGGCGCGCCGGCAGGGGCTGGCGATCGGCCTCGTGCCGACGATGGGCTATCTGCACGAGGGGCACCTCTCGCTGATCCGGGCCGCCCGCGCACAGTGCGACCTGGTGGTGATGAGCCTCTTCGTCAACCCGACCCAGTTCGGGCCCGGCGAGGACCTCGACCGCTACCCCCGCGACGAGGAGCGCGATCTGCGGCTCGCCGCCGAGGCCGGCGCCGACCTCGTCTTCGCCCCGCCCGTCTCCGAGGTCTACGCGCCCGACGCCTCGACCGCGGTCGAGGTCGCCGGCCCGCTCACCAGCGTCCTCGACGGCGATCCCGCCCGC
This sequence comes from Solirubrobacterales bacterium, assembly GCA_035558995.1. Classification (GTDB taxonomy): domain Bacteria; phylum Actinomycetota; class Thermoleophilia; order Solirubrobacterales; family 70-9; genus VAYN01. Next base: position 4,727 of record DATMBY010000250.1, read on the forward strand.
CGCGGGCCCGAGCACTTCCGCGGCGTCGCCACCGTCGTCGCCAAGCTCTTCAACGTCGTCGGCCCCGACGTCGCCTACTTCGGCCAGAAGGACGCGCAGCAGGCGGTGGTGATCCGCCGCATGGTCCGCGACCTCGACTTCCCGGTGCGGATCGAGGTGCTGCCGACCGTGCGCGAGGCCGACGGACTGGCGATGAGCAGCCGCAACGCCTACCTCGAGCCGGCTGATCGCGAGCGGGCGACGGCGCTCTCCCGCGCCCTGGGAGCGGCCGAGCGCGAGGCCCGCGTCGGCTCCCTCGCCGCCGGCCTCGATGCCGCCCGCCGCGAGCTCGCCGCCGCCGCGATCGAGCCCGAGTACTTCGAGGCCCGCGACGCGGAGACGCTGGAGCCGGTCGAGCGGCTCGCCGACCGCCCCGTCCTTGTCGCCGTCGCCGCCCGCGTCGGCGCCGCGCGCCTGATCGACAACGTCTTGATCCGACCAACCGCAAGCAGCGACACCTAGCCCGAAAGGGGAGACCGTGCAGAGACAGATGCTGAAGTCGAAGATCCACCGGGCGACGGTGACCGACTGCGACGTCGACTACATCGGCAGCATCACGATCGACACCGAGCTGATGGCCGGCGCCGACATGATCACCAACGAGCAGGTCCACGTCTGGGACGTCGACAACGGCTCCCGCTTCGTCACCTACGTGATCGACGGCGAGCCGGGCTCGGGGACGATGCAGGTCAACGGCGCCGCCGCCCACATGGTCGAGCCCGGCCACAAGATCATCGTCGCCTCGTTCGGCGCCTACGACGAGGCCGACCTGGAGAACTACGAGCCGACGGTCGTCCACGTCGACGCCGACAACAAGCCGATCGCTATCGACAACCGCCCGGAGGTGTTGGTCTCATGAGCTCAGGAGTCCGTTCC
>DATMBY010000251.1:0-4840 GCA_035558995.1 Solirubrobacterales bacterium
GTCATCACCGCCGACGCCTACGGCGCTGGCGAGGCGGACGCCCTGCTCGGCCGCGCCCTCGCCGGCGTGCCGCGCTCCGAGTACGCGATCGCCGGCGCCGTCGGCCACGACTTCTACGAGGGCGAGCGCGAAGGGCCGAAAGGGTTCCCGCGCTTCACCGACCCGCGCCTGCGCGGGCCCGAGGGTTACGGCGACTACCTGCGCATGGCCGTGGAGCGGAGCCTTGAGCGCTGCGGGGTCGACTCCTTCGACCTGCTGCTGCTCCACAACCCCGATCGCATCGGCTACTCGAGCGAGGTCGTCTGGGACGGGATGGCGGTGCTGCGCGAGGCTGGGCTGACGGGGGCGATCGGGGTCGCACCCGGCCCGGCGAACGGGTTCACGCTCGACGTCATCTCCTGCCTGGAGCGCTTCGGCGACCGGATCGACTGGGCGATGATCATCCTCAACCCACTCGAGCCCTGGCCGGGGGAGCTCTGCCTCGACGCCGCCGAGCGGCACAACGTGAAGGTCCTGACGCGGGTCGTCGACTACGGCGGGCTCTTCTGGGGGGACCTGCGCCCCGGCGCCGAGCTGGCCGAGCGCGACCATCGCAAGTTCCGCCCCGAGGGGTGGATCGAGGCGGGGGTCGAGAAGCTGGAGCGGCTGCTGCCGATCGCCGAGCGGGCGAAGCTGACCCCTATCCAGCTCGCCTGCCAGTGGAACCTCGCCCATCCGGCGGTCGAGTCGGTGGCGCCGACCCTGATCCAGGAGATCGGCCCCGAGGCCTGCCCGATCGAGGCGAAGCGGCTGGAGCTGGCGAAGATGCCGGCCGAGCAGCGCTTAACGGCAGAGGATGTCATCGAGATCCGCGCGATCGGCGACAACACCGGCTCGATGGCCCTGAAGGGCGCCAGCCCCGAACACGAGGGCGACGAACGCCCCGACCGCTGGCCGCTCACCGACGACCTCGCATCGGTCGGCACCCGCTGGGGCATCGACCCCGAGCGCGACCTCGTCGCCACCCGCTGAGCCGCCGAGCCCGGCGATAGCTTCGCGGCGATGAACCGCAAGTGGTGGACGCTGGCGGGGGCCTGCGCGGGGCTCTTCGTCCTGATGCTGGACTCGACCGTGGTGGCGCTGGCGCTGCCGCAGATCCGGCACGACGTCGACGCCGGTGCCGAGGGGCTGCAGTGGGTGATGAACGGCTACCTGCTGACGATCGCGGTGCTGGTCGTCACCGCTGGGCGGCTCGGCGACATGTTCGGGCGCAAGCGGGTCTTCCTCGCCGGGATGCTGCTCTTCGCCGGCGGCTCGGTGCTCTCGGGAGCGGCACAGGGGCAGGACATGCTGATCCTCGGCCGGGTGTTGCAGGGCGCCGGGGCGGCGCCGATGCTCTCGCTCTCGCTGGCGCTGGTCTGCAACGTCTTCCCCTCCGAGGAGCAGCCGCGGGCGCTGGGGATCTGGGCGGCGGTCTCGGCGATCGCGCTGGCGATCGGGCCGCTCGCCGGCGGCCTGCTGATCGAACTCGACTGGCGGGTGATCTTCTGGATGAACCTGCCGGTCCTCGCGCTGGGCGCGGCGATTACCCTCGCCGCGGCGCCGGAGTCCACCGATCCCGGCGCCGGCACCCGCATCGACTGGACCGGGCTCGCGCTCCTCAGCATCGGCCTGACGGCGGTCGTTCTCGCCCTGGTCCAGTCGCAGGCCTGGAGCTCCGGTGCCGTGGTCGGGCTGGCGCTGGTGGGGCTCCTCTCCCTCGCCGGCTTCTGGACGATCGAGCACCGGGTCGGCGAGCCGATCGTCGAATTCGACCTCTTCCGCAACGGCCCCTACTTCGGCGCCAGCGCCGCCGCCTTCGCCCTCGTCGGCGCCTATTGGGCGGTGATGTTCTTCCAGCCCCAGTACCTGCAGGACGTGCGCGACCACTCGCCTGTCGTCGCCGGCCTGATGATCCTGCCGGTGACGGCGCCGATGATCTTCATCTCGCCCTTTTCCGGCCGCCTGATCGCCCGCTTCGGCGCCCGCGGGCTGATGACCGCGGGGATGCTCTGCGGCACCGCCGGCCTCCTCGTCCTCACCCAGATCGGCTCCGGGACCGGCTACGGCCTGATCCTCGTCGGCTACCTCCTCTTCGGGATCGCCCTCGGCCTCGTCTACGCGCCGATGTCGACCGCGGCGATGGCGGCGATGCCGGGGGAGAAGGTCGGGATGGCCTCCGGCGTCCTCGCGATGGACCGGGTCCTCGCCGGCGCCGTCGCCCTTGCCGCCACCGGCGCCGTCTTCCACGCCCTGCTCGGCGACGGCCATTCCTTCGCCGCTTCGGTTGCCGGCTCGACCTGGGTGGTGGTCCTCCTCTGCGCGATCGGCACCGTCCTCACCTGGGCCTTCGTGCGCGATTCGCGGGAGCCGTCACAGGGCGAGCTGCGCCACCATATGCACCATCGGCGCTTCCACCTCTAGCCCGGCTTGACAAACGCCATTCCGACCTGTCCACTCGGAATCGGGGACACCGCATTCCAGAGCCGTTTCTGCCATCCTCTCAAGCGATGCCTGATTTGTCTGGGGATGAGCTTCAAGAGTTGTCTGAACGCCAGGATCCCCGACTTCTAAGAGCTCTCGACGTCGTCGCCCCCGGCGGTGCGCTGCGCGAGGGGATCGACAACATCGTCCACTCCCGGACCGGCGGCCTCCTGGTCGTGGGCGACCTCGACGACATCAGCCACCTGCTCTCGGGCGGGATCAAGCTCGACGTCGACTACACGCCGGCGATGCTCTACCAGGTGGCGAAGATGGACGGGGCGATCGTCCTCAACGGCGAGGCGACGAAGATCGCCTGGGCCAACGTCCAGCTGATGCCGGACCCGACCATCCTCAGCTCGGAGACCGGGACCCGCCACCGCACCGCCGAGCGCGTCTCGAAACAGACCACGGCGCTGGTGGTCGCGATCTCCCAGCGCCGCGACGTCGTCTCCCTCTACGTGGAGGGGACGAAGTACATCCTCCAGGACATCCCCGCCGTGCTGGCCAAGGCCAACCAGGGCCTGGCGACGCTGGAGAAGTACCGCCAGCGCCTCGACCAGGTCTCGGCCCGGTTGACCCAGCTCGAGTTCGACGGCGGCGCCGTCCTCCACGACGCCCTCTCGGTCCTCCAGCGCGCCGAGCTGGTGACGCGGATGGCGGTCGAGGTCGAGCGCTACATCGTCGAGCTCGGCACCGAGGGCCGGCTGATCGAGATGCAGCTGGAGGAGACGATGGTCGGCGTCGCCGCCGACAAGACCGCCTTGATCCGCGACTACAGCGTCGAAGATTCCGAGGGCAACCTGACCGCGGTCCTGCAGGCGCTGGGCCGGATGCCCCACCAGGACGTCCTCGACTTCGGTCGCCTCGCCGAGCTGCTCGGTTACGACCGCAAGGTCAACACGCTGGACTTCCCCGTCGGCCCCCGCGGCTACCGCGTGCTGGGCCGGGTCCCGCGCATCCCCAAGCTTGTCGTCCAGAAGATCACCCACGAGCTGGGCGGGTTGGAGGAGGTCCTGGCGACCTCGGACTCCGACCTCGCCGCCGTCGACGGAGTCGGGGCCCAACGGGCCAAGGACATCCGCGAGGGCCTGCGGCGGCTCCAAGAGGTCGATCTGGTCGACCGGTACTTGCAGAGCTGACGGCGCCACTCGCCGTCGACAAACGAAAGGAGTCACCGATTTCCGAGCTAGACGAGGCCACTGTGGAGGCTGTCTTCGAGGACGTGGAATACGTCTGCGACTTCGAGATAGGCGACAAGGTTGTTTACCCCCACCACGGCGCGGGCCTGGTGCTGACCAAAGAGACGCGTGAGCTGATGGGGGAGGAACGTGAGTACCTCACGATCAAGATCCTCCACAACGAGCTGACGGTGATGGTGCCCTGCGAAAACGCCGGCAAAGCGGGCCTGCGGCGCATCATCGACGAGGAAGAAATCAAAAAGGTCACCGACGTCCTCACCGACGAAGTCTCCGAGATGCCGAAGAACTGGAACCGGCGCTTCAAGTACAACCGCGAGAAGATCAAGACCGGCGACGTCTTCGAGCTGGCCGAGGTCGTCCGCAACCTCGCCATCCGCGAGATGGAAAAGGGCCTGTCCACGGGCGAGAAGCAGATGTACACGCGGGCGAAGAAGATCCTCGCCTCCGAGTTCATGTACGCGCTCGACAAAGACGAGGACGGCGCCGAGGAATACCTCGACGGCCTCCTCGAGGAGCGGTACGCCGCCACTGCGACCGCCTAGCAGTCCCGCAGTAACCGCAGTCATCGCGGCCGCCGGCTCCGGAGATCGCCTCGGAGCCGGCGGCCCGAAGGCTTTCGTGCCCGTCGCCGGGCGGCCGCTGGTCGAGTGGTCGCTGGACGCCTTCCGGGCCTGCGAATCGGTCCGCTCGATCGTCGTCGCGGTCCCGCCGGGCCACGTCGGCGAGCTCGGCGGGCACGATCTCGCTGTCGTCCCCGGCGGCGCCACCCGCGCCGAGTCGGTCGCCAACGCCCTGGAGGCGGTGGGGACCGGGTATGTCGCGATCCACGACGCCGCCCGTCCGCTGCTGACCCCGGAGCTGGTCGAAGCCCTGGTGGCCGACCTCGACGCCGCGCCCGAGGCCGCGGGCGCGATCGCCGCCGGCCCCGTCACCGACACCGTCAAGCGGGCGGTCGAGAAAACCAGTGCGGAGTTGAGCACCTCAGGGGTGCCGAATTCCGCTCTCGTGATCGAGCGCACCGAGGATCGAAGCGAGCTCTGGGCGGCGCAGACGCCGCAGGTGTTCCGGACCGCGGCGCTGCGCAAGGCCCTCGCGGCGGCGGAGCGGCCGCAGGAGGCCACGGACGAGGCGATGCTGGT
>DATMBY010000252.1:0-3601 GCA_035558995.1 Solirubrobacterales bacterium
TTCCGCTCGGGCAGATCGAGTTGAAGAACCCGGCCGACGAGAAGGCCACGCCGGAGTCGGCCGTTACCCAGGTCGCCCACTACGCCAAGACCATCCCGCCCCTCTACCGCTTCGTCGAGATCATCGGCGTCTCCGACGTGATCCAGGCTCGGGTCGGGACGATCACGACGCCCGCCGAGCACTTCGCCGAGTGGAAGACCATGGACCCGGTCGAAAGCACCGGCAAGTCCGAGCTTGAGGTGATGCTCGCCAGCGCCTTCGGACCGGAGCGCCTGCTCGACATGATTCATAACTTCGTCCTCTTCGAGGTCGACGCTGGCAAGACGACGAAGGTGCTGGCCAAGTACCACCAGGTGGATGCGGTCAATCGCGCCGTCCAAGCCACGGCCGAAGCGATGACCGGAGATGGGCGGGCCGGCGTCGTCTGGCACACCCAGGGCGCGGGCAAGAGCTACTCGATGGTCTTCTACACGCAGAAGCTGCGCCGCGATCCGCGCTTCGAGAACCCCACCGTCGTCTGCGTCACCGACCGGATCGACCTCGATGACCAACTGATGCAGACCTTCGCCAAGCAGGCGGAGCTTGCCCAGTCGGTCAAGCAGGCCGATGCGGTATCGGAGGGGAGCGGCAGCCTTCGAGCCCTGCTCGAAGTGCCCGCCGGCGGGATCGTCTTCACGACGATCCAGAAGTTCGTCCCGCCCGGCGACGCAGAAGAGATGCCGGCGCTGAGCGAGCGGCGCAACGTGATCGTCGTTTCCGACGAGGCGCACCGCTCCCAGTACGCTGACTTCGCGCGCAACCTGAGGAAGGCCCTCCCCAACGCGACGCGGATCGGCTTCACCGGCACCCCGATCGAGACCGACCGCAAGTCGACGAGCCTCACCTTCGGCGACTACATCTCCGTCTACGACATCACCCGCGCGGTTGAGGACGGCGCGACCGTGCGCATCTACTACGAGGGCCGGATCGTGCCGCTGGACATCTCCGACGTGGACCTGGTGGCCGAGACCGAGAAGCTCCTCCAGCAGGAAGATGAGGAAGCGGCCGGCAAACTGATCTCAACCGAGACCAAGCTCGACCGGGTCGTCGGCTCAGCAGTACGTCTCGACAAGGTCGCCGCTGACATCGCGGCCCATTTCCGGGAGCGACAGCAATTGCTGGAAGGCAAGGCGATGGTCGTCGGCATGAGCCGTGAGATCTGCGTCGGGCTGACCGAACGCTTGCAGGAGACGCTCGGCGAGGAGGCGGTGACCTGTGTGATCACGGCTCAGGCAACCGAGCCTAAGCTCAACACCTACCGCCGCTCGAAGGCCGAGATGAAGCAGGTCGCGAACGATTTCAAGGATCCAGAGCACCCGTTGAAGGTGGTTGTGGTCCGCGATATGTGGCTGACCGGCTTCGACGTGCCGCCGCTACACACGATGTACATCGACAAGCCGATGCGCGACCACGGGCTCCTGCAGGCCATCGCGCGCGTGAACCGCGTCTTCCGCGACAAGCCGGGCGGGCTCGTCGTCGACTACATCGGCATCGGCGAGGACCTGCGCAAAGCGCTCCCCCGCTACGCGGCCGAGGACGTCGAAGACGCGATGACCCCCCTCCGGCAAGTGATCTCGAAGCTGCGCGAGAAACATGAGGTGGTCCGCGAGTTCTTCCATGGTCTCGAATGGAGTGACAGAGATCAGCTGGACCCCGCCGGCCGCGCGACGCTGCTAGCTCAGGCCCACGCCCAAGTGGTCGAAGACGAAGAGGAAACGAGGCGCTTTCTGGACGAGCAGTCAGCTTTCGCGCGGCTGCTGGCGCTGGTCAATCCAGAGCCCGCGGTGGAGGAGTTTCTGGACGACGCCGAGTTCTTCGCCGAGGTCGCGGCCTCGGTCCGCAAGTACACGCCTCCCGAGGGCGAACCCAGCGAGGCCGCGCGCCAGGCTGTCAAGCAGGTGTTTTCCGCCGGGCTGGGCGCAGGAGAGGTCACGGACGTTCTCGGACTGCCGGGCGACCAGCGGCTGGAGGTCTCGATCCTCTCCGACGAGTTCCTCGACGACCTGCAGAAGAAGGTGGCGGAGCCGCCGCTAACGGTCGCTTTCCTGAGGAAGCTGCTCGGCGACGAGATCCGTTCGCGGGGTCGCAGGAATCAGATGCAGGCGAAGCTCTTCGGTGATGAGCTCGACGCCGTGCTCGCGCGGTACCGGAACCGGCAGATTACCGGGGCGGAAGTCGTCAAGGCACTTGTCGACCTCGCCAAGAAGGTGCGCGACGCCCGGCACCGCCACGAGGAGCTAGGCCTCGGCGAAGAGGAGGCGGCGTTCTACGACGCCCTCGTCGGCAGCGCGGAGGAACTCGCCGCCGACCCGAAGATCGCGGAGATCGCCCGCGACCTGGTGAGGGGCATCCGCGCGGACCTCTCAGTCGACTGGACCAGCCACGAGAGCCGCGAGGCGCTGATCCGCCGCAAGATCAAGCGCCTGCTCCGCAAACATCACTATCGCCCACCGGAGAAGGGCGGTTCTGGCGGAGGCGGTCGAATGACCATGGAGCGGGCAACGACGCTAATACTCGACCAAGCGCGAGTGCTTTATTACAGGTGGCCGGAGGTCGACGACAACGACCTCCCATAGCGGCGCATCGCGCCAATCACACCGCAGCGAACCGGTTCCTTGCGGGTCCTAACATGGCCCCATGAGCACCTCTCAGGTCCCCGGCGGCGTCGTGCACGGGCTGCCCGCAGACCTGCGGACGGCCTTGGTCGCGGACGCCTCGGTGCTCGAGACCTGGAAGGACATCACCCCGCTGGCGCGGAACGAGTTCATCTGCTGGGTCGAAGACGCGAAGCAGGAGAAGACGCGGGAGCGGCGGATTCGGCGGACTCGGGAGGAGCTGGAAGAAGGGCAGCGGCGGCCTTGCTGCTGGCCGGGGTGCAAGCACCGGGAGCGGAACGGGAAGTAGCGGGTGGCCCGGTTCGGCGAAGGCCCCCGGCTCGCTGACCTGCAGACCCGGTAGCGGAGCCTCGCAACCCCCGACGCGGGACCGAACTACGAATCGACCGGGTACGCCGCGGCGCTGTGGGCGCGGTCGATCAGCTCGTCGCAGCAGCCGGAGATGGTGAAGCCGAGGCCTTCGGGGGACTGGTCGACCTCGGTCACGACCGCGCTCTCGCCATGCTGGGGGCAGGTGACGCTCTCGATCTTCGCGGTCATCTGCTGGATCGCTTGCTGGCGGCCGCCCCCGGCGATGACGTCGAAGAACTCTTCGCTGGTGACCGGGCAGCCCTTCAGCGCGTAGGTGACGGCGGTGCTCACCCCGTCAGGGTGACAGGTGAGCGGCGTGAATGATGCTCTCGGCATGCCCGTCCCCCGTACCGCGATGGACTAGGGTCGCCCGACGCGGTTTCGCCGCGCCAAACAATTGAGAGGCGGTCCTTTGGATCCGGTCGGATATGAGCTTTGCACTCCCGAGGGCGGCAAGGGCGGTGGTGTTCGCGCGACTCGTCGGTTCCAGGTCGGCGAGACGGTGATGATCGGCGAGCTCGAGGGTGAGGTCAAGCGCAACGACTCCCACGCGACGCAGATCAGCCGCACCAAGTGGGCTCGGCATCGCGGCCTCG
>DATMBY010000253.1:0-2625 GCA_035558995.1 Solirubrobacterales bacterium
GCGCTTGGGAATGGAGGGTCCGGTGGGGGTCCCTGGGTACTCAGCATGGAGCCGCGCCAGCAACTCCGGAGGCGTCAGCAAGTGGCGATTCACGCGGCGGAGGTGCTCCCGGGGACCCCCACCGGACCCTCCCCAGCCAAACAAGGCAGGCGACAAGGGCCGGCACCCCTGGGGCCGACCCTTGCTCTCCCGCCGTAAGTCTTTATTTGATGTGCAGTCCGGAGATCGCGCGGGAGATGACCAGGCGCTGGATCTCGGAGGTGCCCTCGAAGATCGTGTAGATCTTCGAGTCGCGGTGCATCCGCTCGACCGGGAACTCGCGGGTGTAGCCGTTGCCGCCGAGGATCTGGATCGCGCGCTCGGTGACCCAGACGGCGACCTCCCCGGCCTTCAGCTTCGACATCGAGCCCTCGGCGTTTTCGAATTTGTGACCCTGGCGGCCCATCCAGGCGGCGCGCCAGACGAGCAGGCGGGCGGCGTCGATCTCCAGCTTCATGTTCGCCAGATCGAAGGCGATCGACTGGTTTTCGATGATCGGGCGGCCGAACTGTTCGCGCTCTTTCGCGTACTGGAGGGCGTACTCGTAGGCGGCGCGGGCGATCCCGAGCGCCTGAGCGCCCACCGTCGGCCGGCTCGCCTCGAAAGTCTGCATCGCCGCCTGCGATTTGGCCTTTTTGCCCTCGCGGACGCGGGCCAGCCGTTCGTCGAGCTTCTCTTTGCCGCCCAGCAGGCAGGAGCCCGGGATGCGGCAGTCGTCGAGGTGGACGTCGGCGGTGTGGGAGGCGCGGAGGCCGTGCTTCTTCACCTTGGCGCCCTGCTCGCAGCCGGGCGTGTTCGGCGGGATCACGAAGGCGGCGTGGCCGCGGGAGCCGAGCTCCCGGTCGACCGAGGCGATCACCACGTGGACATTCGCGATGCCGCCGTTGGTGGCCCAGGCCTTCTGGCCGTTCAGGATCCACTCGTCCTTGACTTCGTCGTATTTGGCGGTGGTGCGGATGCCGGAGACGTCGGAGCCGGCGTCGGGCTCGGAGGCGCAGAAGGCGCCGAGCTTGACGTCGTCCGCGGTGCCGTAGCACTGCGGGATCCACTCCCCCATCTGCTCCGGGGTTCCCTGCCCGAAGATCGCTGCGACCGCGAGCGTCGTGCCCATGATCGCCATGCCGATGCCGGCGTCGCCCCAGAACAGCTCCTCGTTGGCGATCGGCAGCGTCAGGCCCGTCTCGTCGGCCCAGAACTGACCGACGGCTTCGAAGCTGTAGAGGCCGATCTTGGCGGCCTCCTGGATCACCGGCCAGGGCGTTTCCTCGCGCTCGTCCCACTCCTCGGCGGCGGGCCGGACGACGCCCTCGGCGAAGCCGTGCACCCACTCGCGGATGTCCTTCTGGTCCTGGTTGAGCTCGAGGGTGAACTTCGGTTCGCCCTCGGCGCCGGCAGTTGAGTTGGCCTCGTCGAGCAGCGCTTGCGCGTCGACGTCGGCGACGGAGGAATCAGCCATGGCGGCGGATTCTACACGGAACGATGTCGCGTCACGAAAGCGCGACGAGATCGAGAAGTGCCTAAATCAGACCGTCGCGGACGTCGCGCAGGTCGAAGGCGCGCAGCCCCTCGGGGCCGCCGTCGCTGCAGTCGAAGAAGCGCCGGTTGACGCAGCCGTAGGACTCGCCGTCGCCCTCGTAGGCCTGCTCGACCGAGAACTGGCAGTGCGGCAGCGGCTCGCCGGTCATCTTCACGCCGCCGAAGCCGCCCTGCTCGAGCACCGCGCTCAGCTCCACCTCCGCCCCGTAGACCTCCTGCATGCAGCCGACGTACTGGGCGCCCGTGAGACGGTCGACGAAGCTGTAGAGGTAGCGGCAGCCGAGCTCGACGCAGCCGCGCGGCTCGACCATCTTGTCGCAGAAGGAGCGGCACTGGCGGCACTCGCCGACCTCGGTGCGCGTTGCGGTCATCGCCAAATCTTAGGGATGCGAGACCCCGGCGCCAAGCGGTTTGCCGCGCTCACGCAGCTAGGGCGTGGGCGGCCAGCAGATGGTCCAACTCGGTCTGCAATCCGCCCGAGGGCTTAACCCGGTATTTCTCCCCGACCTTGAAGCGGCGGTCGCCGACGACGAGGAAGACCTCGGCGTCGCCCTTGTGGTGTTCGAAGATCGCCTTCAGTTCGTCGCAGAGGGTCTCGTTCCAGCGCGAGAGCGCGATCGGGACCTCGAACGGGCCGGCCGGCTTCGCCGCCGGCGCCAGCTTGGCAGCGCTGGCGATTTCCGCCTGGTCGGGTTCGAAGCGCTGCGCCTCCTGCACCACCAGCTTCGTCTCGCCGCGGTCCTTGTGGTCGATCCGGCCGCGGACGAGGACGATCGAGTCGGGCTGGATGATCTCCGCGCTCTCGGACTGGTCGGCCTTGAAGACGAGCATCTCGACCTGACCCTCGACGTCGTCGAGGGTCGCGAACATCATCTGCGAGCCGCTCTTCGTGCGGATCTTTTTGCAGGTGGTGACGATGCCGCCTACCGTGACCCAGGAGCCGTCCTGCTTGGTCTCCAGCGCCGTCAGCGAGCAATCGACCCGCGCCCGCAGCGCCTCGCGAACTTCCGAGAGCGGGTGCGAGGAGAGGTAGGTGCCGAGCGTCTCCTT
>DATMBY010000254.1:0-5595 GCA_035558995.1 Solirubrobacterales bacterium
CTCGATGGCCAAGCGCTTCGCCGCCGACTCGGCGATGGAGGTCACCACCGACGCCGTCCAGGTCTACGGCGGCTACGGCTTCATCAAGGAGTACCCGGTCGAGAAACTGATGCGCGACGCGAAGATCATGCAGCTCTACGAGGGCACCAGCCAGATCCAGCGCCTCGTCATCGCCAAAGAAGTCCTGCTCCCCCGCCAGGAAAGCACCCCGGCGCCCGACGCCAAGGCCCAGGCATCCGAGCAGAGCCAGTCCGAGCAGGCCGCCGCGACGGTCTAGCTCCAAGCCTCACCGCTTCACCAAGCCGCCGGTCCCAAGGGCCGGCGGCTTTTTTGTGCGCGAAGCGGGTTCTCGAGACGAACAGCGGCACCGCAGGGGGAGAGATAAGGGTGTGGTTGAGCTTAGGCCTCTTATGGAGGCTGAAGCTCAACCACACCCGGGAGGGAGGCGAACAAGTCACCGTGACCTAGCGCGCCTAGCGGACCGACAACATGGAGTCGTGTCGGTTGGACAGCTTCACGCTCTGGGCTATTCGAAGAGCTCGATCGAAAAGGCGGTCAAAAGTGGTCGCTTCCACCCGCTTGACCGCAGCGTCTATGCAATCGGGCATACGAACCTGTCGCTCTATGGGAAGTGCTTTGCGGCGGTATTTGCTTGTGGGCCGGGGGCGGTGCTTAGCCATCATTCGGCGGCCTGGTTGCATGGGCTGGCGCGGTGGAGGCCGGCTCCGTTTCACGTCACCGGACCGGTGGCCCGGCGACCTCGGTTGCCGGTGCGGATCCACCGGGCGCGGCGATTGATGGAGGCCGACCGGGCGATGATCCAGGGGGCCCCGGTCACCGCGGTGCCACGGACGCTGCTGGACCTGGCCGCGGCGTTGAAGTACGAGCAGCTGGAGAAGATCGTCGAGCGCAGCGAAGAACGCGGCCTCTTCGACCTGCGGGCGGTGGAAGACCTGCTGGCGCGGATGGTGGGGCACCACGGGCACAAGCGGCTTCGGACCGCCATCGCGCTTTACGCGCCGACGAGTTTTACGCGCTCAAGCCTCGAGAAGCGGTTCCTGGAGCTAGTTCTCGCCGCCGGCCTCCCGCGACCGCACACGAACTACTTCGAGCACGGGTTCGAGCTCGACTGCTACTGGCCCGAGCACCGGTTTGCGGTCGAACTCGACGTCTTCGAGACCCACGGCACGCGGGCGGCCTTCGAGCGCGATCGCGAACGGCAGGAGGACCTGCTGCTGATGGGAATCCAATCGATCCGGGTCACCGGGCCGCGGCTGCAGCGCGAACCGGAGCAGGTGATTCGCCGGGTCGCTCGGCTGCTCAGCGAGCGGGGGCTTTGGCCCGCTGCTTCGAGCTCTTCAGCCGCTTGACTTTGTCTAGCTCGACCTTGCGGAGGCGGATCGCTTCGGGGGTGATTTCGACGCACTCGTCCTCGCGGACGAACTCCAGGGCGCCTTCCAGCGAGAGCCGCTCCGGCGGCGCCAGCCTGACCAGCACGTCGGCGCTGGCGGCGCGCATGTTGGTCTGCTGTTTGGCCTTGGTCGGATTGACGTCAAGGTCGTCGGAGCGCGAGTTCTCCCCGACGATCATCCCCTCGTAGACCACCTCGCCGGAACCGACGAAGAGCTTGCCGCGATCCTGCAGGCTCTGCAGCGAGTAGCCGGCGGTCTGGCCACGCCGGTCGGCCACGAGCGACCCCGTCTGCCGCGTCCGCAGCTCCCCCGCCCACGGCTCCCAGCGGTCGAAGACGTGGTGCAGCAGGCCGCTGCCGCGGGTGACGGTCAGGAACTCGGTGCGGAAGCCGATCAAGCCGCGGGCGGGCACCAGGTACTCCATCCGCACCCACCCGGTCGAGTGGTTGACCATCTGCTCGAGCCGGCCCTTGCGGCCGGCCAGCATCTGGGTGACGTCGCCGACGTGCTCCTCCGGGACGTCGATCGCCAGCCGCTCGACCGGCTCGTGGGTCTTGCCTTCGATCTCGCGCGTCACCACCTGCGGCTGCCCGGCGGTCAGCTCGTAGCCCTCGCGCCGCATGATCTCGAGCAGGACGACCAGTTGCAGCTCGCCGCGGCCCTGGACCTCCCAGGCGTCGGGCCGCTCGGTCTCGTTGACCCGCAGCGAGACGTTGCCGACCAGCTCGGCGTCCAGGCGGGAGAGGATCTGGCGCGCGGTCAGCTTGTCGCCGCCCTGGGTCCCCGCCAGCGGCGAGGTGTTGATCCCGATCACGACCGAGAGCGAGGGCTCGTCGACGGTGATCACCGGCAGTGGCCGCGGATCCTCCGGGTCGGCCAGCGTCTCCCCGATCGTCACCTCTTCGATCCCGGCGACGGCGATGATTTCCCCCGGCCCGGCCTCCTCGGCGGCGACCCGATCGAGGCCTTGGGTCACGTAAAGCTCGGAGACCGCGGCGCGCTGGACGCTGCCGTCGGCGCGGCACCAGGCGATCTGCTGCCCGTTCCGGATCTTCCCCTGGTGGACGCGGCAGATCGCCAGGCGCCCGAGGTAGGGGGAGGCGTCGAGGTTGGTGACATGCGCCTGCAGCGGCGTCCCCTCGTCGTACTGCGGCGCCGGGATCTTCTCCAGCATCAGCTCCAGCAGCGGCTTCAGGTTCTCGCCCTCGACGCCCTCCTCCAGGGCGGCCCAGCCGTCCTTGGCGTTGGTGTAGACGATCGGGAAGTCGATCTGCTCGGAGTCGGCGTCGAGGTCCATGAAGAGCTCGTAGACCTCGTCGACGACCTCGGCGATCCGCGCGTCCGGCCGGTCGACCTTGTTGACGACGAGGATGATCGGCAGCTTCCGCTCCAGCGCCTTGCGCAGGACGAACCGGGTCTGCGGCAGCGGCCCCTCGCTGGCATCGACCAGCAGCAGCGCCCCGTCGACCATCGTCAGCGCCCGCTCGACCTCGCCGCCGAAGTCCGCGTGGCCCGGCGTGTCGACGATGTTCAGCTTCGTCTCGCCGTAGGTGACCGCGGTGTTCTTGGCGAGGATCGTGATCCCCTTCTCCTTCTCGAGGTCCATCGAGTCCATCACCCGCTCGGCGACATCCTGGCCCTTGCGGAAGGTCCCGGTCTGCCACAGCATCGCATCGACCAGCGTCGTCTTCCCGTGGTCGACGTGGGCGATGATCGCGATGTTGCGCAGGTCTTTTCGTTCGTTGGTCATGGCGAGTTGGGAGGGTAGGGGACGGGCCTAATCGGCTCCGACCAGAAAGAAGCCCGCCTCAGGAGGCGGGCTTCGCACTACTGGAAGCGTTTAGCGACTACTGCTGCTGAACGCTCGCCGCGGCCGGGCCCTTGGGGCCTTCTTCGGACTCGTAGCTCACTTTGGCGCCCTCGGTCAGGGACTTGAAGCCCTCGCCCAAGATGGCGCTGTGATGAACGAAGACGTCCTTCGAGCCGTCGTCGGGCGTGATGAACCCGTAGCCCTTGTCGTCGCTGAACCACTTGACAGTTCCAGTCGGCATGCATTGCCTCCACTTCATGTGCTGCGAACGCGGAGGATGCGATGAAGCAACGACTGCGAGCGCTACGCACAACTTTCGCCGGTAATCACCGGCCCTAACGCATGGGACCGTAGCAGGATCACTCCCCGCTGCCGCGCCAAATGAGGGCTTTACTCGCTTTCGTTCGTGCCGATACAAGGACGAGTGACGTCCTCGGGTTCCGCAGCCGGCCGCCTCGGCCTCCTCTTCGCGCTCGCCTGCGCGGCCCTGCCAGCCACCGCCGCGGCCGCCCCGAGTCCGCTTTCGCCACCGCTGGAAGAGCTGGCGGAGCCGGCAGTCGCCGCCAAGCCCCTCGCCGCGCAGGCGGACCGGCTCGGCCTGCCGCTCGACGGGCCCGGCAGCCTCGTTCGCGACGGCGGCCGCGTGCTCGTCACCGCCCGCGTCCCCGGCGGGGTCGGCCCAGCCGCCCCTGGGCTGCGCCAAGCGGGGGCGCGGATCCTCAGCGTCAGCGCCGAGACCGAGACGGCGACGCTCTCCGTCGCCCCCTCGCGCCTGCCCGAAGTCGCCGCCGTCCCCGGCATCAGCGCCGTCTGGCAGGTGCGAGCTCCGGTCAGCTTCACCCCCGAAGGACAGTGCGAAGGCGGCGCCGCGATCTCCGAGGGGCTGTCCCAGCTCCGGGTCGACCAGGCCCGCTCGGCCTTCGACCTGCGCGGGAAGGGGCAGACGGTCGGCGTCCTCTCCGACTCCTACGACAGCGCCGAAGCGGATCCGACCGCGGCGACGGACGACGTCCTCTCCGGCGACCTCCCCGGACCGGCGGGAACCTGCTCCGGGCAGCAGCTCCCGGTCGACGTCCTCGCCGAGGGGCCGGCCGACGGCACCGACGAGGGGCGGGCGATGCTGCAGATCGTCCACG
The DNA here is from genome assembly GCA_035558995.1 of Solirubrobacterales bacterium. Lineage (GTDB taxonomy): Bacteria > Actinomycetota > Thermoleophilia > Solirubrobacterales > 70-9 > VAYN01. Next base: position 4,359 of record DATMBY010000254.1, read on the forward strand.
ACCTCGCTCCGCACGCGAACCTCGCCTTCGCCAGCGCCTTCGAAAGCGAAGAATCGTTCGCCGAGAACATCGAAGGGCTGGCGCGGCCGGCTGCCGAAGGCGGGGCGGGAGCCGGCGTCATCGTCGACGACGTCGCCTGGTTCGAGGAGCCCTTCTTCCAGGACGGCCCGATCGCGGTCGCCGTGAACAACGTCGTCGACGCCGGCGTCACCTACCTCAGCGCCGCCGGCAACGACAACCTCTTCGACTCGGGCGGCAACCGGATCGCCTCCTGGGAGGCGCCCGCCTTCCGCAGCTCCGGCGGCTGCCCGGCCGCGGTGAGCGGCGGCTCCCAGTGCATGGACTTCGACCCCGGGCCCGGCAGCGACAACACCTTCGGGATCGTGGTCGAAGCCCACGAAACCCTGATCCTCGACCTGCAGTGGGCCGAACCCTGGAACGGCGTCGGCACCAACCTCGACGCCTACCTGCTCTCCGGCGGCGGCGGCAAAGTCCTGGCGAAATCGACCGAAGCCAACATCAGCGGCACCCAGCGGCCGGTCGAGATCGTCACCTGGGAAAACAGCGGCGCCAGCTCGCAGAGCGTGCAGCTGGCGATCAACCGCCGGCTCGGCGCCAGTCCGCGGCTGAAGTTCATCCTCCTCCAGAACGGCGGCGGGGTGAGCGCGACCGAGTATCCGAAATCGAGCGGGGGAGACGTCGTCGGCCCGGCGGTCTTCGGCCACGCCGGGGCAGAGAGTGCGATCGCGGTCGCCGCCATCCCCTACGGCGACGGCACCAGGATCGAGCGCTACTCCTCCCGCGGCCCCGTCACCCACCTCTTCGGGCCGGTCGAAGGGCCGGGGCCGGCGGCACCGCTGGGGGCGCCGGAAGTGATCGCCAAGCCAGATCTGGCCGCGACCGACTGCGGCGTCACCACCTTCTTCGCCTTCCCGCAGGCGGGCAGGTGGCGCTTCTGCGGCACCTCGGCGGCGGCGCCCCACGCGGCTGCCGTCGCAGCCCTGGTGCGGCAGGCGAAACCGGCCCTTCCGTCCCAGCAGGTGCGGGACGCGCTGGAAGAGGCCGCGGGGCCGGTCGGCGGCTTCCCGGCCGATGCCGCCGGTGCCGGCCGGGTCGATGCCTTCGCCGCGATCGCCGGCCTCCCCGGCCCGATCGAGGGCGGCGACGGGCCGAGCGAACCGGCGCTGGCGCTGGAAACCCTCAGCGGCACCCAGCGGCCGGTCGAGATCGTCACCTG
>DATMBY010000255.1:0-3665 GCA_035558995.1 Solirubrobacterales bacterium
CGTCGCTGACCGACTTCGAGGCGCGGAGGGGTACGTTCTACGAGCGCATCAAGGCGCTCCCCCGTGCCGCTGGCGTCGAGGAGATCATGCTTCCGGGCGAGCCCGAGCAGCGCCGTGAGGGGCATCCCGGTTACGGCGAACGTCGTTCGTGATCTGGCTGAGGAAGGTGCTCGCGCGGGGGTCATGCTTCCCGCAGGCCGTTTTAACCTGACGGTTGCGCAGTGACGCCTCTCGGCTCGCATTTCCTCTTCTTGAACCGCTCCGGGTTTTCCGGAGGCTGTTTCGTTTGAGTCCTACGCCGCCACGGCGCTTGTCTCCAGTTCGGCGTAGAAGCGGGCCTCAGCCTCGGCTGGTGGGATGTTGCCGATGGGCTCGAGGAGGCGGCGGTGGTTGAACCAGTCCACCCACTCGAGGGTGGCGAACTCCACGGCCTCGAGACTGCGCCATGGTCCGCGGCGGCGGATGACCTCGGTCTTGTAGAGGCCGTTGATGGTCTCGGCGAGCGCATTGTCATAGCTGCCGCCGACGCTGCCGACCGACGGCTCGATGCCCGCCTCGGCCAGCCGCTCGGTGTATCGAATCGACAGGTATTGGCCGCCTCTGTCGGAGTGATGAACCAGACGGCCGTCATTGGCGGGCTGGCGGTCGTGAATGGCCTGCTCCAGCGCGTCGAGGACGAACCCCGCCTCGGCGGTGCGCGACACGCGCCAGCCGACGATCCGTCTGGCGTAGCAGTCGATGACGAAGGCGACATGGACAAAGCCGGTCCAGGTCGCGATGCAGGTGAAATCCGATACCCAGAGCCCGTTCGGCCTGGGCGCTTTGAACTGCCGGTTCACCCTGTCGAGCGGACAGGGTGTGGCCTTGTCGCTGATCGTGGTTCTCACTGATCTTCCTCGGACAATCCCTTGAAGGCCCATCTGTCGCATCAGGCGAGCCACGGTGCAGCGGGCCACGCCGACGCCTTCACGATCGAGCTGCCGCCAGACCTTTCGCACACCATAGACGCCGAAGGTCTCCTCCCAGACCCGCCGGACCCGGCCACGAAGTTCCGCGTCGCGGCGTACGCGCGGCGGCGCCTTCGCGGGATCGGCGCGCCGCGCGGCGTGGGCATGATATGTCGACGGGGCGATCGGCAGCTCCCTGCAGATCGGCTCGACCCCGAGCGACGCGCGATGATCGTCGATGAAGCCGATCATGGCTTGAACCGGCGGTCGAGCTCCGCCGCCGCAAAATACGCGCTCGCCTTGCGCAGGATCTCGTTGGCCTGGCGCAGCTCGCGGACCTCCCGCCCCAGCGCCTTCAGCCGGTCGCGCTCCGCCGTCGTGACCCCCGCCCGCAGACCCTCATCGCGCTGCCACTGCCGAACCCAGGTGCGCGACGTCTCCGCAGTGCACCCGATCTTCGCCGAGATCGAGACCAGTGCCGCCCATTCCGAGGCGTGCTCTCCACGATGCTCCGAAACCATCCTGACGGCACGCTCACGCACCTCAGGCGAGTAGCTCTTCGATGTCCTCTTACTTTCCAGGGCCTCCATCCTCTCAGAGCCTGCCTGAAAAGAAGTTGAGCGATATCAGTCTTTTGTGATTCTCCGTCTTTGTCGAGAAGATGGAGGGACCAGATGCCTTGGAGTGATACCGCTCGCGTTGAGCATAGACGGGATGCCGAGCGCTATCCAAGCGATCTGATAGATCGCGAATGGGCGCTGATCTCGCCGCTGCTGCCACCGGCCCGACGGGGAGGCCGGCCACGGACGACGGATCTCCGCTCGGTCGTCGATGCGATCCTCTACATGGCGTCGAGCGGCTGCCAATGGCGCATGCTGCCGAAGGACTTCCCACCGGTCTCCACGGTTCAGGGCGACTTCTACGCGTGGCGCGACAGCGGTCTGTGGCAGGGCATCAACCACCTGATGGTGATGAGCGCGCGGGAACTGGAGGGCCGCGAAGCGAGCCCTTCGGCGGGCGTGATCGACAGCCAAAGCGTCAGAACCACCGAAAGCGGCGGGGTTTGCGGCTTTGACGCGGGCAAAAAGGTCAAGGGGCGCAAGCGTCACATCATGACCGACACGCTGGGTCTGATGCTGTTTGTTGTCATCCATTCGGCAGGCATCCAGGACCGCGACGGCGCTCCGGACGTGTTCCGCGCCATCCGGCACCGGTTCCCCTGGCTGCGCCATGTGTTCGCCGATGGCGGCTATGCCGGGGACAAGCTGAAGGCCGCGCTCAGGAGCCACGGTGACTGGACGCTCGAGATCATAAGGCGATCCGACACCACCGAGGGGTTCGAGGTTCTGCCGCGTCGATGGGTCGTGGAGCGAACCTTCGCCTGGCTCGGGCGATGCCGCCGGCTGGCAAAGGATTGGGAGCGATCGCTGGAAAGCTCAACGGCATGGACCTTGATCGCGAGCATCAGGCTCATGACCCGGCGTCTCGCAAGATACTGCTACCTCGAGTGAACTTTTGAATCGGGCTCTAAGAGTCTGGCTCAGAAGTCCCTGAAGCGGGCGCTGCGGCGGGTCATGAGCTTGATCATGGCGACCTGGAAGAGGGCTCGGACGGTGTCGACGGCGCGCTCGAGGTCACGGGCGAGGCGGCGGTTGATGCCGGCCCAGGCGAAGGTGCGCTCGATGACCCAGCGCTTCGGCTGCACGCCGAACCCGGTGTCGGTGCGCTTGATGATCTCGACGGTACGCGGGGCGGCGGCGGCAACGCGCGGCCCCTGGTAGCCGGCGTCCGCGAAGATGCGCTCGAGGAACGGGAAGCGCCGGGTGATCCGGTCGAGGACGAGCGCGGCGCCGTCGCGATCCTGCACGCTGGCGGAGTGGACCTCGACGCGCAGCATCAGGCCGAGGGTGTCGGTGACCAGGTGCCGCTTGCGGCCCTTGACCCGCTTTCCCGCATCGTACCCGACCATTTCGCGGGCTTCCGCGCCGGTTTTCACGCTCTGGCTGTCGATGATCGCCGCCGTGGGGCTCTCGTCGCGGCCTTCCAGGTCCCGGGTCCGGCGATAGAGCACGCCGTGGATGTGCGCCCAGACCCCGCCTGCGATCCAGGCCCGGAAGTCGCCGTAGACGGTGCTGCGCGGCGGGAAGTCCCGCGGCAGCATCCGCCCCTGGCAACCGGCCTGGAGCAGGTAGAAGATCGCGGTCGCTACCCGGCGCAGGCAGGCCGTTCTCGGGCGCCCGCCCGGCCGGGCCGCCGGAAGCAATGGCGCGACCAACGCCCATTCCCGAACCGTCATGGCGCTTGCATAGCTCCCGCTCGGGCGCACATAGTCGCCCCGGGTGGCCGCCGTCCATGCCATTCGATCCCCCATCGTCTCTTGCCAGAAACGACGGTGAACCAGGCTGGCCCCGGTCGCTCAACCCCTCTCAGCGGCTTCTCGGACAGGCTCTTAGAGCCTGCCTGAAAAGAAGTTGAGCGATATCAGTCTTTTGTGATTCTCCGTCTTTGTCGAGAAGATGGAGGGACCAGATGCCTTGGAGTGATACCGCTCGCGTTGAGCATAGACGGGATGCCGAGCGCCATCCAAGCGATCTGATAGATCGCGAATGGGCGCTGATCTCGCCGCTGCTGCCACCGGCCCGACGGGGAGGCCGGCCACGGACGACGGATCTCCGCTCGGTCGTCGATGCGATCCTCTACATGGCGTCGAGCGGCTGC
>DATMBY010000256.1:0-3840 GCA_035558995.1 Solirubrobacterales bacterium
GAGAACGGCAACACCGAGACCAGCCTGCCCAGACCGCGTTCGAGCGTCGTCTTCGACGGACCCGACCGCGTCCACTCGCGCGCCTACATGAAGGGGATCGGGTTCGACGACGACGCGCTCAGCAGGCCGACGATCGGGATCGCCAACACCTGGACCGAGGCGATGCCCTGCAACTTCCACCTGCGCGGCCTCGCCGAGCACGTCAAAGAGGGCGTGCGCGCCGCCGGCGGGACCCCGATGGAGTTCAACACCGTCGCCATCTCCGACGGGGTGACGATGGGGACGCAGGGGATGAAGGCCTCGCTGGTCAGCCGCGAGGTGATCGCCGACTCGATCGAGCTGATGGCCCGCGGCTACCAGTTCGACGCGATCGTCGCCCTCTGCGCCTGCGACAAGACGATCCCGGGCTGTGCGATGGCGCTGGCCCGGCTCGACGTCCCCTCGGTGCTGCTCTACGGCGGCTCGATCGCCCCCGGCCACTGGCACGGTCGCGACGTCACCATCCTCGACATCTTCGAGGCGATCGGCGCCCACAACGCCGGCGATATGTCCGACGAGGAACTGCACGAGCTGGAGGGTGTCGCCAGCCCGGGCGCCGGCGCCTGCGGGGGTCAGTTCACCGCCAACACGATGGCCTGCGCCTTCGAGGCCCTCGGAATCAGCGCCGGCGGCTCCGCGATGGTCCCGGCCGAAGACGACGACAAGCAGACGGTCGCCGAGAAAGTCGGCGAGCTGGTGATCAACGTCTTGGTCGACGACCTGCGGCCGAGCAAGATCATCACCCGCGAGTCGCTGGAGAACGCGATCGCCTGCATCTGCGCCTCGGGCGGCTCGACCAACGGCGTCCTGCACATGATCGCCCTGGGGCACGAGCTCGGGATCGAGTTGACGATGGACGACTTCGAGCGGATCTCGCGGCAGACGCCGCTCTTCGCCGACCTCAAGCCGGGCGGCCGCTTCGTCGCCACCGACCTCTACGCCGCCGGCGGCGTGCCGGTGATCCTCAAGCGCCTGGCCAAAGCCGGGATCCTCCACGGCGAGTCGATCACCGTCACCGGCAGGACGATCGGCGAGGAAGCCGCCGCCGCAACTGAGGCTCCGGACCAGGAAGTCGTTCGCCATGTCGAGAACCCACTCAAGCCCGAAGGCGGGCTGGCGGTCCTTCGCGGCAACCTCGCCCCGGAAGGCTCGGTGGTCAAGGTAGCCGGCACCGAGCGCCGCCAGCAGACCGGCCCTGCCCGCGTCTTCGAGTCCGAAGAGGATTGCTTCCGCGCCGTCAAGGACCAGCAGATCAACCCCGGCGACATCGTCGTCATCCGCAACGAGGGTCCGGTCGGCGGTCCCGGGATGCGGGAGATGCTGCAGGTGACCGCGGCGATCGTCGGCGAGGGGCTCGGCGAGAGCGTGGCGATGGTCACCGACGGCCGCTTCTCCGGCGCCACCCGCGGGCTGATGATCGGCCACGTCGCCCCCGAGGCGGCGAAGGGCGGCCCGATCGCGGCGATCCGCGAGGGCGACGAGATCACCGTCGACATCGACAACCGCAGCCTCAGCGTCGCCCTCTCCGACGAGGAGATCGCGAAGCGGGTCGAGGAATACGAGCAGCCCGAGCCGCTCTACACCCGCGGCGTCATGGCCAAGTACGCGGCCACGGTCTCGTCAGCCTCAAAAGGCGCGATCACCTGAGCCACGATTGGTGAATTAGACCCCCCATAGGGGCCTTAACTCACCAATCGTCAACCGACAGCGGTGTCCTGCGCGGCTCGCAGGGGCTGCGAGGAGTCGATGAACTCTTCGAGCAGCGGGTTGAAGCGCTGCGGACGCTCCAGCATCGGCAGGTGGCCGGTGCGCTCGAAGAGCTCCAGCCGCGATTTCGGGATCAGGCGGTGGTACCCGAGCGCTCCCTCGACCGGGACGATCTGGTCGCTCAGCCCCCAGACGATCATCGTCGGGATCTCGATTTCGGGCAGCCGCTCGCGGGTGTCGTAGCCCCAGATCTTGGTCAGCGCCTCGCTGAAGGCGGGCGCCTGCAGGCCCGGGCGGACCTGCTCGGCAAGCAGCTCGGGCCGCAGCTTGTTGGGGCTGCGAAAGAGACGGCCGAAGGCGATCTTGCGCCCCCGCGGAGTCGTCCAGTAGACGCGCCGGTCGCCGCTCATCAGCGGGATCGCTGCCCGGAAGATGCGGGCGGCGGCGTCGAAGGTGCGCCCCTGCCACTCGGCGAAGCTGATCCCGGCAGCCGAGATCAGAACCAGGCGATCGAAGCGCTCGGGCTCCTCGATCACCGCCTCGGTGCCGATGAAGCCGCCCATCGAGTTGCCGACCAGCGCCCCCACCCGCTCGATCCCCAGCCGCTCGCAGAAGTCGTGGACGAGCCGGCCGTAGTTGGCCATCGAGATCTCCCAGGAGGGCATCGGGCTGTCGCCGAAGCCGGGCAGGTCGATCGCGATCGCCCGGTGCGTGCGGCCGAAGTAGGGGAGGTTCTCGAGCCAGTTGCGCCAGCAGCCGGCGATCCCGTGGATGAAGATGATCGGCTCGCCCTCGCCGATTTCGACGTAGTTCACGTCCTGTGCCCCCGGCAGGTCGACCCGCCGCAGGTGCTCGCGCCAGTCGATCTTCAGCCACTCGGGATCCGGGTTCCCGTAGTCGGGGCCGGGAAAGGCCGGCAGCTGTCGGCGCTCCGGCTCAGGCATAGCCCATCCTTTCGAGGACCGGGATCTCCCGGATCTGCGGCGGCTGCAGGTGGTCCCAGAGGATCCCGCGGGGCCGGTCGTACTGGCGGTCGATCTCGATCACCGCGCGCGGGGTCGCGATCAGGTCGCAGGGCAGGTCGTGGTCGGTGACCATCAGGTGCTGGCGGAGGATCTGGATCGGGTGGACGGTGGTGGCGACCGTGGTGTGGGCGTCGATCTTGCCGGCGTCGGTGAGGATCCCGTACTCGAGGTCGTGGTAGCCGCCGCCTTTGCCGACGCGGGCGCCGCTGAGGTTGACCGCGACCGAGCCGCAGAGGACGAAGTCGATCTCCGGCAGGTCGTCGAGGGCGACGACGCGGCCGTGCTTGAGCGCGCCCTTGATCGTCGCCGCCTCTTTCATCGCCGCTTTCGAGAGCCTCTTCGGCTCCAGCACCCGGAAGGGATGGGGGTCGCGCAGTCGCGGCACCGCCATGATCATCGTCTTGCCCTCTTCCAGGGCGATCCGCCGCGCGTGGGTCTGCGGCGAGTCGGGATTCGCCTTGATCACCCGCGCCCGCTTCCAGAGCCGGTGCCCGGCGAGCTTCTCGGCCGCGAGTTTGGCGCCGGCGAAGTTCGGGATCCGTCCCTCGGCCCCGGGGAAGCGGGATACGCCCTCCCGTTCCATCGCCTTCCAGACCTCCGCCCGGACCTCATCCTTCGTGCGCATCGGCGAAAGATATCCGGCCCCGCTGCCGATAAGACCGACGCACATGCGAAATTGCAGGGAAGACCACCCGGCAGGCCGAAGATGGCCGATGCCTAGACTTCTACCAACCGGCAACGCGACGTCCTAAGGGTTACTCAGTCCAGATGCGAACGAAGACTTCTATTGCGGCGCTGATCGCCGCTCTCCTGCTGGTGCTCGTGGTCGGCGGCGCCTACGCCTACGACAGCTCGCAGAAGGACCAGATCGCCGACGGCGTGACGATCGCCGGCGTCGACGTCAGCGGTCTGAACGAAGAAGAAGCGGCGGCGAAGGTCCGCCGCAAGCTGCTGGCGCCGCTGCAGCACTCGCTGAAGGTCAGCTTCGACGGCGAGTCCTGGAAGCTTTCCGGCCAGAAGCTGAAGATCCGCGCCGACGTCGACGCTGCCGTGGCCGAGGCGGTCGAAG
>DATMBY010000257.1:0-3114 GCA_035558995.1 Solirubrobacterales bacterium
CGACGACCTCGCCCTTCAGGCCGAGCTTCTCGACATCGCTGCGGAGGATGACCTCCATCACGACCCCTGCACGTAGGGCAGGAGCGCCATCTCGCGGGCGCGCTTGACCGCCGCGGCGACCTGGCGCTGATGGCTGCGGCAGGCGCCGGTGATGCGGCGGTTGCGGATCTTGCCCCTCTCCGAGATGTAGCGCCGGAGCTGGTTCGCGTTCTTGTAGTCCACCTCGGCCACCTTGTCCTTGCAGAAGTGGCAGCTCTTGCGGCGACCCCCGGTGGTCCCGGGACCCGGCCGCTTGCGGGGTTGCGTCTTCGCAGCCATCTCGTGGCCTCCTAGAACGGGATGTCGTCGTCGGTCGGGGACGAGGGGAAGTCGCCTGCGGGCGTCGCGGGCGCCTCGGCGGGGATGTAGCCGCCGCCGCCGTCACCGTCACCGCGTCCGCCGAGGAACTGCACGGAGTCGGCGACGACCTCGACCGCCTGCCGCTTGTTCCCCTCCGGCGTCTCCCACTCCCGCCATTCGAGCCGTCCGTCGACCCCGACCGGGCGGCCCTTGGCGAGGTACTGCGCGCAGCGCTCGCCCTGGTTGCCCCAGACGGTGATGTCGAAGTAGTTGGGCTTGTCGACCCACTGGCCCGTCTCGTCCTTCCGCCGCGTGTTGACGGCGAGGCGCAGGTTGCACACGGCCGTGCCCGACGGCGTGTGACGCAGCTCGGGGTCCTTCGTCAGGTTTCCGACGAGCACGACGCGATTGATGGAAGCCATCGGCTACTCCTCCTCCAGGGCGTCCGCGGGATCGCTCTCGACATGGTCGCCGATCGCGGCGGTGGCCGCCATTGGCTCGGTCGGACCCCCCTCGGGGCGCCGTGTCGCCATGTGACGCATCACGCCGTCGTCGATCTTGAGCACACGCGAGATCTCGTCGAGCGTCTCGGCGTTCGAGCTGAAGCTCACGAGGTGGTAGACGCCCTCTTCCTTCTTGTCGATCGGATAGGCGAGCCGGCGCCGGCCCCACACGTCGTGGCGCTCGAACGTCCCGCCGCCCTGCTCGATCAGGCCGCGCAGCCGGTCCACGGCCTCGGCCTGCTTCTCGTCGGCCAGCTCCGGGTCCAGCAACAGCAGAATCTCGTACTCGGTCACGCGTTCCCTCTCTCCTTCCCTCGGTCTGAATCGGCCCCGCCGGGTGGTGCGGCGCCCGGGAGCGGCGTCGCGTGGCGTGGCAGGAAGCTGCGGAAGGGTAGCAGCGGCCCGGGGTACGATGGCAGCGTGCGAAGGCTCTTCGGCTGGACGGCGGGGCTCGTCGGCATCGCCGCGCTCGCGCGCCTGCTGGCTGCGCGGCGGGATCGGGCCGTCGCCCCGGCCCTGCCGCCCGCATCGCCCGCCGAGGACCCGGCCGAGGAGCTCCGCCGCAAGCTCGCCGAGTCCCGGGACGCCGACGCTCCCCCCGTGGAGCAGACGACCACGTCCGAGCCGGCGGAGTCGCTCGAGGAGCGGCGCGCCCGCGTTCACGCCAAGGCGCAGGAGGCGCTCGAGGCCATGGACGACCTCCAGGAGCCGGCATGAGCGAGCCTCAGCCCGCCGACGTCGCCGGCGCTCTCACACGGCTCGAGGAGCAGGTCACGCAGTTGCACGACGAGGTGCGCCGGATCGGGGGCGCCGCTGCGCTTCCCGCCCCCGCGGACGAGCACGCGCTGCAACCGGCGCCCGGCAGCTACGCGTGGGTCGGCGCGCTCGACTCCCCGGTGCGCCGGCGTCCGCAGGTGCCACGGCTCCTGCTCGAGGGGCTGTTCCTCGCCGCTGCGGCTGCCGCAGCCGCGATCGCCGACCTCGACCCCGTCGCGATCGGCGGCGTGATGGTGGGCGCCTGGGTGCTGGTCGCCCTCATCGAGTGGGCCGCCTCACGCGCCGACCGGCGGCCGGAGCAGCCCGTCTATGTTGGCGCGCCGAGCGTTCCCGTGGCCGCCGATCCCGCGTGGTTCAACCCGCCCGTCGAGCACACGTTGCTCGAGGGAGCCGACGGTGACGGCGACACCGCAGTGACGCGCCTCCCGCCCCGCCTCGACGACGCCGAGGCGACGGTCGAGCAGCGCCTCTAGCGTCGTTTTCACCGCCCGGGCCGGACGTACCCTTCCGCGAGCTTGCTCTTCCCCACCGCCACCTTCGCGATCTTCTTCCTGATCGTCCTGCCGCTCTCGTGGCTGACGATGCCCTGGCCTCACCGCTGGCGGCCGTTCATCATCGCCGCCAGCTACGTCTTCTACAGCTGGTGGGACTGGCGCTTCGTCCTCCTGCTGGCGGGGTGCACGATCTGGAACCAGGTGCTCGCGGTGCGCATCTGGCGCACCACGGATCGCGCGAGGCGCAAGGGCCTCCTCTTCCTCGCGCTCGCGGGGAACCTCGGTCTCCTCGGCTACTTCAAGTACTACGACTTCTTTGTCTCCTCGACCGACAACATGGCGGCGATCGTCGGCTACGACCTCCCGCTCTCGTTGAAGGCGATCGTGCTCCCGGTCGGGATCTCGTTCTTCACCTTCATGGCGATCAGCTACGTCGTCGACGCATACCGCGGCGAGTTCGAGCCAACGACCCTGGAGAAGTTCGCGGTCTACCTGTCCTTCTTCCCGCACCTCGTCGCCGGCCCGATCGTGCGCCCGTCGGAGCTGATCCCGCAGATCGACAAGCCTCGCGACCCTCGCCGGGTGGACACGAGCCGCGCCTTCTACCTCATCGCTACCGGCCTCTTCAAGAAGGTCGTGATCGCGAACTACCTCGCCTCCTCGATCGTCGACCAGGTGTTCGCGGCGCCAGGCCAGCACTCGTCGCTCGAGATCCTGATCGCCGTCTACGCGTACGCGGTACAGATCTACGCCGACTTCTCCGGCTACACCGACATCGCGATCGGCATCGCACTGCTCCTCGGCTTCTCCTTCCCCCAGAACTTCGACTCGCCGTATGCCGCCGTCTCCGTCCAGGACTTCTGGCGGCGCTGGCACATGACGCTCTCGCGCTGGCTGCGCGACTACGTCTACATCCCGCTCGGCGGCAACCGCCGGGGAACCGTCCTCACCTACCGCAACCTGATGCTCACCATGCTGATCGGCGGGCTCTGGCACGGCGC
>DATMBY010000258.1:0-6609 GCA_035558995.1 Solirubrobacterales bacterium
GGCGCGCGTGCGGACCTGGAAATGGTCGAGGGGCCGGACCGGAGGGCCGCCGAGCACTTTGCCGACGAAGTCGTAGACCCCGCCGTGGCAGGGGCAGATGAAGTTGCTGGCGGCCTCGACGAAGCGGACCGGGCAGCCGAGGTGGGCGCAGCGGTTGGAGACGGCGACGAACTTGCCGGCTTCTTCGCCCAGGTCCTCGGAGCTGCGGCGCACGTAGGCAGTGGTCTTGCCGGCGTCGCCGATCCCCTCGGTCTCGGTGAAGACGACCTGGCGGTAGGTGTCTTCGACGAAGTCGGAGACCGGCCCGACCGCCTCCCAGCGCTCCTTGCCGCGGTGGAAGATCGGGGCGACCGCGAAGCCGACGGCGGGAAGCACGATTCCGGCGGCGGCAAGACCGCCGAGCGCCTGGGACGCGACCGTGAAGACGTGGCGGCGCGTCATCGACTCCCCCTCGAAATAGCCGGGAGGGTCGGGCTTCGCCCGCTCCTTGATGGGCGCCTCCTCGGCCCCGTTTACCTTGTTCGCGTCGTCTGCCACAGGTCGGTTCGCGTAGGGCTTCGAAGTCTATTGATTAGGGGGTGTGACCTGCGTCACACTTGATCAATCTATGTAGAAGCGTTTCCCGTCGAGCTGTCTCCCTAGCTTCCCCGGCCCATAAACAAGCGGCCGGGACGCTGCTGACACAGACGCCCCGGCCTCGCACCGAAAGGACGGAGCCCTTCCGATGCTTGGCGAGAACCCTAGCCCGCTGTCAGAGGACGACGAGCGCGGCGATAAGAAGACCCAGCGAGCCATCCTGACCTTCCTCATGGGGGAGTTCCCGGCTCGCCATTCCGAGGCAAGTCTGTGGTGGATGGGCCTAGGCAGCACCGACGATCTGGACGAGGCGATCAAGATGCTCGACCTCGTTGGCCTGATCTGGCGCGACGGGAGCGCCCTGGTGCCGACCGCAGCGGCTCGGCACTTCGACTGGTTGGAACTTTCCTAGCGACGGGGGCCTTGGCGGCTAGCCTGTGGTGGTGGCTGCCAAGCGCCGAAAGCAGAAGACCAATAAGGGACTAGAGATCCCGGTGCCGACCAAGGGCGATTTCGACGCCGCTATGGAGAAGGTCGCTCCCCCAGCAGGTCGTAAACGCCCTGCCGGGAAAGGCCAGCCTCAGAAGCGATCCGGGTGATGGATAGGCCCGCCTCGCGCGCCTCGCGGCAGTAGCGGCGTAGATCATCCGTCGCCTCCCGCTTCGCCTCGTCGGCCTTGGCACGCTTACGGGCAGCCCCCTTGATTCGCTTGATCAGGACCGCCTCGCTCATTGGCGGGCTGCCTCCCTAACGAGCGCGTGGAACATCGACCGCTCGCCGTGCTGGCGATGGTTGTAACGCCAGACGTACTCGTCCAGATAGGACTGAAGCCACCTTGAGGAGACCTTCTTATAGGCACCGCGCATCCCGGACTTGAGGTTGCCGAAGAAGCCCTCAATCGTGTTCGTGTAAACGTCGCCTTCGACGTAGTTGCCCGCCGAGTGGTTGATCACCCGGTGGCCCGCGAACTCCTGCGAGATCGGCCGGTAGGCCCGCCAATCGTCGGTGTAGATCACGGCATCGGGGTTGACGTTCGCCTTCACAGCGGAAGTCAACGGCTCGCCTCGCCGCGACTCGATCACCCGGACGCGGACGCGCCCGCCGCGCTCGACCATCCCCAACACAGTCGTCTTCGCTTCGCGGAAGGCCGCGATCTCACGGGGACTTTTCAGCTTTTGTCGCGGTTTGCCGCCCCAGGAGGTCTCGTCAATCTCGACTTTCCCGCGCAGTTGCCTGGCCGGCTCGCCTTCGCCCATCAACTCATTGCGAATCCTGTTGAACATGCGCCAAGCCGTCCGGTAGTTGACGCCTAGCTCGCGCTCCAGCTGTTTCGCGGAGATACCGCAGCGCGTGCTGGTCATTAGGTACATCGCGTGGATCCAGAGGCGCAGGGAGGTCGAGGAGAGGTGGAAGATCGTCCCGGCCGTGGGATGCAGGTGGTGGCCGCAGGCCGTGCAGGTCCAAGACTGGCGCTGCTGCTTGGTCTTGTAGCGCTTGAAGACCGTGACCTGCTGGCACTTCGGGCATTCGGCGTTTTCGCCATCAGGCGCGTGGCGCTTGCGCCATAGGTACTCCAGACAAGCTGCATCGTCAGGGAACTCGGCTAGGAACTCCGTTACCGAGTAGTCCGAGGTCGAGGACTTCGCCCTGCGCGGGTCGTGGCGGTGGCCGGTGGCATGTTGTAAAGCTACTTGACAAACGACAGAATGTCAAGTCTCTTGACAACTACGGCTCGGAAGGCCGAAGATCCATGAACCGCACGTCCTTGCCGTCGTAGAGATAGAAGATCGAGAAGCGGACTTGGCCCGTTCTCGTCGGTAGACGGATGGGAAACGAGTAGAGACCCGGTACTGAGGTTGGGATTCCAGCGGTGGGGAACTCCGATAGCTGGTGCTCGGCGAAGCGGATCGCTTCGTCCAACCGTGGAAGGTCGGAATCGAGTTCTTCTACGCGCTTTTCAAAACGATCAGTTTTGGCGACTCCCACTTAGGAGGGAATACCAAGCTCTGCGGCTAGAACCTTCGCGTACTCGTCCTCCCAGGGTTCCAACTCAGTTCGGTTATCCCAGAAGACAGACTCAAATCGAATTGGGGAATGCTTGCCCTCGCCGCCTCGCCAGGCGTTAATCCAGCCGGGGAATTCATGGGCCTCATCCACCATCGTCCGGGCCGTCACCCATTGATAGCGGCGCAACTGATCGTCTACTAGTGCGATCTCAGCGGCAGTGAAAACATCGAGGTTGGGCGGCTCTCCCGTGGCAACTGGAATCTGTTGCTGGTCCCATTCGTTTAGGAGTTCCAGCCTCCCCGCGTTCTCAAGGTCGCGCAATGCAAGCAGCTCATCGACCGGAGCGGGTCCGAGTCTGTCCGCTTGATATTGCGCCTCCGTGATCGGCTGCCCGAACCGCCAAAAGGCTGCAAAGTCAGAGCGCCATAGGAGCTTCGCCAGCTTGATGCGACCACGACCTACGTGCTGATCCTGCTCCATCCTCTGAGACAAGTAGAGGATCAACTCATGCAGTTTTCTCTTTTCGCCCATTTTGCAGCCCTCCGGGGCAACCCATCAAGGGTAGTCGAGCGGCAACTTCGCCTAGCGGTATACCCGGAGTATTCTGCAAGGTGACTCGGACGCCTTCGCAGATGGCCCAAAAACTCAAACAAGTCAAGATTGACGAAGAGGCTCATGCCCATCTCGCAACCCTACGTAAAGGGCTTTGGAAAGCGGGGATTGGGAAGGATGCCGATCATCAGGACATCCTTTCTGCCCTCGTGCTTTATACGACTCCGCCTCAGCTTGCAGGGATGCTCTCAGAATACTGGCGGTATACCGAGCAGCGAGACGCGGCAGAGGAAGCGGCCAAAAATAGCTCGTAGGATGGGCGGGATGGGTATCTCAGGTGACGCCTTCAAGGAGACGCGAGCCTTGGCCGTAGAAGCCGAAGAGGTCGCTCAACGGGGCTTAGAAGCCGCGCGCGGACGGTATGAGGCGGATCGCCAGGTTTGTGCGGCGGCCGCGCAGTACCTCGGGCTAACCCCGGCCATCATGGATGTGCTTGTGGCAAGTGGGCGTGACCTGGCGGTTGCCGAAGCACGTTTCGGCTCTGCCGTCGAGTCCCGTGAGGCTCTCGACAAGCTGATCAAAGAGCTAGACGACCCCCTTCAGGGCTAGGCACGGGGACATTCGTCGGCTATCTCGGCCGCGTCGCTTCTACAGAGAATGACCATGTGTGATCTGCATCACAGAGGACCAAACTCCGCAGAGGCCGGGGCGCCTGGGGGGCGAATTCGTCGTCCGGGGACCTTAGTCCTCCATGGAGAGGAGCTGCGGCATCGGCAGGAAGCTGGGTGGTTGGGTGGTCGTGGCTGCGGCTGCCGCTGCAGTCGTCCTGCTCGTGAAGGGCCTATACCCGGCGAATCTCCCCCGGAGCGCCAGCCTCGACTTCGTCGACAACGTCTTCGACAACCGCGGGGTCCTGTGGGCGGCCCGGTTGCTGCTGGTTTATGCCGATCGAGATGACGATGAAGACCGAGAGGACACCGCCAAGCTGCGACACGTCAGCATCTGGAAACGGTCGTCGACAACCTCCTAAAAGGGAAGAATGCTTTTGTCTTCCAATCGCCAGGAGCGGGGACTATGACTCGAGAAGAGCTGGACAAGATCGAGAAAACGCTGGTCGAAAGCCGCGCTGCAATCGAGAGGTCAGAAGCCCGTTCTCGGGCATTCCAGCGCGAAGCTCCGATTAGGGCTGTCTCCATGGAGCGGGCCTTTCGACGACTGCGGGAAGGGGCCCGGCGTCGCTAGCTGCGCGACGCAGCGGCGGAGATGCTCTCGGCAGTTTGGCGCCAAAGCTCCGAAATGCCCTCCACCTCTCCCTCCGCCTGACGCCGGGCGCACTCGCTGATCAGGTCGGCGAGGAGGGCGACGGCGCGGGTGTCGCCGAGGGCGGCGAGGCGGTCGAGGCCGAGGGCGTAGAGGTAGTCGCCGGCGAGCAGGGCGAGGTCGGGGTCGTGGCCGGCGAGAAGGCGGGGCTGCTCGTAGTGGAGGAGGTAGCCCTCGCGGACGGCCTCGACGACGAGGGCGTACTCGGCGGCGTCGGGGCCGGAGGCGGCTAGTTCGCCGAGCGTCGCAGGCTCGCTTGGGTCGACGACGTGGCGGGAGATCGGGGTGTCCTCGGCGCGAAGCTGGTCGGCGAGAGCTTGTAAGGGGTTGGAATCAGTCATGCCTGTCGCTTCATAGGTCCATATGGGCGCATAAAGCGACACGCCTCACCGCAGGACCTCATCGAGTGACTCGGCGGCGGCTTCGAGCGTCTGGTCGATCGTCGCCTCATCGTGGGCGAGGGAGACGAACCAGGCCTCGTACTGGGCCGGCGGCGGGTAGACGCCGCGCTCGAGCAGGGCGCGGCAGAAGGCGGCGTGTGCCCCGACGTCGCAGGCGGTCGCGGTGGCGAAGTCGACGATGGGGACCTCGCTGAAAAAGAGGGTGACGAGGCCCGGCGCGGCGGCGACCTGGAGCGGGCGGTCCTGCGCGAGGCCTTCGAAGCCTGCGGCGAGGCGGTCGGTGAGGGCGCCGAGGCGCTCGTAGGCCTCGGCGTCGAGCTGCTCCAGGGTCGCCAGTCCCGCGGCGATGGCGAGCGGGTTGCCGGAGAGCGTTCCCGCCTGGTAGACGTCGCCGGCGGGGGCGATCCGTTCCATCAGCTCGCGGCGGCCGCCGTAGGCCGCGGCCGGAAGGCCGCCGCCGATCACCTTGCCCATCACGGTCAGGTCAGGTTCCACCCCGAGCAGTTCCTGGGCGCCGCCGCGGGCGACGCGGAAGCCGGTGATCACCTCGTCGAAGACGAGCAGGGCGCCGGCCTCGCTGGTCGCCTCGCGGAGGAACTCGAGGAAGCCCTCGGCCGGCGGAACGACGCCCATGTTGGCGGCGATCGGCTCGGCCAGGAGCGCCGCGACCTCGTGCTCGTGCAGCGCCCGCGCCACCGCCTCGCGGTCGTTCCACGGCACCACCACCGTCGTCTTCGCCTGCGCGGCGGTGACCCCCGGGCTGCCCGGCACCCCCAGCGTCGCCAGGCCGGAGCCGGCGTCGGCGAGGAGGCCGTCGGAGTGGCCGTGGTAGGCGCCGGCGAACTTGACGACGAGATCGCGGCCGGTAACGGCACGCGCCAGGCGCACCGCGCTCATCGCCGCCTCGGTCCCCGAGCTGGTCATCCGCAGCATCTCGACCGCGGGCATCCGCGCGGCGACCTCCTCCGCCAGCCGCACCTCCGCCAGGGTCGCGGCGCCGAAGCTCGTCCCCCGCTTGGCGGCTTCGATCACGGCCGCGAGGACGGCCGGCTCGGCGTGGCCGAGGATCATCGGGCCCCAGGAGCCGATCCAGTCGACGTAGCGGTTGCCCTCGACGTCGAAGATCCAGCAGCCTTCGCCGCGGTCGACGAAGATCGGGTCGCGGCCGATCTGCCGCATCGCCCGGACCGGCGAGTTCACTCCCCCGGGCAGGACCGCCTGCGCGCGGGCGAACGCGTCGCTATGAATGCTCGGCCTCCCAGCGGGCGTAGTCGTCGGTGAAGTAGTGGAGGCGGATCTTCTTGTACTCGGTCGAGGAGTAGAGGGTGGCGCGATCGTCCGAACCCATCCCGCACTCCGCGGCGATCGCGTCGAGAACGGCGTCGCACTCCTCCTTCGAGCGGCCGTGGGCCATCGTGAAGACGCTGTATGGCCAGTCGGCGTAGGTGGGGCGCTGGTAGCAGTGGGAGATGCCGCGGAAGGAGGCCATCTTCGCGCCGGTGGTGAGGATCTCGTCCTCGGGGACCTTCCAGACGCCCATCCCGTTGGCGGAGAAGCCGGCGCGGCGGTGGAAGAGGATCGCGGCGACGCGGCGGAGGATCTTGCGGTCGACCATCGCCCGCAGGCGGTCGAGCAGCGCCTCGGTCGAGATCCCGAGCTCCTGCGCGGCGGCGTCGTAGGGACGCGCGACCGCCTCCATAGGCCCCTGCAGAGCCTTGATCAGGGCGATGTCGTCCTCGTCGTAGGGCTGGGG
>DATMBY010000259.1:0-4533 GCA_035558995.1 Solirubrobacterales bacterium
CGCGAGCCAGCTGCTGGAGAAGCACGTAGATGACTGAGGAGCAGCCGATCTCCACCCCTGAGGCGATGAGCTGGATGGGGGCCGAGGTGGCCGAGCTGAGCGGCGGCTCGATCGGGCACGTGCAGGGCTTTTACGTCGACGCCCAGAGCGGCGACCCCGTCTGGCTGATCGCGCGCCTCGGCCGCCGCCGTCGCGCCCGCGTCGTCGCCATCCCCTTCGCCAGCTGTGCGGGCGCCCCCTTCGGGGTCTGGGTCGCCCAGGAGGCGGACTCGATCCGCAGCGCTCCGGTCGTCGACCCGACGCGGCCGCTGCGCCGCGAGCACGAGTTGATGATCTGCGCCCACTTCGGGATCGGCGAGAGGGTGGGGCGCGCCGGCGAGGTGGCGGGCCGACAGGAGGGAGACATCACGGCGTCTCCTCCGGGCGCCGTAGCTCCTAGTATCTGATTAGTGAAGATAGTTTGTTGGATCACGACCGGGCTTCTTGTCGCCTCTCTCCTCGCCGGCTGCGGGGAGCAGACGACGGAGTCGCCGGCGCAGGCGAAGCGCGTCGCGGCTAAGGCTCCTCCTAAAAAGCGGCTGGCCGTACCGCAGGAAGTGTGGGTGAGCGTCGAGGGGTGGGAGGGACCCGCCGACGTCGGCCTCTTGATGGCCGAGAAGCGGGGCTATTTCAGGGACGTCGGTATCAACATCTGGATCGGCGCCCCGGCGGGGCCGAGCCGCCCGCTGCGGTATGTCGCGGAAGGGAGCGACTACTTCGGCGTGGTGCAGCAGCCCCAGGTGGCGATCGCGCAGGCCAAAGGGGTTCCGGTTGTCGCCGTGGGAAGCGTCGTTCCCCAGGCGACGGCTTCTCTGATCTGGTTGAAGAGATCGAAGATCGGCGACATCTCCGGACTACGGGGGAAGACGAT
This sequence comes from Solirubrobacterales bacterium, assembly GCA_035558995.1. Taxonomy (GTDB): domain Bacteria; phylum Actinomycetota; class Thermoleophilia; order Solirubrobacterales; family 70-9; genus VAYN01. The sequence goes on from DATMBY010000259.1 coordinate 911, forward strand.
CGCGATTCCCGGGGTGCCCTTCCAGAAAGCGCTGCTGGAAAGCGTGCTGGAAAAAGGGGGACTAAGCCTGAAAGACGTCCACGTCAAACGGGTCGGCTACGAACTCGTGGACGCTCTGGTGAGCGGCAAGGCCGACGCGATCTTCGGCGGGTCGTGGAATCTCGAGGGAAGAGAGCTCGAACTGCGCGGAGCGGAACCGGTGGTCAAGCGGGTGCAGGACCTCGGTGTCCCCGCCTACGAAGAACTGGTGCTGATCGCGCGGACCCAATCCCTGGAAGAAGACCCGCAGCTGACCCGCGATTTCATGACGGCCGTGAAGCGCGGAACCGAAGCTGCGCTGAGCAACCCGCAGGCTGCGATCAAAACCGTCCAGGAAACCGGCGAAGGCGATCCGGGCCTGAGTGACAAGGTCGTCGCCGCCGAGGTCCGGGCAACGCTTCCTCTTCTCTCCGCGACGGGCGACATGGATTCGAGCCAGGCGGACAGCCTCGTCGAATGGATGAGCGACCAGGGGATGATCCAGCGAGAACCGTCGGTCTCGGAGCTGCTTACCAACGAATTCCTGGCGTCGCCCTGAGAGCTGGTCCGCCTACAACTGCAGGCTCTTCACCTGCAGCAGCTCCTCGATCCCGTAGCGGCCGTTCTCGCGGCCGTGGCCGGATTGGCCGTAGCCCCCGAAGGGGGCGAGGGGGTTGAAGGCGCCGCCGTTGATCTCGATCTGGCCGGTGCGGATGCGGCGGGCGACGGCGATCGCCCGGTCCTGGTCGGCGGACCAGACGCCGCCGGCGAGGCCGTACTCGGTCGAGTTGGCGACGCGGACCGCGTCGTCCTCGCCTTCGTAGGGTTGGATCACCAGCACCGGTCCGAAGATCTCCTCCTGGGCGACCGTCATCTCGGCTTCGACTTCGGAGAAGACGGTGGGGCGGACGAAGAAGCCGCGCTCGAGGCCCTCGGGCGGCTCGTCGCCGCCGGTGATCAGGCGCGCGCCCTCCTCGACTCCCTTCTCGACGTAGCCGCGGACGCGCTCGCGCTGGACGCCGGAGACGAGCGGCCCGAGCCGGGTCGAGGACTCGAACGGATCGCCGGGGGTGAACGTCTCCGCAGCAGACTTCGCCAGCTCCTCGACCTCGGCCAGGCGCTGGCGCGGGACCAGCATCCGGGTCAGGGCGCTGCAGGTCTGGCCGCTGTTGAGGAAGCACTTGGCGACGCCGTCGGGGACCGCCTTCTCGAGGTCGGCGTCGTCGAGGATCACGTTCGGCGACTTGCCGCCGAGCTCCATCGCCACCGGCTTCACGCTCGCCGAGGCGAGCTCGGAGACGCGGCGTCCGGCGCGCGTAGAGCCGGTGAAGGAGACCATGTCGACGCCGGGGTGGGCGGCGATCGCCTCGCCGACGACCGGGCCGGTGCCGGTGACCAGGTTGAAGACGCCGGCGGGGAGGCCGGCGGCTTCCACCACCTCGGCGAGGAGGAAGGCGTTCAGCGGCGTCACCTCGCTCGGCTTGAGGACGACGGTGCAGCCGGCGGCGAGCGCCGGGGCGACCTTGGCGGCGATCTGGTTCAGCGGGTAATTCCAGGGCGTGATCGCCCCGAGCACACCGATCGGCTCGCGCAGCACCCGGGAGTTGCCGACCTCCTCCTCCCAGACGACCTCCTCCATCAGCTTCGGCATCGAGGCGAACTGGGAGGCGGGCAGGCCGACCTGGATGATCCGGCTCAGCTTCAGCGGCATCCCCAGCTCCTGGGTGATCGTCGCCGCCAGCTCGTCGCCGCGCTCGTTCAGGCCGGCGGCGATCGCGGCGATGAAGCGGGCGCGCTCCTCGCGCGGGGTCTGCGACCAGACGTCGAAGGCGTCGCGGGCGGCGGCGACGGCGCGGTCGGCGTCGACCGGCGTGCAGCCTGGGACGATGCCCAGCACCTCCTCGGTCGTCGGGTTGACGACCTCGATCGGGTCGGCGCCGCTCGGCTCGACCCACTCGCCGCCGATGAAGATCCTGTCCTTGACCTGAAGCTCAGCCGTCGTCGCCATGGTTCCTCCTACTGCCGCTCGCCTGGAGATAACTTCGTATGATTTGAGTAATGAGACCGGGGTTCGTCGCTATCGCTGTGATCGTAGCCGCCGGCCTCCTGGCGGGGTGCGGCGGCGGTGGTGGCGATACCGAGACCTCCAAGGCAGTGCCGGTGGATGCTCCGGAAATGAAGGTGACTCTCGACCAGCCGCTCGACGCAGCCAACGTGGCCGTCGAGATGGGAGTCGACCGCGGGTACTTCACAGACGTCGGGCTCAACATCTGGCAGGCCAGCCCGGAACTTCCGCGTCGTCCCGTGACCTACGTCACCGTCGGCGCCGCCGAATTCGGTTTGACGCAGCAGCCCCAGGTGGCGCTCGCGAAGAAAAAGGGCGCTCCGCTCGACGTCATGGGAAGCCTGATCCCGGAACCCACCGCGGCGATGATCTGGCTGAGCAAGTCGAAGATCAAGGGGATCGCCGACCTCGACGGCAAGACGATCGCCGTTCCTGGGATTCCGTACCAGGAACGACTTCTCGAGAAGGTGCTGGCGAAGGCGGGCCTGAAGCTCGAAGACGTCGAGGTGAAGCGCGTCGCCTACGACCTGGTGCCCGTTCTGCTCGAGGGGAAGGCCGATGCGATCTTCGGCGGCACCTGGAACATCGAGGGGATCGCGCTTCGCGAACGCGGAGCGAAGCCGGTGATCAGGCGGGTACAGGAGCTCGGCGCTCCCTCGTATGACGAACTCGTGGTGATCACTCGGAGCGACCGCGCGGCCAAGGAACCACGAACGATCCGGAATTTCGTCTCCGCGCTGGGTCGTGCCGTCGCGGCGGTGAAGAGCGACCCGGAGGCTGCGGTGCAGCTGATCGAAGAAAGCGACCCCACGCTCTCCCACAGGGAGATCGAGGCCCAGGTCAGGGCGACCATCCCGCTGCTGTCAACGCCCGGCGAAGAGCCCTAGGCGGCTGCCGCCGCCTTGCCGGCGGGCTTGTTCGCCCCCGGTCCCGGCACCTGCTTGGCGTCCCGCGCCGTCAGCACCTTGCCGCACTCTTCGCAGATCCCTCGCTCGCTGACGGCGCCGCCGCACTCCTTGTGGACGATCAGGCGCAACGGCCCGCCGGGGTTGGGGGAGTAGCGATCCCCCCAGTGCAGGAGGGCGATCAGCGCCGGCCAGAGGTCGAGGCCCTTCTGGGTCAGGAAGTACTCGTAGCGTGGCGGGCTCTCCTGGTAGGCGCGACGCTCGAGGATCTCTTCGTCGATCAGGCGCTGCAGGCGCGCGGAGAGCACGTTGCGAGCAATCCCCAGCGACTCCTGCATCTCGCCGAAGCGGCGGTTGCCGTGCATCACGGTGCGCACGATCAGCAGCGACCAGCGCTCTCCGATCACCTCCAGCGCCTTGGCGACGGAGTCATCGAGGCCGGGGTAGTCGCGATGGAGCACGTGTGAATCTTCGCACACTGAGTTGCATCAAGCAACTGACCGCGGTAGGCTCCTGCCGTCCAGAGTTGCTTCATGCAACCAAGCGATTGGAGGCCCTCAAATGAGGTTGATCCCAAGACACAGGCACAACCGGCGCCCCAGGGGCCCGCGAATCGCGATCAGCGAGGCGGAGAT
>DATMBY010000260.1:0-2058 GCA_035558995.1 Solirubrobacterales bacterium
GTCGCCGCCCCCACGCCGCTGCCGGCGACGTGGAAGTCCGCGGCCTCGGCAGCCGGGCGCTGCCCCGTCGCCAAGGGGGCCCGACCGTGGGTGCCGACGCCGGTGCTCAAGCGCCGCCGCCGCTCTCGATCGGCTCGCCCCCGAGCGCGAGGATGCCCATGCCCAGGCCGCGCTCCGGGTCGACGATCAGCTCCACCGCCTGGTTGCGGGAGTGCACTCCAAGTTTTGAGAAGGCCGAGGAGAGGTGGCTCTTGACGGTGCTCTCGGCGACGAAGAGCTGCTCGGCGATCTCGCTGTTCATGTAGCCCATCACGACCAGGCCGAGAATCTGCTTCTCGCGGGCCGAGAGCGTCGCCGGTTCGATCTGCGGCGCGTGACGGCGCGGGACGCAGACCTGCCCGGCCCGCACCGCTTCGATGCAGACGCCAAGCGTGGCGGAGAGGTGCTCCTCGAGGACGACGCCGTTGACCCCGGCAGCGAGGGCGCCACGAAGCTCGCCGGGCCGCACCTCGGCGCAGACCAGCACCACCGGCGCCTCCGGCTGGGCCTCGCGCAACGGCGGTAGCTCGGCGGCGAGCGCGCTCGCGACCTTGCCGTCGGCACAAAGCAGCACCACCGCGGGGCGCTCGGCGCCCTCAAGCTCGGCGGTCGAGTCGAACAGGTCGAACTCCCAGCCGCGCTCCTCGAGCACGGTCGCAACTCGTTCGGAAGCGCCGCCGGTGACCAGCGCTGCCCGGGCCACCCTGTCCTCGCCCGGCGTCGTCTCCGCTTGCTTTGCCTCTCGCAGGGTCACGCTTTATCAACGCGGCAAGAAGCGGCTTACTTTCGCTTGCCTATGGGAAATTTCGAGGTCTTTAGACCCTCAAAACGACAACGACCGGCAACCCGAAGGCTGCCGGCCTAGAAGCGACCTTTCCCCGCCTAGTGACGGAGAAGAAAGCTTTTTAGTTGTCTTACTACGCGCCTACGGTTTCGATTTGCATTCCGCGGCGGGATTGCTCGGGCCGACGCTGTAACCGCCAACGTGGCTGCCGTAACCGGCGTCGCCGCCGCTGCCACCGAGGCAAGCTGCGGTGAGCTCCTGCAGATCGCCGTAATCGACAACTCGAGGCGCCTCGTAGCCCTGATGGGTCTTGTGATCCATTTGGGTCGCTCCTTGCTTGCTTTCCAACTGATTCAACACCAGGCCTCCCTGCACATACAAAGCGACCTGTGAGTTGGAACGAGAGTAGAGAGATGTTGCCCGGATGCAAGGTGGAAAAAGGTAGGAGGGCCTAGACGGAGCGCAGTTCCACCATCGTCTGCGAATAGGCCGCTCTCCGCTCTAGAAAGCCATCTGCGCCCGATAGCGACCGCAGCCACACCTCCATCGTCAGGAGCCTCCAGACCTGCCACATCCAGCGGAACGGCCCTGCCTTTCGGACCGAATCGGTACCGAAAAGCAATGCCTCCATCCGCCGCATGTCCACGAAGGCGGCTATCTCCGCGTCGCGGGCGGTGAGGATTCGTCTCACCGCCTCGGCGTCGGGCCCCTCCAGCGTCGAGACGATTACGGACTCGAAGAGAGCCTTCTGCGGTCGCAGGCGGACGCTGTCGGGCAGCAGCCCCGCCATCGCGGTCCGCAGGACCGGGCGGCTGAATCGGGGGTCCAGGGTTCGCTCGGGGGGCTGGCGCAACGCCAGCTCGACGAGGTCGAGATCGAGGATCGGATGGCGGGCCTCGAGGCCGGCCATCGCCGCCCGCCGGCGCTGGTGCTCGAAGACGCCGGTTGACTCGATCCCGTAAGAAACCCCATGGGCTACTGAAGTCCACCAGCGCGGGCCTTCGAGGCGCTTCCAGGAATCGAGGTCGTCGCTGCGGTGCAGCCGCCGCCTCGTCGGGCGGGTGAGATAGGCCGGCGCGCCGTCGTCGGCCCAAGGCAGCACCCAGCCCGCTGGGCGCGGCGGCATCGCCCCGGCGACGGCGAGGTTGGCGATCATCGCCGCCTCGCGGCGGCGGCCGACGTGCGGCCCGGCCCCGGGAAGCCGGCGCGCCAGCTCCAGCACGCGCCGGGGTTGG
>DATMBY010000261.1:0-6169 GCA_035558995.1 Solirubrobacterales bacterium
GACCAGATGGCGGTCGAACCCTCGCTGCCGGGCGGGGTCGAGGTGACGATCGACGGCGGGGCCGGCAGCGACTGGCTGCGCGGCGGGCCCGGCGGCGACACGATCTACGGCGGCGACGACGGCGACCCGGACCGGCTCGAAGGCGGCGGTGGAGGCGACGCGCTCTTCGGGGTCAACATCCTCCATCCCCGCCACGGCAGCGGCGCCGCGACGATGATCGGCGGCGGCGGCGACGACCTCCTGGTCGGCGGCCAGCCCTGCGAGGGCGACCTCTTCTCCGGCGGCCCCGGCGCCAACGACAGCGCCTCCTTCGCCCGAGTGCGCAACGAAGGCACCTTCGTCACGGCGCAGATCGGCGGCGCGGTGGCCGACCCCGAGGTCGGCGGCTGCACGCCGGGCCGGATCGCGGCGGGCACCGAGAAGATCGAGGGCTCGCCGGGCCCCGACGTCCTCACCGGCAACGGCGCAGCCAACGTCCTGCTCGGCCGCGGCGGCTCCGACCGGCTCGACGGCCGCGGCGGCGATGACCGCTGCATCGGCGGCCGCGGCGGCAACAGCTCCTCGCACTGCGAGTACGTCCGCAACTGAGGTTGCAGGCGGCTTTCCCGGCGGGCGCGCGTCGATTCGCCCGCCTACCTTTATCTAGAGCCGGCGCGTATGCCGGCTTTCTCTTTGCAGCTATGCCGAATCCGACCGCAAAACCGCGCCGGCGCTGGCTCCCGTCGCTTCTGGCGATGACCCTCGCCCTGCTCGCGAGCTGCCTCGTGGCGGTTGCGAGCGCGCCGGCGAAGAACAACTCCGAGAAGCTGGAAGCGGTCGAAGCGAAGATCGACAAGGCCCAGGAACGCGAAGGCGTCCTCACCTCCGACATCGCCGCGATGGGGGACGAAATCTCCGCCCTTGAAGGGCAGGTCTCGACCCTGCGCAACCAGGAGGCCGCGGCCGAAGAAGCGCTGGCGGCGAAGGAAGCCGAGCTGCAGGGGGCCGAAGACGAACTGAGGGAAGCGCTGGATCGCCTCGCCACCCTGCGCGGGCGGCTGAAGCGGGCGCTGGTCAACCTGAGCGAACGGCTCGTCGCCATCTACACCTACGGGTCGGCGGACCTGACCGAAGTCATCCTCAGCTCCGAGGACTACGGCGACATGGTCGCCCGCACCGCCTACTTCGACGCGATCAACGAAAGCGACCAAGCGCTGGCCGAGCGGGTGCGCTCGCTGCGCGACGAAGCGAAGAAGCTGGTGCGCCAGCGGAAGATCGCGAAGCTGACGATCGAAGACGCCCGCGACGCGATCGCCGCCAAGGAGCAGCGGCTGGAAACGACTCGCTCGACCCTGGAGTCGCGCGAGGGGGCGCTGCTCGCGGCGCGGGCCGAGCGGCGCTCGGCGCTGAAGGGCATCGAAGGCGACATCGACGAGCACGAGGAAATCGCTGCCGACCTGCGGTCCCAGATCGCCCAGGAAATCGCCGAAGCGACCGGCGGGGTGGTGCTGCCGGCGGGGCCGATGCAGAGCCCGAGCGCGGCCGGCTTCATCTGGCCGGTCGAAGGCACGGTCACCTCCGGCTTCGGCTACCGCTGGGGGCGGATGCACGAGGGGATCGACATTTCCGTGCCGGAAGGGACGCCGATCCGCGCCGCCGCCGACGGCACCGTGATCCTCGAGCAGTCCGAGTACGAAAGCGGCGGCTACGGCAACTACACCTGCATCGACCACGGCGGCGGGCTCTCCACCTGCTACGCCCACCAGTCGAGCTTCGCCGCCTCCGTCGGCGCCCAGGTCAGCCAGGGCGACGTGATCGGCTACAGCGGCAACACCGGCCACAGCACCGGCCCGCACCTCCACTTCGAGGTGCGGATCAACGGCGCCCCCACCGATCCGCTCGGCTACCTCTAGGGCTGCAGGCGCTGGTGCTGCCAGGCGCCGTCGCTCTTGATGTAGAGCAGGCGGCGATGGAGGCGGCTGGGGCTGCCGTGCCAGAACTCGACGAGGTCGGGGTCGAGGCGCCAGCCGCCCCAGTGCGGGGGGCGGGGCGGGGGCGCGCCGTCTGCCGCGAGGCTCTTGGCTGAGTCGCGCAGTCGCGCGGGATCGTCCAGGGCCTCCCCTTGCCTGGAGGCGGCGGCGGTCGCTTGCGCCGCCTGCGGGCGTTCCGTGAAGAGGGCGTCCGATTCCTCCTCGCTCAGCTTCCGCACCGGCCCCTCGATCGTCACCTGCTGCAGGGTCTCGCGCCAGTAGAGCGTGCCCGCGGCCCGCGGGTTCTCGGCCAAGTCGCGGCCCTTGCGGCTCTCGTAGCTGCCGGCGAAGACCAGGAAGGGCGTCGCCTGCTTGAGCAGGAGGATGCGGCTCGACGGGCGTCCGGCGGCGTCGGCGGTCGCCAGCGCCAGCGCCCGCGGCTCCCGCACGCCGCGCTCGTCGGCGCCCCGCAGCCAGAGATCGAGCAGCGGCAGCGGATCGGCTGGCGGGGCGTCGAACTCCGGCAGCTCCAGCGTCGGATCGCCCGAGAGCGTTTCGATCGGCTCACTCACGCGACCATCCTCCCAGCCCCACATAGGATGCAGGCGTGCCAGCCACCCCGGTACAGGGCTCTTTCGAGGTCGCGCACGGGGTCGTCCCGGAGGAGAAGATCGACGACGCGCTGCGGCTGCTCCACCTCGACCTTCTGGAGCGGGGCGCCGGGGCCGAGGAGCTGAGCCAGTGGCTCTGGGGGGCCCACTGGTTCCCGCACCTGAACGAACGGCCTGAGATCCTGGCGCTGGCTGAGTTGCTGCCGCAGGAGTGGCGGACGGGGCGGATCTGCGACCCGCAGATCCTGCTCCAGTTCCCGCACACCGGGCCGGAGCCGGAGATCGCCTTCCACCTCGACCAGGAGCCGGCCTGGGCGGAAGGCCGGACCTACCTGCGGATCGTCGGCGTCCCGCTGAGCTCCTGGCGCGGCGACAACGGCGGCCTCCTGGTCGAGACGGCGGAGGGGCCGGCGCCGGTCGAGGCCGACCCCGGCGACGCGATCATGATGACCCCCGACCTGCCGCACTCGGGAGGGATCAACCGCTCGGGGCGGCTGCGCTACGGCGTCTACTTCCGCTTCCTCGCCGACGGCTGAGGCGGCTGCTTTCGCTCCTCGGAGCGCCGGGTAGGGGTCTGAGATGCCGCCCGCCTTCGTCAACGAGACCGAGATCCGCGTGGTCGGCCTGTCGCGCAGCGGCAACCACGCGATCGTCAACTGGATCCTCGCCCAGGCGCCGGGCCGCACCTGCTTCCTCAACTGCGCCGAGCCCGGCTGCAACCCGTTTGCCTCGGCGCGGCCGCGGACGTCGGAGCTGCCCGGTTGGCGGGCGCCCTACGCGGGCTTCGAGATCGAGGCCGAGCGGGAAGGCCGCCTGACCGGCAAGGACCTGCTGATCCACAGCTACGAGGACACCTTCCTCGGCCCCTTCCGCAAGCCCGAGAACGAGGCGCACCACGACGAGTGGGTCGGCCGCTCGCGGCGCCGCATCGACCTCCTGGTCCTGCGCGACGCCCGCAACCTCTTTGCCAGCCGCCTCGCCTCCGGCTACGGCTGGCTCGAGGACGAGGTCGTTTCGCGGATCTGGGCCCAGCACGCGCGCGAGTTCCTCGGCCTGCGCCGCAACCTGCACCAGGAGCGGCTGATGGTCAGCTACAACGATTGGGTGACGAGCCGCGGCTACCGGCGCCGAGTGGCCGAGGCGATCGGGCTCGAGTTCGACGACCGCGCCGCCCACAAGGTCCCGGCCGCCGCCGGCGGCAGCTCCTTCGACGGCACCGCCTACGACGGCCGCGCCGAGCAGATGCCCGTTCTTCAGCGCTGGCATGAGTTCGTCGGCGAGCCACGCTTCCACCGTCTGCTGACCCCGGCGGTGCGGGAGCTATCGGACCGCATCTTCGGCCCGGCGGCCTTACCGGAGCTTGAGCCCGTCGCGGCTTAGGAGACTTTACGGCCCAAGAGAGCCCGCCAGAACCTCTTCCAGGTGAGAGGAAGCGTTGAGGGCTGCATGGGGCTCGGCCATTTCGGCTCGAGCGATGGAGCTTTGAGTTTGGATTCGTCCATGGCTTCCTTAGGAACTGGTTGCGATAGCAATGATCCAGAGAACAACCTCGATGGTCAATAACGCGCTTGCCACTTGGAGCAGCACGGCAAGATGTAATACACCTGAGCGATTCTCGACGTAGCTCTTCTGCATGTGGATCGACAGGTCGCGGTGAAGTTCGTCAACTGCTGCTGGCTCTTCTCCCTCGATGTAGGTCTTGACGACATCGGGCGAGCTAGCGGTGAGCTCCCATGGTCGGGGCCACAGGATCGCGACTGAGATGGTTGCGGCTCCAGTGAAGGTCGCTAGTGCCAGCCAGCTCGAGACGGTCAGATCTGCGCCGTCGAATGAGCCTGCTCCCAAGAGGGAAGTGGTTATCACCGCCGAGGAGAACAACAGGCCGGCTCGGGTCCTGTAGCTGTCGATTTCCGCCTGTTGATCAGCCAGGGCGCGAACCGCCTCCTCGTAGGCCACGCGGTAGAGAATGTCTTTGTCTGCGACTGCCATAGCGGCAGTGTGCCACATCGTCAGGCGGCACGTATTGTTAGCGGCCTGAGCGGGTCGCGGCGAGCAGCTCCATCGTCCGCAGGTCGCGGGCGTGGTCGTTGGCCTCGTCGCGCTCGCAGATCCAGATCTCGTGGCCGGGGCGCTCGCGCACCCGCAGGCCGGCCGAGCGGGCCATCGCCTCGACGCAGGCGGCGTCGGCGGCCCACCAGTTGGTCGGGTCGCCGGCGAGCTTGTGCTCGACGAAGGCGGCGCGCGGCCAGCCCGGCTCGGTCAGGCGCTCCCGCTCGTCGATCCCGACGTCTTCCGGGGTTCTCGCCGACTCCTCGCCGGGCATCGTCAGCGTCTGCAGGACGAGGGTGCCGCCGACCTTCTGGGCGACGACGTCGAGCGCCAGCAGCGGGTAGCGCAGGTGGTAGAGGACGCCCATGAAGAGAACGACGTCGAAGCGACCCCCGACCTCGACGAGGTCGTAGACCGATCCCTGGCGGAACTCGACCCGGCCCTCGGGGTCGAGGAACTGCGCCCCCCAGCGACCCTGCTGCAGGTAGTGCTCGTCGAGGTCGAGGGCGAGGACCTCGGCGCCGCGGGCGGCGAGCTGGAAGGCGTAGAAGCCGGCGTTGCAGCCGATGTCGAGGGCGCGGGTGCCTGCGAGGTCGGCCGGCAGACAGCCCTCGATCTGGCGCCACTTGAAGGCGGGGAAGTCGCCGAGAGGGTGATCGGGAGCGGTTTCGCGGCCGTCGGGCAGGTGCAGGTTGTGGAACCAGGGGCCGAGCTCGGCGATCGCGCCGGGGACCTCCAGCGTCATCGTGCCGGCACCCCCTCCACCTCCTGCTCGAGCAGCTGGCATCGGCGGGCGGCGGTGTGCTCGGCGAGGACGCGTTGCCGCGCCCGCTCGGAGATCGCCGCCCGTTCGGCCTCGCCGACCTCGGCGAGGAAGTCGACCACGTCTGTCGCCTCCTCGGCGATCAGGATCTCCTCGTCGGGGACGAAGATCTCGGCGAGGCCGTCCCAGGGGTCGCTGACGATCGGCACGCCGCAGGCCGCCGCCTCGAACAGGCGCACGCTCGGGGACCAGCCGGCGGCGCGCATCTGCGCCCGGGTGACGTTGAGGGTGAAGCGCTGCGACGCGTAGAAGGCGGGATGGTCGCCGGGAGCGACGTGCTCGATCCGCCCGACGTTGTCGGGCCAGGCGATCGAGCCGGGGTACTGCGGCCCGGCGACGGCGAAGTCCGCCGCCGGCAGCCGCCGCGCCGGCTCCAGCAGCAGCCGGTCCAGGGTCGGCTGGCGGTCGTCGCTGTAGGTGCCGAGGTAGCCGAGTTCGAAGCTGGTCTCCGCTTCCACCGGCCGGTAGGCGTCGGGGTCGACGAGGCAGTAGAAGGCGAGCGGGCGGCGGGCGCCGAACTCCCTCTCCAGCACTTCCAGGGTCGAGCCGCCGGTGAAGGAGAGGTAGAGGTCGAAGCGGGGTACGAGCTCCGGTGAGAGGTATTCGCGGTCGCCGCCGCGCAGCTTCTCGAGCGTGACCGGGGTGTCGATGTCGTAGAAGGCGACGGCGCCCCCAGCGGCCTCCAGCGCCCACTCGGCGACCGCGACGCCCTCGGGGACGAAGGAGCCGACGACGAC
>DATMBY010000262.1:0-2180 GCA_035558995.1 Solirubrobacterales bacterium
GGCCTCGGCTCCAACGTCGGCGACGCCGCCGGTCACCTGCGCGCCGCGGTCGAGCTGCTCGAGGCCGAGGGGATCGAGGTCGAAGCGGTTTCCTCCACCTACGTGACCGAGCCGGTCGGCGAGATCCTCGACCAGCCGGACTTCCTCAATGCCGCGCTTCGCATCCGCACCGACCTCGAGCCGGAGGCGCTGCTCGACGCCTGCAAGCGGGTCGAGGCCGAGCGCGGCCGCTCCTTCGACGCCCCGCGCCACAGCCCGCGCCCGCTCGACGTCGACCTGCTCCTGCTCGGCGACCTCGAGCTGGAGACCGACCGCCTCGCCCTGCCGCACCGCGAGGTGACGACCCGCCGCTTCGTCCTCGTGCCGCTGCTAGAGCTGGACCCGGAGCTGACGCTGCCCGACGGAACCCCCCTGGCGGTGGCGCTAGAGGGCCTGGGTCCCGGCCAACGGGTCGAGCCACTCGGCCGGTAAGACCGGCGGCGTCCTGCCCGGGTAGTTCGGGACGAAGCGCCGCGCCAGGGTGGCGGCGGGGCGGTTCTCGATCGCCGGGCGGAGGTCGTCGAGGGTCATCGCCAGGCCGATGCTGGGAGCGATCTGGAAGTCGGCGACGTTCGGGCGCTCGCCGCCGAGCACGCCGCTCTCGACGTAGGCGTCGACCCGGCCGAGCAGGGCGGGGAGCCTGGCGAGGGCAGCGCGGGCATTCTCGTCGGTGGCTTCGTTGAAGCGGGCCGAGAGGGCGACGAGGGGGCCGCCGGTCTTCACCGCGAGGCCGATCGGGACGCCGAGCTTGGCGCCCTCCGAGTAGCTCGCCAGCGGCTTGCGGTCCTGCTTGAAGCCCCACCAGAGCAGCTGCCGGATCGGGTGCTGCAGCTCTTCGTCGCCGAACCGCTCCGCCTCTTCGACCGCGGCCCGCTGCTCGGAGTCGGCCGGGAAGAGCGGCGGCTCTGGCCGCAGGCGCTCCAGCTCGCGGGCGATCTGGCGCGAGCCCTGGATCTTGTCGCCCTCGATCTTCAGCGCCGGCACGGTGATGCCCGGGAAGCCGACCGCCCGCAGGACGCCCTTGGAGACCACCGGCATCAGGTCTTTGCGCTTGTAGGGCATGCCCTTGTGCTCGAGCATCAGCTGCACGGCGATGCTCGGGTGGGAGCCGGGGATCACGTAGAGGCGGTCAGTCATTGCGGGCGATCCTATGCACAACCGCACCCGTTTGGCTACCCAGCCAGTCCGGCGCGGGGATAATCGCCGCATGCTGCTCGCGGCCGACGTCGGCAACACCCAGACCCATCTCGGCGCCTTCGAGGGCGAGGAGCTGGTCGAGCACTGGCGTTTCCAGACCCGCTCGGGCGCCACCGGCGACGAGCTGGCGGAGCGGATCGCCGGCCTCTTCTCGCTCTCGGGGATGGTCTTCGGAGAGGTCGACGCGGTCTGCGTCTCCTCCGTGGTGCCGCCGCTCGGCAGCCAGTTCGAAGAGCTCTCGCGGCGCTACCTCGGCGCCGAGTGCCTGACCATCGGCCCCGGGGTGAAGACGGGGATGCCGATCCGGATCGAGAACCCGCTCGAGGTCGGCGCCGACCGGCTCGTCAACGCGATCGCCGGCTACGCCCGCTTCGGCGAGGCCTGCGTCGTCGTCGATTTCGGCACCGGGATCAACATCGACGCCGTCTCCGCCGAGGGCGAGTACCTCGGCGGCGCGATCGGGCCCGGGCTCGCGACCTCGCTCAGCGCCCTGATCGAACGCGCCGCCCGGATCACCCGCCTGGACCTCGACCAGCCGTCCGAAGCGATCGGCCGCTCGACTCGGGCGGCGATCCAGTCCGGCTTCGTCTACGGCTTCGCCGGCTTGATCGACGGCATCGTGCGGCGGATGGAAGAGGAGCTGGCGAATCCGCGGCTGCTCGCCACCGGCGGCTACGCCGCGACCGTCGTCCCCTTCACCGAGACGATCGACGAGGTCGACGATCTGCTGACCTTGAAGGGACTGCGACTGATCCATGAGCGGAACCGCTGACAATGGAGCTGCCCGCCCGGCGCTGACCGACCCCTTCGAGATCGGCGGCGTGCCGATCGCCAACCGGGTCCTGCTGGCGCCGCTGGCCGGGATCGGCAACTGGTTCGTCCGGCTGCAGGCCAAACGCCACGGCGCCGGGCTCGCGATCTCGGAGATGGTCTCGAGCTTCGCC
>DATMBY010000263.1:0-2176 GCA_035558995.1 Solirubrobacterales bacterium
GACGAACTCCCCCTTCGTCGCATGCTGGAAGTACAGCCGCGTGTCCCGAAGGCGTTGGTGCTCCTCCATCTCCGCCAGCCGCCGCTCGGCCGGGGTGAAGCTGTCTTCGAGCGTGCAGATGACGATGTCCGGGCCCGCGAACTCGGTTCTTGCCTTGGTCGGGCCGCGACCGAACTGCTCCTTGTAGAGGCGGACCATCTCCCGCGATATCTCGGCGCGGACGGAGGACTGGTGATCCGCGGCCTCGGCCGATTCGGGTACGTGCTGTTCGTGCTGGGTCATCCTGGCTTCCGATCCTCTCTCGCAGTAGGTGGACGCACAGGACAGAGGAGGCTGAAGGCCGGTGCGGTAGCCGTGCCGTCCCGGAAGGACAGGCGACTACTGGGGATCAAGTCCCAGTACCCTCCCGCAGCCAGCTGACACACGCAACGGCGAGAACGTCGCCGGGCGGCTCGACTACCTTGCGGTCGCCCCTTCGAGGAGGACAGAGCCGGCGATGCCGAAGCCTTCATCGATTTGACCGTCCGGCGAGAACCTGGTGACGAGGAAGCCGCCCCGATCCGGGTCCCAGCCGCCGATGGTGATCTGGCCGGTCGGGGAGACGGCGAGCGCTTCGGGATGAGGCAGGCCGAGAGCTTCGAGGTCGATGAACCCCCCGGTGCCGAAGCCGGGATCGGGCGACCCGTCGCTCAGGTAGCGGACGAGGCCGCAGCGACCGCTCCCGCCGGCGGCGAGGATGGCCCCGCCCGCCTCTACCTCGGCGAGGTCGAACGGCGCGCCCGCGGGATAAGGGTCCCTGGCGGGGTCGACGCAGGTGACGCGGCCCCCTGCGCCGAAGCTCGTGTCCAGCGAGCCGTTGGCCCGGTAGCGGCGCAGCTCGGCCGGCTGGTCGAGCGCGATGAGGACCGAGTGGCGTGCGGCCAGGGCGACCGCTTCGGTCGCGGGGAAGTACGTGGGTTCCGGAAGGACCCCGGCGGATGGGAGGAAATAGTCGCCGGTGCGCCCGAAGCGGCGATCGAGGCTGAAGTCGGGCCTCGTTCGCAGCAGCGTGATCCCCCCTTCGTCGTAGTCGCCGACCACCACGAGGCCGCCGTTCGCCGTCATCGCCGCCGCTCCGAATTCCCAGTATTCGGCGTAGTAGGTCTGCCTGTACAGGAGCCGGCCGCGCGGCGAGTAGCGGTGGAGCTTGATGTATTCGGCGCGGTATTCACACGATTCGGCGCCGCGGCAGCCCCACTGCACCGCGTGGTAGGAGACGGCGATGTGCCCGTCGGGCTGGGCGAACACCCGGATCGAGTCGGGAGAGGAGTGGTTCGGATGGCTGGGGATGACGGTCGCCCCGGTGCCGGCGCCGAAGGAACGGTCGACGCGGCCGTCGGAGAGGAAACGCCGCAGGCGGTACTCGCCGCGTCGGGACGGGGCCGTCTCGACCAGGATCCGGCCCCTGGGGTCGATCGTCAGGTCGCCGGGACTCGAAGTCCGCCACGGGCCGAGCATCCCGCCCGCGAAGGAGAGGTCACGCTGCCCGTCCTGGCCGAGACGGACGACCGCCGTGGTCCCGCGGGTCGGGTCGCAGATCCCGGCGAGCAGGCGCCCCGACTGGTCGAGCCGCAGCGTCACCCGTGCCGGGTTGCCGACGCGGAAGACGTCGACGTCGCAGGCGGCCGCGGGCCGAGCGTGAGATGCGAGCAGCAGACCTGCCAGCGCCGCCAGGATCGCCGTTCTTCTCCCCATGCCTGGCGAAACCCCCGAGGCGCTTGGAGTTGCGTCGCGCTCAGGACAACCCGGCCCTCTTCAGGCCGCGTTCTATCGCCGGGGCCAGGGTGCGGGCGAAGGTCGCGGTGAGGTGGCTTTTGTCCCGGTAGACCAAGGCGTTGCCGATCACCGCCCGGCAGAGGTTGTCGGGGCAGATCTCGCCGTTGACGTCGATCAGATGACCGCCGGGCGCGGCGCGGGCGGCGCGGACGTCGAATTCCCTGTCCTCGTCGTGGACTCGCGGAAAGGCGCATGACGACAGGTGCTGGAGGTCTTCGGAGACGCAGCCGGGCACGTCGCTGGCCGAGGCGGGGGTGTCCTGGATCACCACCGTCCGCAGCCCGGCGCGGTGGATGCGCGTGAGGGTCGCGAGGTAGCCCCCTTCCATCGCGGTGGCAGCCGCTTCTCCGCTCAGTTCCCC
>DATMBY010000264.1:0-12976 GCA_035558995.1 Solirubrobacterales bacterium
GCGCAACCGCGGCTGAGGAGACGCTTAGGCGATCAGCTCGGTGCGGACGCTGCCGACTCCGAGCAGCCCCGGGCCGACGTGGGCGCCGAGAACCGGGCCGACCTCGGAGACGAAGGCCGGCTCGCAGCCGAATATCTCGTAGCAGTCTTCGACCATGGTGTCGGCGGTCTCTTTGTCCTGGATGTACTGGACGACCCAGCCGTCGGCGCCGGATTCGTGCCGCTGGCGCATGTAGTCGCGCAGTCGCTCGAGCGAACGCGATCGGGTGCGGACCCGCTCGATCGGGGTGATCTCCTCTTCGAGGGTGAGGATCGGCTTGATCTTCAGCGCGCTGCCGATCCAGGCGCGGGCGCCGCCGATGCGGCCTCCGCGCCGCAGGTACTCGAGGGTGTCGATCGCGAACCACATCTTCAGGTCCTCGCGGGTCTGCTCGGCGCGGGCGATCGTCGCCGCCGCGTCGGCGCCGGCCCTGGCCGCCGAGGACGCCCCGAGCGCGCAAAGACCCATGCCGCCGGCGGCGGATCGCGAGTCCAGCAGGTGCAGCCGCTCCCCGCCCTTGCCTTCCTCGATCAGCCGCTCGCGCGCCTGGCCGGCGGCCTCGAAGGTGCCGGAGATGCCGGCCGAGATGTGGATCGAGACGACTTCCCGCCCTGCGGCGAGCAGCGGCTCGTAGACGGCGAGGAAGTCGCCGATCGAGGGCTGTGAGGTGGTGGCGCCGCTTTCGGAGGCGCGCAGCCGCTCGTAGAAGTCGTCGAAGTCGGAGATCTCCGACTCCCGTTCCTGCTGCCCGTCGACCGCGACGTAGAGGCTGATCTCCTCGATTCCCCGCTCGGCCAGAAGCTCGGTCGGCAGGTAGCAGGTCGTGTCGCAGACGACCGCGGTCTCGGCAGGCGAGCTCACAAGGCGATTCTAGACGCGGAGACCAACCCGACCGGCCGCCGTATCCCGCTACACTTTGTGAAGTGACGGATACGCCCAACGCCGCGATCACCCTGACCGAGAAGGCCGCCGAGAAGATCGGCGAGCTGCTCGGGTCTCAGCCCGACGGTGCCGAGCAGGCGCTGCGGGTCGCTGTTCGAGGCGGCGGCTGCTCGGGCTTCCAGTACGCGCTCGCCTTCGACAAGGCCAAGGAGGACGACAACGTCTTCGAGGTCGACGGCGTCGCCGTCATCGTCGACAAGGTCAGCATGCAGTTCGTCTTCGGTTCAGAGGTCGACTACGTCGAAGGTTTGCAAGGGGCGGGCTTCCAAGTGAATAACCCCAATGTGGTCGCCGCCTGTGGGTGTGGGTCTTCTTTCCAGGTGAAAGAGGACGCGACGCCCGCGACTGCGTAGCGCGGACGCTGCAAACCGGCGCATAACGGCGTCCTCAGTCGCTCGCGTGCAGAGCGCGCCACGCTCCCTGCGTCCTTGATCTGCTTGGTTTTCGCGCCCGTTCGCGGGACTATTCGATCTGCAAGGGCGGCGACTGTACCGGCGGTGCGGCCTGAACTTCGGCCTTCTCCGGCTGCTCGACGCCGAGGGCCTCGGCCAGCTCGCCGGACTCGAACATCTCCTCGATGATGTCGCAGCCGCCGAGCAGCTCGCCGTTGACGTAGAGCTGGGGGAAGGTCTGCCAGTCGGAGATCTCCGCCGTCACTTCGCGCAACGGCTGCAGCGCCGGGAGGACATCGATCGCGCCGTAGTCGACGTCGACCTGGTCCAGCACCTGGACCACCCGCATCGAGAAGCCGCAGCGCGGCATGTCCGGGGTCCCTTTCATGAACAGCAGGACCGGGTTGGCGGCGATCAGTTCTTCGATTTTGCTCTTCAGCTCTGGGTCGGCCATGGAGGCATTGTAGGGAGACGGGACGGTCGGCTCAGAGCCTGGTGACAATCAACCCGGCCAAGCCCATGAAGCCGCTCACCATGATCACCACAATCGCGAGAAAGCCCTGGACCATCGTGTGTTGGAGCCCATCGAGACGGTTGCTCATCTCGCTGACCCTGTCGTTCAGGTCGTCGAGGCGGGAATCGGTCCAAGTGGATCGCATCAGCTTCATGCCTCCAAGCTAGACGAAAAGTTCCTACATTTGGTGCACGGAAGTGTAACTTTTTGTCGTAGAAGATGCGTTCAGCCGGGTACGCTGGTCTTCACGGAGAGCGCGTGGATCGTTCCGTCGTCGAAGCGCTCTTTGACCGCGGCCTTGACGAGGCGGTGCTGGTCGATCCGGGAGAGGCCGTCGAACTGCGGGGCGCTGACCGTCGCCCGCAGGTGGTCGCCGGTGCCGGTTTCGTCGATCACCTCGACCTCGGCGCCCGGCAGGGCCGCCTCGATCATCCCCTTCAGCTCGGCGAGATCGGCGGCCACTAGCCGGTGGCGGAGGGCTCGCCGAGGGTCTCGAGCATCTCCTCGACCCGGACGAACTTGACCCGCGGGCGGCCGTGCGGCTCGCCGCGGCCGACCTCGGCCTGATTGATCGCCTGCCAGTCCTCGAAGGAGACGTAGCGGATGCCCTTCTGCCCCAGCAGGTCCTCGACCGCGGCGGGGTCGGCGTTCTCGGGGCTGAGCAGGGTGCCGGACTCGACGTCGGCGAAGAGGTGCTGGACCGTCTCCAGGGCGTCTTTCTTGTTGGTCCCGATCACGCCCGAGGGGCCGCGCTTGATCCAGCCGGCGGTGTAGTGGCCGACCTTGTGCCCGGAGTCGTGGGAGTCGAGGATGCGGCCGCCTTCGTTGAGGATCAGGCCGCGCTTCTCGTCGAAGGGGACGCCCTCGATCGGGACGCCGGTGTAGCCCACCGAGCGCAGGACGAGCCCGCACTCGAGCTCTTCGCGCTCGCCGGTGTCCTTGGCGCGCAGGGCGCCGCCTTCCTCCACCAGCTCGTTGCGGCCGATCACGATCGATTCGACCTTGCCGTCGCCTTTGATCTCGACCGGCGAGGCGAGGAAGCGGAGGACGATCCGCTGCTTCTTGCCCTGCGGCCGGCGCTGGGAGAACTCTTTGAGCGTCTCGACGTTGACTTTGGTCGTCTTGTCGGCCTCGTCGGACTCGAGGTAGGCCTGGCTGGCCGGGTCGAGCTCGACCTCCTCGGGGTCGACGACGACGTCGGCGTCCTCCATCTCGCCGAGCTCCTTGATCTCGGGGTTGGTGAAGGCGGCCTGGACGGGACCGCGGCGGCCGAGGACGACGATCTCGCGGATCTGCTTGCGATCCAGCGCCTCGATCGCGTGATCGGCGGTGTCGGTCTGGCGCAGCTCGTGGTCGGTCAGGGCCAGCATCCGGGCGACGTCCATCGCCACGTTGCCGTTGCCGATCACCACGGCGCGCTCGCAGGAGAGGTCGAACTCGCGGTCGGCGTAGTCGGGGTGGGCGTTGTACCAGCCGACGAAGGAGGTGGCGGCGTGGCTGCCGGGCAGGTCCTCGCCGGGGATCCCGAGCTGGCGGTCGGTCTCGCAGCCGACCGTGAAGACGATCGCGTGGTAGAGCCGCTCCAGCTCCTCGACCTCGACGTCGTGGCCGATCTTGACGTTGCCGAAGAAGCGGAAGCCCTCGCGCGCCGCGGTCTTTTCGTAGACGCGGATCACCGACTTGATCTTCGGGTGGTCGGGGGCGACGCCGCCGCGGACCAGGCCGAACGGCGTCGGCAGGCGGTCGAAGAGGTCGACCTGGGCGTGCAGGTCGCCATCTTTGAGGATGTGCTCGGCGGCGTAGAAGCCGGATGGGCCGGCGCCGACGATGGCGACACGGAGGGGGGTCTCTTGGGTTCCGATCTTGCTCATGGGAGCGCGAAAGAATAGGGCACGAGGCTGAGGCGCTTTGGATACCCCTTACGTCCCCAGGCAAGACTAGACTTTGCGCTGCATGAGGCAGAGGGTGACCGCTGGCGCTTGGCGGCGGTGGAAAGAGTTCGCAACGGCTCTGCTGGGGGCTGCCGGAAGTCTGGCTGTCTTCTTCGGGATCCTCGGGGAGCCGATAGCCCCGCTCGCCTCCCTGGTGGTGGCGATCGCAGGCGCCACGATCCCCCTCGTGATCGCATTTGGGTTGCGGTCGGCAGAGGCTCGGCAGGAGGCTTTCGAGCGCGACAGTCGGTTCTTGGCTCCGATTGCCCCTGTAGGCGAGATCGATCCGATCGAGATCGGGGTCGACCCGGCCGCAAGAGAGGAGACGCATCTCGATACGGACGTCCCGGAGTACGTCCCGCGCAATGCGGACGAGGAGCTCGACGAGGCTCTGCAACGGGCGTTGGACGGGCGCGGGCGGTGGATCGTCGTGGTCCACGGCCTCTCCAAGGTCGGCAAGTCGCGCACTCTCTTCGAGGGACTGCGCCGCTGCGGGAAGGGGGAAGACGTCCGCCTCATCGCGCCGAAAGACGGCGACGCGCTCCGCGCTCTGCTCGAGCAGGCTCGTCCCCCGCTGCTCGCGCGGATCGGAATCGGCAAGCGGAGGCGCTACGTGCTCTGGCTCGACGACCTCGAGGACTTCGCGGCCGACGGCGTCGGCATTAGGGCGTTGCAAGCATGGCGGCGACGCATGAACGTGACGGCGGTTGCCACGTACGGGGGAAAGGGGAGCGAACGAGACTTTGGGAAGAAGGGGCGCCGGCGGGTGAGCGACCTCTCCGCAGGCATCCTGGGTCAGGCTCACCAGGTCGGCCTACAGGCGACGAGCGCCGAAGAGCTGAGCAGGCTGCCGGCGAGCCTCTCCGCGCTCAACCGGCAAGCTCTCCTCACATATGGCCTCGCCGCCACCGTCGTTGCCGGGCCGGCGTTGCTTGTGAAGCTGGACTCGCAGCAGCACCGAGCCGGAGATCCGAAGTCTCCCGTGGGAGCGGCGATCGTCTACACCGTGATCAACTGGGAACGCTGTGGGCGCTCCGACCCGATCCCCGAGCGACTACTGCGCGAACTGTGGCCCGGCCACATCTGGCCCGCTCACATGAAGGACAGGATCGCCGCCACTGACGAGGAATTCGAGGCGGGGCTGGGGTGGGCTCTCGAGCCCGTCGCCGGAAGCGTCTCCCTGCTCGGCGGTATGAATTCCTTTCACGCCTACGACTACGTTCGGCGGGCCGTCGGCGACAACCCCGATTCCCCCGCTATCTCCGAGGAGACTTGGGAGCGAGCTCTCGACACCGAGGACCCGAGACAGGCGTTTGCAGTCGGCTCGGCGGCGCTCGACGCCGGGCGGACGCTCGAGGCCAGGCGCGCTCTTGCCCTCGCCGGCTCGGAGGGCGATGAAGAGGTTGCCGCGCCGGCGAATCTCAATCTCGGCTTGCTGCTGAAAGACCTCGGCGAGGAGGACGAGGCGAAGGCGGCCTTTGAGCGGGCGAGAAGCCTGGGCAGCCCGACCCCGGAGATCGACCGGGTCTTGCAGGAATGGGAGGGACCGAGCGAGGAGCAGCGGGCCGCGATCGAGCAGCAGTTGCGCGACGAAGGGTTCTTGGACGAGGGGGAGATCGTCTGGCGCGAGGACATCTACCGCAGGGAGATCGAGGAAGGCAAGGGCGAGAGCGCAGCCCATTTGGGGATGACGCTATGGAGTCGTAATGAGCTGCAGGAGGCGAAAGCCGCCTTCGAAACGGCGATCGCCCTCGGGTTCGTGCCGGCGTCGGTCGAATTGGGCGTCCTGCTCGAGAAGATGAACGATCCCAAGGGGGCGGAGGCTGCCTATGAAATGGCGATGGAACATGACATCGCCGAGGGGGCTTTCAACCTGGGTGTGCTGCGGAAAGACAACGGCGACGTCGCCGGCTCGGAGGAAGCGCTCCGCCGAGCGACCCAGCTCGGGCATGGCCAGGCTGCCTCCAACCTCGGCATCTTGCTCATGATGCGTGACGATGATGCCGGTGCGGAAGCCGCTTTCCTCCTGGCGATAGACCGCTGCGTCGCCGAGGGAGCCGTCAATTTCTCCCATCTCCTTGAGAGGCAGGGACGATTTAAAGAGGCGGAGGAAGCATTCGAGACGGCCGAGCAGCTCGAAAGACAGGCGTTGCTTGAAGAGGGGCTGTCGTCAGAGGAATGAGCCCGCCGCGGCGGCGCCGGTAGCCGTGCCGTCGAGGGCGTCGAGCGCCTTGGCGACCGACATCGCCACGCAGGTGAAGATCGGCGTCTCGCGCTCGGTGTACTCGCTCGACTCGGTCGGCCTCAGCTCGTTGACGAGGTCGAGGAATTCGCCCGGATCGTCGCCCTCGAAGCAGACGACGAACTCCTGGTCGTCGATCCCGTAGGAGTAGGTCGTGTTGATCGTGATCTCCGGGTAGCGGCGGCCGACCTCGATGTGGCTTTTCATGATCCGGCCGCGCTCCTCCGGCGCCAGCCCGTACCAGCGGCGCTGCTTGACCATCGGGTAGAGGAAGAGGTACCTGCGCTCGGAGGTGCAGATCTCCGGGCGGGCGTCCTCGGCCGAGTAGGGCGAGCGTTTGGTCATCGAGAGGAAGGAGTGGGGGGTGGTCGTCCATTTCGCCAGGCCGCTCTGGCCGAGGACGACGTGGAAGGTGTGGATGTCGTCGAGGTTCGGGCTTTGGGCGAGCAGGACCAGGTCGACGTCTCCGCGCGTTCCTATGGTTGAGTAGGCGCGCAGAGAGCGGTCGATGCCGAAGTCCTCGCAGGCGGCGAGGAATTCTCCCTTGTCGGCCGCGCGGAGCTCCGGGTCCCGACGACGCCAGGCTGGATCGATCTTGAAAAACGAGAACTTGGCGAACGTGCGGTCGGCCATCGCGATGACGATAGCGCTCGTGCTGCTCGCGGTCGCGGCGCCGGTGGCGCGAGGCCAGCCCCTTCCCGAAGCGGATCTTCTGCTGCTGCCGCCCAAGACCACGGTGAGCGACCTGGCGAAGGCCGGGCTGTCGCCGGGCCTGATGAGCGCCGGGCTGGGAAAAGCCCCCGCCGCGCAGACCTACCTCGACATCAGCCAGGGAAATCGCGTCTTCGACTCGCTTTACGACGAAGACCTGCCCCGCGGGCTCGAATGCTGGAAGTGGCAGGAAGCGGCGATTCGGCGCGCCGAATCAGCACCGGCGGACATCGAACCGTTCCTTCTCAACCGCGAGCTGAGGAGCCGTGGTGTCGCGCTGTTCTGGCTGGGCGACGCCTCGTGCGCCCTTGGCGGCTTCCCCGGGGGAGAAGGCGGCGCCAACAGCGGCATCTTCTTCAGCGGAGAAGTCACGCTGCGGCAGCTGGCGAAAGTGAAGAGACAGCTCCGCCCCGACGACATCCTGATCGCGATCGCGCGGCCGACCGGGGAAAGCGACGATCCGCTGCCGATCGGCATCGCCGGCCGCGGCTTCGACGGCAACCTCACCTCCGACAGCACCCGGATCGACGGCTACGTGCTCTCGACCGACGTGGGTCCGACTCTCCTGCAGCATTTCGGCGCCGATATCCCCTCCCGGATGTCGGGTCAGCCGATCCGAACCGAGGGAACGGTGGACTCGGCAGCGATCGAATCGCTCGGGAACCGCATGGCGGTGATCTCCCACCGACGCGGGCCGGTCGTCGGCCTCAACGTCGTCATCTGGCTGCTGGGGCTGGGGCTGGTCGCCCTCCTCAGCCGCGGGCGCCTGGCCCGGCCGGCGACGCGGGTGGTGGGGCTGGCGCTCGTCTACCTCCCGCTCGTCCTCCTCCTCGGGGCGGCGCTCGAAGCCGGCGAGACCCCCGAACGGCTGCTGGTGCTCCTGCCGGCGCCGCTCCTGGCCGCGGCGACCCTCCTGCTCCTGCACGGGTACCGCGCCTTGGCCGTCGCCTCGGGTCTCACCGCTCTCGCCTACGCGGTCGACCTGATCGCCGGCTCTCCCCTGACCTCGCTCTCCCTGCTGGGACCCAATCCGGGCCTTGGCGTCCGCTTCTACGGCATCGGCAACGAGCTCGAGGCGCTGCTGGCGGTGCTGGTGACGGCAGGGGCGGGTGCGGGCCTGGCGGGCTTCGCCGCGAACGCGTCGAGGCGAGCTTCCGCGCTTGCCTTCCTCGGCATCGGGCTGCTCGCCGCCGCCGTCTTCGCCGCCGGCCGCTTCGGCGCCGACGTCGGCGCCGCGATCGTCTTCCCGGTGGGCGCCGCCGTGGCGGCCGTGACCGTCGCCGACCGCGGCCGGCGCCCGCTCCTGCTCGCCGCTGTAGCCGCCCCGGTGCTCGTCCTCGGCCTGCTCGCCCTCGTCGACCTGGCCAGCGGCGCCAACGCCCACCTCACCCGCTCCGTGCTCGACGCCGGCGGCTTGGGCGACCTCGCCGACGTCGCCCAGCGCCGGCTCCAGCTCTCCGCCCACAGCTTCTCCCGACCCGTCCTGCTCGCCTTCCTGCCGCTGGTCCTGGCGGCGGCTTTGATCGCTTACCTGCGCCGGGAGCGGCTGCGGGCCTGGCTCCGCGACGTGCCGGCGGTTCGCGCGGGCCTCGCCGGAGCCCTCGCTGCAACCATGGTCGGCACCCTCGCCAACGATTCCGGGGCGCTGGTGCTGGAGGTCGGCGCCGCCTATCTGCTCGTCTTCACCGGCTTCGCCTGGGCCGAACATGGCGGGAAATCCGCGGAAAGCAAGGCCGCAGACTAAAAGTTACAATCCCGTGCGCCACACGTATGACTTAGCTCCCTAGGCTGGAGGGCATGGAGGCGATGCGATCAACTTGGACCGATTCCCGCCTGGACGATCTGAACGGGCGGGTGGGCGAAATCAGGGAAGACGTCCGCGACGTGCGCAGGGAAATCGGTGACCTCAAGCGGACCATGATCCAGATCGGCGGCGGCGTCATCGGCACGCTTCTGGTCGGAATCCTGGGGCTGATCGGGACTCAGCTTTAGAGCCGAGATCCGCCACTCGGCCTTGCTCTGCCTGCCGGGTGATGATCTACCCTTAATCGTCCGTGCGCATAGGTCTCGTCTCGCCATATTCCTGGTCCTTCCAGGGGGGCGTGAACCGGCACGTTGAGGCTCTCGCCGAGGAGTTCCTGCGGCGAGGCCACGATGTCCGTGTCCTCGCCCCCGTCGACCCGCCTGGGAGGGTCAGCCGCGCCCTCCACCGGGCCCAGGCGGAACGGCGGGAGCTGCCCGACTACCTGATGCCGCTCGGGCGCACGATGGGGTTCGGCGCCAACGGCTCGGTCTCCAACCTCGCCCCCTTCCCCGCGGGCGGCGTGGTGGCGCCGCGGCGGCTGGTGCGGAGCGGCGAATTCGACGTCATCCACGTGCACGAGCCGATGGTGCCGCTGGTCGGCTGGAACGCCACGCTCGGCGCCCGCGACCCGATCGTCGGCACCTTCCACGCCTACTCGACCAAGGCGCTCCCCAACTACATCGCCACCGGCCTCGGCGCCCGCCGGGTGTTCAACCGTCTCTCGGCCCGGATCGCCGTCTCCGAGGCCGCCGCCTGGACCGGCCGCCGCTGGTACGGCGGCGAGTACACGATCATTCCCAACGGCGTCGACGTCGACGCCGCCCCGAGCGGGCCGAAGCCGACCGGGGAGGATCTCGAGATCCTCTTCGTCGGCCGGCCGGAGGAGCGGAAGGGGCTGCCGATCCTGCTCACCGCCTTCAACGCCCTGGTCGAGCACGTGCCCTGCCGCCTGACCGTGATCGGCGCCGAACGCGAGGACGTTCTGCGCTACGTCGCCGACCCCGACCTGCTCCGCTTCATGGACATCCGCGGCCGGGTCTCCCGCGAGGACCTCTGGACCGAGCTGCACCGCTCCGACCTCCTCTGCGCCCCCTCGCTCTCGGGCGAGAGCTTCGGCATGGTCCTGACCGAGGCCTTCGCGGCGGGCACGCCGGTGATCGCCTCGGCGATCGCCGGCTACAGCGACGTCGTCTCCGACGGTGTCGACGGCCTCCTCGTCCCGCCCGGCGACCCCCAGCGGCTGGCCGAGGAGCTGCAGCGCGTGCACTTCGAGCCGGAGCGGCTGCAGGCGATGGGCGAGGCGGCCCGCCTCAGCGCGCAGCGCTACGCCTGGCCGCGCGTGGCGGACCAGGTGACCGCGGTCTACGAGCGGGCGATCGAGGTCCCGAAGCCCGCCCTGGCGAGCGAGAAGTTCGCCCACTGGGCGGGTCTGCGCCCCGCCGACGGCGGCCCCCGCCGGCCGGCGGAGCGGCTGCCCTCGCTCGACCCCACCCCCGCCCAGGCCGGCAACAGGGGCCGCGCCGTCGCCCGGCGCGCCGGGCTCGCCGTCGCCGGCGCGATGGGGATCGGGCTCACCTATCTCGCGGCCCAGAGGATCGGGATCGACAACGTCGTCGAGAGCATCGTCCGCTCCAACCTGACCTGGGTCCTGATCGCTTGCGCCCTGATGGCCAGCTCGCTCTTCTTCCGCGCCGCCTCCTGGTACTGGATCGCCCGCGCCGCCCTGCCCAACCGCCCGATCCGCCGCCGCGACGTCACCTCGGCGACGATGATCGGGGTGCTGATGTCGGCGACCCTGCCGGCCCGCCTCGGGGAGCCGGCCCGCGCGATGACCCTGGCGCGCCGCAGCGGGCGGATGCGGGAAACCTTCCCGGTCCTGCTGGGAACGCTGGTCTCGCAGACGATGCTGAACCTGGTCGCCCTGGTCCTGCTGGGCGTGATCATCGTCTCGACGACGCCGCTCTTCCACTCGGGGACGAAGCAGATCTTCCTCTTCAGCCTGGTGCCGCTGCTGGTCCTGATCGTCGTCCTGGTGGCGCCGCTGCTGATGCGGCGCAACGGCAACGGGCGCCTGGCCCGGGTCGGCGCCAACGTCCACCGGGCGCTGATCCAGGTCCGGGCGGGGCTGGCGGTCTTCCGCGATCCGCGCCACGGGGTCGCGGCGGCGGCGGCGCAGCTGAGCGCCTGGGCGATCCAGCTGGCGGCCTGCTGGGCGCTGCTCTACGCGCTCAACCTCGACGGACAGGCGGGGATCGGCGCTGCCGCCGCGGTCCTCTTCGCCGTCAACGTCACCGCGGTGGTGCCGGCGACGCCCTCGAACATCGGCGTCTTCCAGCTGGCGGTGATCAGCGTCCTTCACACCGGCTTCAACGTCAGCACCGCGGATGCCCTCGCTTACGGGGTGATCCTGCAGGGGGTCGAGATCGCCACCGCGGTCGCCCTCGGCCTCCCGGCACTGGTCCGGGAGGGCCTGACCTGGAGCGACTTGAGAGTACAAGCTGTTTCCGCAGCGCCCGTACGCCTCGACCCGAAACCGCGGGCACGACCGAGCCAGCCGCGGGCTTAGGATGCCAAGTTTCCTAAAGCATTAAAAAACCCTGCTGTATTGATTTAACATGCCCGAGTAAGCGTGCCGCCACCATTCCCAGGCCGGCATCGCTGATCACGAGAAGGTGTGCGGCCGGCGCTTCCATC
The DNA here is from genome assembly GCA_035558995.1 of Solirubrobacterales bacterium. Lineage (GTDB taxonomy): Bacteria > Actinomycetota > Thermoleophilia > Solirubrobacterales > 70-9 > VAYN01. The sequence continues at coordinate 11,270 of DATMBY010000264.1, forward strand.
CACTGGCGCCAGGCCCCCTTCTCGCTTGTTAAAGCCGTGGCCGGATCAGCAAGGTTCCTTGACGGGTCCACAGTATTTTGCATAGAGTCGAGCAATCGGCCAACAACTCACGCGAACTGGGGGAAGGGGAGCCGTGAGATACGACTCGGCAGTGTTGGAGAGAGTCGCGCAGCGCTTCCGGCGCGACATGTGGGATTCGGTGGTTCCGGAAGCGATCTCCGAATCGGGGGTCGAAGTACAGAGGTTCGGACCGGTGCAGGCGACCGCCTTCGGCGACCTGCCCGAGATCCATCTGCTGCAGCAGATCCAGGGTGCGGCGGAGCCCGGCGCGGTCGGCGACGGCCATCTGGCCTCGGCGATCGAATGGATGCGGGCGCGCGAAGTCGACTACCGGATTCCGGTGGCGGCGGGGCGGCCCGGAGCGTCGGACGCAGAAAGCTGGCTGGGTGAGAGAGGCTACGAGCGCGGAGCCGGCTGGGTGAAAATGGTCCGCGACGGCTCACCGCCCGACTTCGAAATCGATCATGAGATCACGATCTACAGGTTGGGCCAGGACGAAGCAGAAGGGGAAGGGCTGAGCACGATCGCGGCGGAAGCGCTGGAGATGCCGCTGGTGGCGGGGACGCTGTTCTTCTCGCTGCCGCAGCGCGAGGGGTGGCACTGCTACACCGCCGCCCTGGGGCCCGACGAAGTTCCCGTCGCCACCGGCTCGATGCTGATCGTCGGCGGGGTGGCCCAGCTGGGTGCCGGGCAGACGCTCGCCCACGCCCGTGGGCACGGCTGCAACGCGGCGCTGCTGCACAGGCGGCTGGTCGATGCCCATCGGGCAGGCTGTCACACCGTGTTCGTCGAGGTCGGCGAATGCGACCTGGCCTCATGGTCGGCGGTCACCCGCAACCTGCGGCGGGCCGGCTTCGAGGAGGCCTACGAAGGCCGCAACTGGCAGCGCCCGGCGCTGCACCCGGCGGAAGTTCCGCACCGATTCAGCGGCTGAGCTCGGGGGCGGGGGCCGCTTCGGCGTCCTCGCCCTCCCCGCCGGGGTCCGGATCGGACTCCGGCGGCAGCTCGCCGCCGCGCGCGGTGCCGGCGATCAGCTCGTCCGGCGCCTTCTCGGCGGGGATGAAGCCCGACTTCATCCCGAAGTAGACCGCCTGGGGGTGGTGGGCGACGATCGCCACCGTCGACTGCTCCGGCGTCACCGCGAAGCCGCCGGAGAGCGTCATCCCGATCTTCTCCAGGTCGAGCAGGCGCCAGACCTTCTCGTGCTCGGACTGGTCGGGGCAGGCGGGGTACCCCCACGAGTAGCGCCGCCCCTGGTCGGGCTCGATCCCGAGCTGGCGGCGGATCTCGGCGTGCAGCCACTCGGCCAGGCCCTCGGCCGACTGGACGCCGAGGCCGTGGACGTAGAGCTGCTCGGCGAACTCGCCTTCGGCCTCGAGCTTTTCGATCAAGGCGGTCACCTCGGGCCCGACCGTCACCCCCTGCAGGGCGACGACGTCCCGTTCGCCGGAGTCGATCGGGCGGTAGAAGTCGGCGAGGCAGATGCGATCGTGGCGCGGCTGGCGCGGGAAGACGAGCCGCTCGAGCTCCCGCTCGTGGTCCTCGGGGTCGAAGACGACCAGCTCGTTGCCGTCGGCGTTGCAGGGGAAGTAGCCGAGGCGCGCCCGCGGGTGCAGGTAGTCCTGCTCGCGCCACATCCGCTCCAGC
>DATMBY010000265.1:0-12536 GCA_035558995.1 Solirubrobacterales bacterium
CCCCTGCCGACCCCCAGTCCTTCCCGGCGACCCCGCCGCCGCCGGCCGAGTCTTTCTCCCTGCCGACCCCGCCTCCGCCGCCGGCAGAGTCATTCGCGCCGCCGACCCCTCCGCCGAGCCCGGCGGAGCCTCCGCCTCCACCGCCCCTACCGCAGCCTCCCGCGGCCGAGCCCCCGGCGCCCGTCGCGACGCCGGGCTTCGGCGCCCCCGCCGGCGGCGATCAGGTCAACCTCAACACGATCACCTTCGAGCAGCTGCGCGAGCAGAACCTCTCGGTGACGCAGGCAACCCGCCTGCTCGCCCACCGCGAGCGGCTCGGCGGCTTCAAGTCGGTCGACGACCTCGACCAGGTCGCCGGCTTCCCCGTGGAGTTGCTGGAAGACCTGAAGCAGCGCTCGACGGTCTAGCCGCCGTCTTCTTCGGCCTTCTCCAGCAGCTTCAGCCAGACCTCGCTGCGGGTCGGGTAGGGGGCTACCGCGTGACGCAGTTTTGAGAGCGGGATCTCGGCGACGATCGCCACCGTCGCGGCCTGGAGGAGGTCGGCGGTCTCGAAGCCGGTGAAGGTGGCGCCGACGACCGTTTCCTTCTCCTGGTCGATTACCAGGCGGCAGGTGCCCCCCGTGTCCTTGCCCTGGAAGCTGGCGCCGGGGGTGCCGTCCGTGGGGGCGTCGACGGCGCGGGCGTCGATCCCCGCCTCTCGCGCCTGCTCCAGCGTCTTGCCGGCTGCTGCGACCTGGGGCTCGGTGAAGGTGACACGGGGGGAGCCGATCGCTTCGGCGACCGCCTCCGACTCCCGTCCGAGAAGGTTCTCGGCCGCCACCCAGGCGTGGTACTTGCCCATGTGGGTGAAGAGGGCGCGGCCGTTGACGTCGCCGATCGCGTAGAGCCAGTCGCGACCGCCGACCCGCATCCGCCTGTCGGTCTCGAGGAAGCCGTGGTCGTCCGGCTCGACGTCCGCGGCCTCGAGATCGAGGTCGATCGTGTGGGGGACTCGGCCGACAGCGATCAGGATCTCGGCCGCCTCGATCATCTCGCCGCCCTCGAGGCGGGCGACGATGCCGCGGCCACCTTCGCCGGCGGCGACGCTCTCGAGTTTGGAGCCGGTGCGGACGTCGACCCCGAACCGCTCCCGCAGCGCCTCGCCGACTTCCTCGCCGGCGAACGGTTCCTCGCGCGAGAGCAGGTGCTCACCGCCCTCGACCAGGGTCACCTCGGTGCCGAGGCTCGCCCAGGCCTGCGCCAGCTCGCTGCCGACCGGGCCGCCGCCGAGCACGACCATGCTCTCGGGCAGCAGCTTCGCGGTGGTGGCGTTGCGGTTGTTCCAGGGGTCGATCTCGTCGAGCCCCTCGATCGGCGGCATCGCCGCCTTGCTGCCGGTGGCGACGACGATCGCCTTCTCGGCGATCAGCGTGTTCTCCTCGACGACGATCCGGCGCTCGCCGTCGAAGCGGGCGCTGTCGCGGATCAAGTCGATGTCGCGTTCTTCCAGCCAGGGCAGCTGCCCGGAGTCGTCCTGGTCGTGGATCACCTCGTCGCGCCGGGCGAGCACCGCCGGCGTCTCCAGCTCCCCGTGGCCGGTGGGGACGCCGGGGATCCGCTTCGCCTCGGCCAGCACGTCGGCCGGGCGCAGCAGCGCCTTCGAGGGCATGCACGCGTAATAGGAGCATTCGCCGCCGACCAGATCGCGCTCGACGATCGCCACCTTCCAGCCGGCGTCGGCGAGGCGGCCGGCGCAGACCTCGCCCGCGGGGCCCGCCCCGAGGACGATCGCGTCGTAGCTGCGCTCGTTCACGCGCCCCATCATCACAGGCTGGGGAGGGGCTGGCAAAACCCCCGCGCACGCCTGGCGGCGGCGGACACTGCGCGGTGCGGCGTCCTCAGTCGGCCAAATAGCTCTGCTATTCGGCCTCCCTGCGTCCTGGCCCCGCTTAGTCCGGCGCTCGCCAGCCGCACACGCGGGTTTCGCCAGTCCCTCCCGACGCGCCGACGCCGTACAATTGAAGGGCATTCCCAAGCACGGGGGCGACAGGCTTCGACGTGGTCGACTCGTGCGAACGGTTGCAGGTCGAGGTTGCTGGAGGCCTCGTTAAACCCCAGCACAAACCAATACGTGCGGACCATGAGTTCGCCCTCGCCGCTTAGTTAGAAGCTAAGCGCTGTGAGAGTCGGTCCTCCCTCGCCCACGGGGAGGGGCACCGGCTTCAGAAGTGGGCTCACCCAGGCGGACCGCCCTGACCGCCAGGGAACATCGAAGGGGCTTTATCTCCCGCAGTGCCCGCTGGCGCGGACCCCGGGAGACGAGAATCAAGCGCCAGCTAAACCTGTAGACACCCTCGCACCGCGTCCGCGGATCCGAGTTCGAATCTCGGCGCCTCCATCAAGACGAGCCCCCTGAAGGGGGGTTCGTCGTGGTTCCCACAGTGGTTTTCCTCTCGAAATCGGCGGGTATTCGGCTCTTGCTCCGAGAGTGGATCGCCAGGGTTCCACCTCTCACCAGTCAGGGGAGACACCTCGAGAGCCGCTCTTGTTCACCCGAGGTTGCGCCGTCTCGTCCGGACGGGCTTGGCCGAGCTTGGGATCTGCCAAATCCATCTAGGAGGATCAGCCATGGAGTCAGCAGCCAGCCGCGCCGGTGGCGCGGGAGCAGGCGTCGATCGCAGCGCGAGCCGGGGCACGGTTCGCCGTCTCGCGACGGAGACGAAACAGGCGTTCAAGACGACCGAGTTCTGGGCGATGGTGGTCGTCATCGTCGGCATCCTCGTCGCCGCGGCCGCGATCAAGGGCGGCGACACCGCACCCGGCACCGACGAGTTCATCGCCCGCCAGGCATGGCTCTACGTCGCCATCGTCGCCGTCGGCTACATGATCAGCCGCGGCCTCGCGAAGTCCGGCTCGCGCGAGCCGTACGACGCCGATCGCGACGACCGCGACCCGCCCCGGCACTAGTCGGGTTGGAAGGGGCGCCTCGGCGCCCCTTCCTCTCTCCTGGACCGCAACCTCTCCCGCGGTCCGGGGTTCTGCTCTCAGTGGGCCGCGGCGGGGCGGCCCGATTTCCTCATGCGAATTCCCTCAGCCTCCAACCCGCTTCTGCACTGGGACCCGGCCGCTGCCGACCCGGCTCAGCGACGCATCCACCCGATCCTGCGCGGCGCGGTTCTCGAGCGCGACGGCTGGACCTGCGCCTACTGCGGCAGGGAGACGGCCGAGGTGGATCACGTCGCCCCGCGGGCCCGCGGCGGCTCCTCGACCCCCGCAAACCTCGTCGCCGCCTGCCGGCCCTGCAACAAGGAAAAGGGGTTGAGGACCCCAACCGAGTGGCGGCTGGACAAGGCTCTGGAGACAATCCGCCGGAACGCGAGGAGGCGCCGCCCTCGCAACAGGCCCCGAGCCGTGCGTTTCCGCCGGGTTTAGCGCTGGCTCACGCGTGCGTGGGCTAGTGTCCTTTAGGCCGTGGCCTTAAAAGACCCAGACTCTGAGTTTGCGTCGGTCCCGACCCTTGCCCAGGCGTTTGGGGCGGTGGTGCGGGAGCTACGGCTTGAGCGTGGTCTCACGCAGGAAGACGCCGCTTTTCGGGCCGAACTCGATCGCGCTTACTTCGGGCGCCTCGAGCGCGCCGCCAAGGTTCCGACTCTGAGCACGGTCTGGAAGCTCTCCCGTGCTCTGGACGCCAGGCCCTCGGAGCTTCTGGCGCGCGTTGAGCAGCTGCTCGACCCATAGGCGACAGCAGAACTATTCGTCCCAAAGACCGGGGAAAAGAGGCGAATTTCTGCACAAATTTTCCTGTAGTTGCACCCCTCCGCGCCTCTCTGTCCTATAAGTCCCTTTGCGGGCGGGAAGCCGCCTGAGCCAGATTCTTTCTGGCTTCGACGCGGCCTCGGTGTGGCAGCACCGTGAGGCCAGAAGCAGCAACGCCAGGTCATATTCCGCCCGCCGATCTCGATCGTCGAAAGGCTTCGCACAGTGCAATTCCCGGCGCAGGTCGCTTCTACGGTCTAAAGGTCCCATTCCTTCTCTAATTCCCGCGATTTGCGAGGTGAGCGGACACCGTTTTGAGGCGACCGCAACCGAACACCTCGGAAATAGCTCGATCGCTAGGGTCGCTCAATGGAGCGCTACGTTGCCTTCCTGCGCGGGATGAACCTCGGCGGGCGGCGGATCAAGAACGAGGAACTGCGGACGCACTTCGAGGCGATGGGCTTCGAGGAGGTGGCGACGTTCCGGGCCAGCGGCAACGTGATCTTCGGGGCTGCGAAGCGGGAGGCGGAGTCGAAGCTGGCGGCGCGGGTCGAAGCGGAGCTGGGGGAGCGGCTCGGCTACGAGGTGCCCGTGTTCCTCCGCAGCGAGGAGAAGGTCGCGGCGGTGGCGGCGCAGGAGCCGTTCGATCCCAAGGCGGTGGACAAGTCGAAGGGCAAGCTGCAGGTCTCGTTCTTGAAGAAGAACCCGACCGCAGCGGCCGAGAAGAAGGTCTTGGCGATGGCGACGGACGAGGACCTGCTGGCGCTCGAGGGGCGGGAGCTCTATTGGCTGCCGAGCGGCGGTCTGCTCGAGTCGAGTCTCGACCTGAAGGCGATCGAGAGGCTGCTCGGCGCCGACACCCGCCGCACGATGGGCACGGTCGAGCAGATCGCCGCGAAGCTCGCCTAGCCTAGGTCGCCATGGCGATCGCGACCGCAACCTCGCTCGACGTCTACGTCGGCGGCAGGCACCTCTTCGAAGACGTCGGCTTCAAGCTCGAGCCGCGCGAACGGATGACGCTCTCCGGCCGCAACGGCGCCGGCAAGTCGACGCTGCTGCGGGTCCTGGCCGGCGAGCTGGCGCCGGACTCGGGCTCGCTGACGATCCAGCGCGGGGCGCGGGTGGCGCTGCACGACCAGCGGCCGCCGCGGGAATCGCGGATGACACTGGGCGAGTACGTCTTCTCCGCCCGCACCGACATGCTCGAGACCGAGGCCGAGCTGGAGCGGCTGGAGGGGGAGATGGGGGGCGAGGGCGGCGAGGAGACGATGCGCGCCTACGCCGCCGCCCAGCAACGGCTCGAAGCCGGCGGCGGCTACCGCTGGCGGGACGACGTCCTCGCCGTCCTCCGCGGGCTCGGCTTCGAGGCCGAGCAGGCCGAGCGCCCGCTCCATACCTTCTCCGGCGGCGAGCTGACCCGCGCTTCGCTCGCCCGCGCCCTCGCCACCCGTCCCGACCTGCTGCTGCTCGACGAGCCGACGAACCACCTCGACATCCCCTCGCTGGAGTGGCTCGAGCGCTACCTGGTCGACCTCGACGCCGCCGTCGTCCTCGTCGCCCACGACCGCTGGTTCCTGGAGGCGGTCGGGACCTCGGTGCTGGAGCTGGAGGCCGGGCGCGCTCGCTTCTTCGCCGGGCCCTGGCACGCCTGGCGCCAAGAGCAAGCGGTGCGGCAGATCGCCCTCGGCAAAGCGATCGAGCGCCAGCAGGCGGAGATCGCGCGGATGGAGCGCTTCGTCGAGCGCTTCCGCTACAAGGCGACGAAGGCCCGCCAGGCGCAGTCGCGGGTGAAGATGATCGAGAAAGCCAAGCGCGAAGGGCCGGCGAGCGAAAAGCGCGACAGCCGCGAACTGCGCTTCCACTTCAAACCGCCCGAGCGGCCGGGGCGGGTGGTGCTGAAACTGGTCAACGGCAAGCTCGAGGTGCCTGGTCGGACCCTGCTCGAGGGGGCGAACCTGGAAATCGAGCGCGAGGAACACGTGGTCCTGGTGGGACCGAACGGGGCCGGCAAGACGACCCTGATCGAGACCCTCGCCGGGGATCGCGAGCCCGCCGCCGGCAGCGTCCGCACCGGCCACAACGTCAAGATCGGCTACCTCTCCCAGCACGCCGAGACCGCGGCCGGCGGCGGCACCGTGCTCGACGCGGCGAAGCGGGAGACCGGGCTGACCGAGAACCAGGCGCGCGCCCTGCTCGGCGGCTTCCTCTTCTCCGGCGCCGAGGTGGAGAAGCAGCTGTCCGACATCTCCGGCGGCGAGCAGCGGCGGCTCTCGCTGGCGATCCTCGTCGCCTCCGGCGCCAACGTCCTCGTCCTCGACGAGCCCACCAACCACCTCGACATCGAGAGCCGCGAGGCGCTCGAGGACGCGCTGATCGAGTTCGAGGGAGCGGTCCTCCTCGTCTCCCACGACCGGGCGCTGCTGGAGGCGGTCGGCAGCCGCACCCTCGTCTGCGAAAGCGGCCGCCTCGAGAGTCATCCGACCGGCTGGGCCGAGTACCAGCGGCGGCGCGACGAAACGGAGACCGAGGCCGAGTCGGCGGCGAAGCCCGCTGGCGGCGCCAAGAAGTACAGCGCGACCAAGCCGGCCCAGAAAGCCGCGCGCAAGGTGGCGAAGCTGGAGGACCGGATCGAGCGCGCCGAGGCGAAGCTGCGCAAGCTCGAGGACGAGCTGGCCGATCCCGCGGCCTGGTCGAGCCCCGGCCGGATCGAGCGGGCGACAAAGCGCCACACAGAGGCAAGGGCCGAGGTCGAGGAGCTCTATGAAGAGTGGGAGCAGGCTCAGGCGGCCGCCGAGGCTTGAACCACCCGCGTCCCCTTCGCCGGCGCCAGGGTGATGTTGCGGACCCGGACCCGTTCGGGCTCTGGGTCGACCGGGCGCAGCTCGGCGTGCTCGACGAACTCGCGCAGGATCAGTCGCATCTCGAACTCGGCGAAGGCGGCGCCGATGCAGCGGCGGACGCCGCCGCCGAAGGGGATCCAGGCGTAGTTGTCGGCTTTGCCGTCGAGGAAGCGCTCGGGGCGGAACCGCTCCGGCTGGGGGAAGAGGTCCTCGCGGTAGTGGAGGGCGGCGATCGCCGGCAGGACGAATTGGCCGACAGGGAGGTCATAGCCGCCGACGGTCGCCGGCGCCTTCAGCTTGCGGGCGACGTCGACGATCACCGGCCGCGCCCGCAGGGTCTCTTTGACGACGGCGGCCAGGTAGTCCTCCTCGCCGGCGGCGAGCGAGTCGCGCAGCTTTGCCACCACGTCCGGGTTGCGGACCAGGCGCTCGACGGCCCAGGCGAGGCCGGTCGCGGTCGTCTCGTGCCCGGCGCCGAGCACGGTGACCAGCTCGTCGCGAAGTTCCTCGTCGCTCATCGCCGCGCCCGCCTCGTCGCGGGCGCCGAGCAGCAGCGAGAGGACGTCGTCGCGCTCCTCGTGACCGGGTTCGGCGCGCCGCAGCCGGATCTCTTCGTAGATGAACCCGTCGAGGGCGGCGCGCGAGCGCTGGAAGCGGCTCCAGGGTCCGAGCGGGCCTAGGTTGCGGCGCAGCATCGGGAAGGAGGTGATGACGCCGACCCGCTTGGCGAAGTCGTCGATCAGCCGCCCGAAGCGGTCCAGCCGCGCCTCGTCGTGGACGCCGAAGACGGCGCGCATGATCACCGCCAGGGTGATCCGCTGGGTGTGGGGGCGCAGCGCGAACGGCTCGCCGACCGGCCAGCTCTCCATCTCCCGCCGCGTCGTCTCGACGATCAGCTCGCCGTAGCGCTGGACCCGCTCGCCGTGGAAGGGCGGCAGCAGCAGCTTGCGCTGGCGCATGTGCGGCTCGTCGTCGAGGGTGAGGACCGAGTTCGGCCCCAGCGCCGGCTCCAGCACCGTCGCGTTCGCCTCGCCGGCGTGGAAGATCGCCGGCGGCCCGGTGAAGACCTCTTTGACGAGGTCGGGCCGGGCGACGTAGACGACCCGCCCGAAGAAGGGGAAGTTGACGCTGAAGATGTCCCCGTGGCGCCTCTGCTGCTTGGCGAGGAACCCGAGCGGGTCGCGCAGATAGTGGGCGGCCTGGACCAGGGTCGGGGCGCCGGACCCGGGCGGCAGGGCCATCAGAAGACGATCGTCCGCTCGCCGTCGAGGAGGACGCGGTCGTCGAGGTGGGCCATCACGGCGCGGGCGAGGACTAGACGCTCGACGTCGCGGCCGAGGCGGATCATGTCGGCGACCTCGTCGCGGTGGTCGACGCGGGTCACGTCCTGGGCGATGATCGGGCCGGCGTCGAGCTCGGCGGTCACATAGTGGGCGGTGGCGCCGATCAGCTTGACGCCGCGCTCGTAGGCGCGGTGGTAGGGGTCGGCGCCGACGAAGGCGGGGAGGAAGCTGTGGTGGATGTTGATCGCCGGCGCCCCCAGCTTGCGGAGGAACTCGGGGGAGAGGATCTGCATGTAGCGGGCCAGGACGAGGAGGTCGGCGCCATTCAGCAGCGCCAGCGCCTGGCGCTCGGCCGCGTAGCGCTCGGCCGGGTCGACGGGGACGTGGTGGAAGGGGAGGCCGACCGCTTCGGCCTGGCCCGCGTGATCGGGATGGTTGGAGAGGACCGCGACCAGCTCGCCGCCGAGGTCGCCGTTGCGCCAGCGCCAGAGCAGGTCCGAGAGGCAGTGGTCCTCGCGGCTGACCATGATCGCCACCCGCTTCGTCCGCGCCGCGTCGTGGAACTCGTAGTCCATCGCGAACGGCTCGCCGATCTCCCGCGCGAAGCGCATCTCCAGCGCTTCGCGCTCGTCCTCGGGAACGTGGTCGAAGACCATCCGCATGAAGAAGCGGCCCTCGGCGCTCGAGTGCTGGTCGACGTCGACGATGTTGAGCCCGGACTCGGCGAGGAAGCCGCTGACACGGGCGATCAGCCCCGGCTGGTCGGGGCAGGCGAGCAGCAGCCTCGTGGTCGGTGCGTCTCCCATCCGTCGATGATCGCGGATAGATTGGAGTCGATGCGGATCGGAGCGATTCCGGACGGGGCGGTCGAGCGGATCGGGCTGATGCTCGGACAGCTGCCGACCCCTATCGGCGAGGCGATGTACGCGATGCCGCTGGCGCGCTCTCTGCAGGTGGCGCAGCGGACCGGGATCCTCGGGGCGCTGGCCGAGGGGCCGCGGGAGCCGACCGAGCTGGCCGAGCACCTCGGCCTGCAGCCGACCGGGACGATCCGGGTCCTCGACGTGATCGCCTCGATGAAGCACGTCGCGCAGCGGCCCGACGGGCGCTACGAGCTGACCAAGAGCGGACGCAAATGGCTCGATCCGCGCTCGGACACCTACCTCGGGGACTTCCTCGCCGACACCGCCTACTACTGGGACTGGTACGCGAAGCTCGAGGACCTGGTCCGCGACGGGACCCACGCCGAGCTGCACGAGAAAGGGCCGGAGGACCCCTACTGGCGCTCCTACATCCGCGGCCAGTACCAGCTGGCGCGCCTCTCCAGCGCCGAAGTCGCGAAGGCGATCCCGCTGGCGAGGGGCGCGCACTCGATCCTCGACGTCGCCGGCGCCCACGGCGAGTTCTCGATGGCGCTCTGTCGCCGCCACGAGGGGCTGCGGGCGACGATCGTCGACCTGCCGGGCAGCGCCAACGTCGGCAGGGAGATCGTCGCCGAGGCGGGGATGGGCGACCGCGTCCGCTACCTGGTCGGCGACATGTACGAGGTCGACTACGACGGCCACTACGACGGCGCCCTCTGCTTCAACATCATCCACCACCTCTCGCCGGAGCAGATCCGGGCCCTCTTCGCCCGCATCCGCGCGGTCCTGCGGCCGGGGGCGCCGCTCTGCGTCCTCGACCTCTACGACCGCCCCGGCGGGCAGCGTGCCAACCTCGCCTCCGTCCTCGGCCTCTTCTTCCACCTCACCTCCGGTGCCGACACCTACACGGTCGAGGACGTCTCCCGCTGGATGGGGGAGAGCGGCTACGGCAAGGCCGAGGTGAAGTCGTTCCGGCGGCTGCCGGACCTGCGACTGCTGGTCGCAAGAGCAGTCTGAAGCCGCAAATTCGCGACCAGAGTCACCTCGGCTTTCGCTGCGTTCGTGCCTGAGCTAGTGCGAAGCCGCACGAATTATCGCCGAAGTGTGATGCTGCCCACACACGAGATCGGCGCGAACCCTCACGGTTTCGCGCTTGCTCACAAAACGCAAACATTTCACCCCGATCTTGCTCATCCTGCTCGTTTTCCCCGCGGCCGCGCTGGCCGCTGATGGAGGGGGAGCAGCCAACGGTCCGAGCGTCGGCCAGGCTGAGGTCGCGCCGGCCGCGGCGCTGCGGCGGCCGGTCGACCGCTTCCACCGCGTCGTCAAGGCGGTAGCCGCCGACATCCGCGCCGAGGAACGCGCCGAAGCGCGGCGCCGTCAGCGCGAACGCGAAGAAGCCTTCGCCGAGCTGCCCGGCGGCGTCTCGATCGCGACCCTGGAATCGATTGCCTCCTGCGAGTCCGGCGGCGACCCGACCGCGGTTTCCTCCGACGGCACCTACCGGGGCAAATACCAGTTCGACTACGGCACCTGGGAATCGATGGGCGGCAGCGGCGACCCCGCCGCGGCCCCCGAGGCCGAGCAGGACTACCGCGCCGCCCTCCTCTACGCGACCAGCGGCTCCAGCCCCTGGCCGATCTGCGGCTAAAAGCGCGCCTGCGGCGCAGTTCGGCGTTCGTCCTTTCCTGGGCATATGTCCGGAAAAGGACGAACGCCGACGGGCGCATCTACGATGCGCGCGATGGCTGAGGAGCCGATAGAGGCGGGCGAGGAGCAGGTTCCAGCGCCCGACGCCGAGGGGCCGAAGCGGAAACCGCCGAAAGAGGCGGTCGCGGAGGCACGGGTGCGGGCGCCGACGCGCGGCAACCGCAGGCTCGAGAGCTTCCTCGACGCCGTCAACTCCGACGATCAGGTGCGGGCCTGGTGGTACATGACCCAGGTCCAGTCGGAGCGGCTGGGGATGTCGGACCACTCCTGGGTCCACATGCAGATCGTCCTCAACATCGCCCTGCGGCTGCTGCGGCTGCTGCTGCGTGCCGGGGTCGAGCCGGCGATGGTCGCCGACCACGGGATGCGCGACCGCGACGCCGAGGTGGTCGTCGCCGGCGGAGCGCTGCTCCACGACACCGGGATGTCGATCCACCGCGCCGACCACGAGGCCTACTCGCTCTTCCTCGCTAACGGCGCCCTCCAGCGCCTCCTCGCCGACGTCTACAAGGAGCCGGAGCGGACCATCGTCGCCTCGGAGATCCTGCACGCGATCATCGGCCACCGTCGCCGCGGCGAGCCCTACACGCTCGAGGCCGGCGTCGTCCGCGTCGCCGACGCGCTCGACATGGCCCAGGGCCGCACCCGCACGCCGATCGAGTCCGGGCACGAGGGAATCCACTCGATCTCCGCCGCCGCCGTCGACGAGGTCCGGATCGGGGCGGGGGAGGAGCGGCCGGTGCGGATCGAGATCCAGTTGAACAACAGCGCCGGGATCTTCCAGGTCGACGACCTGCTGGCGACGAAGATCCGCGGCACCCCGCTCGAGGGCCGCCTCGAAGTGGTCGCCAAGGTCGAGGGGGAGACCGAGAAACGCCTCCTCTCGGGCTTCCGCCTCACCTAAAGCGACTTACCCACCGGCGTCGAGCTGTTCGACCAGCGCCCGCACCCGACGCTCGATCACCTCGCGCGTCGCCCGAACCGCCTCGACCGGCTGGCCCTTCGGGTCGCTCAGGTCCCAGTCGAGGTAGCGCTTGCCGGGGATGTACGGGCACTCGTCGCCGCAGCCCATCGTCACCACCACGTCGGCCCACTCGGCGTCCTCGCGCGAGAGCTTGCGCGGCCGGCGGGGGCTGAGGTCGATCCCCAGCTCCTCCATCACCTCGACCACCTCGGGGTGGACGCGGTCGGCCGGGGTCGTCCCCGCCGAGCGCGCCTCGTGCCGGCCGGCGGCGGCGCGGGCGAAGAGCGCCTCGCTCATCTGCGAGCGGCCGGCGTTGTGGAGGCAGACGAAGAGGGCACGGGCCATCAGGTCGCCTCCGCGGCCGCCTCGGCGTGGTGCTCGCCCCGGACCAGCTGGTAGGCGAGCGCCCCGACCGCGGCCCCGAGGGGCGGCGCCAGCAGGTAGATCCAGAGGTCGTGGAGCTCGCCGGAGACAAGCGCCGGACCGAGCGAGCGGGCCGGGTTCATCGAGGCGCCGGTGACCGGCCCGCCGAAGAGGGCGTCGAGGCCGACAGTGCCGCCGATCGCGATCGCCGCCGCGGCGCCGACGGCGCGGGTGTCGGTGGCGACGGCCATGATCACGAACATCAGGAAGGCGGTCAGCACGACCTCGTAGGCGAAGGCGCTGCCGACCCCGACGGTGGGCAGAGTCGTCCCCAGCCCGGCCGGCTGGCCCGGCCAGACGGCGGCGAGGAGCGCGGCGGCGAGGAGCGCGCCGAACGCCTGGGCGGCCAGGTACGCCCCGGCCTCGCCGCGGGGGAAGTGGCGGGTGAGGGCGAAGGCGAGGGTCACGGCGGGGTTGAGGTGCGCGCCGGAGAGGTGCCCGGTGGCATAGACCATCGCCATCACGATCAAGCCGAAGACGAGGCCGATCCCGACCACTCCGAGGCTGCCGGGATGTTCGGCCTCGGCGACGATCGCGCCGCAGCCGGCGAAGACCAGGGCGAAGACGCCGATCCCCTCGGCGGCGGCGCGGCGGAGGAGGTCGGGTCGGGCGCCCATCGCCTCAGCAGCAGGCGGCCGCGGGCGCGAAGACCTCGCGCACCGAGTCGAGGGCGCCGGGGACGAGGGCGAAGTAGCTGCGGGTGCCGCGGCTCTCCCGT